>JBKDWF010000046.1:0-14384 GCA_046338525.1 Holosporales bacterium
GCCACAATACCTTTGACAACCTTATCCTTGCTCTCTACCAGCATCTCCAGCGAGAGGATTTCCCATGTGCTGGAGTGGCGAAGCATCAGCGGTATTAGCCGCCGTTGGTCTGGGTAGCACCCTGTGGGCTTCCACCAAAGGCAAGGCTCCGGCGGCACTGTGGATGCCGCTGGGGTATTTCTCCCTTATGGAGTTACTCCAAGCCTTCACCTATCAATACATTGATCAGTGCGGCGTGCCGGAAAATCAGGTAGCAACGTTGCTGGGGTGGCTGCATATCGCCTTCCAGCCGTTTTTTATTAACCTTTTATCACTGCATTTTATCCGCCAGGATATTGCCAAAAAAGTCGCGCCGTGGGCCTACGCGGCCTGTTTTGCCGCGGCGATGATCATGATCATCCATGTGTACCCGTTCCCAGGGGCGGGCCACTGCGAGGTAGGCAAGTACTTTTGCGGCGACGTATTGTGTTCTGTTCACGGCAACTGGCATATTGCCTGGAATATTCCCTTCAATAGCTGGTATGATAGCGGATTTCTTAATCCCGGAGGAACATTGGCCAATATCACTATGTTAAAACATATTTATTTGCCTTATTTTTTAGTGGCCTTTATTGTGCCTTTATTATACGGGTCTTGGCGGTTAACGCTTTATCAATTCTTGGTAGGGCCTATTTTGGCCTCTACTTTAACCGACAACCTCAACGAAAGCCCGGCGATTTGGTGCTTGCTTTCAATAGGAATTTTGCTGATTGTAGTCAAGACTGGCTTCCGCAAGATGCTGTATGTACGCACTTGGCCGCTATGGCCGAAGAATGCCTAATATTGGGAGGGTTTTACCTGTGGGGGTGGAGTAATAGAGGTGCCCCTCATTTATGGGGATGATTGGCTCTAGCCACTCATCCCCATAAATGGGTTAATAGAAGCGCCCTATTGGTGGCACTACCGCTTGTGTAGCGGCTTGTATTTCCTCGGCTTTGCCCCAACGTACAATTGCCGTGGGCGGCCAATACGCTGGTTCGGGTCTTCAAGCATTTCCTGCCACTGTGAGACCCAACCGACAGTGCGCGCCAAGGCAAATAAGGCCGTAAACATCGATGTCGGAAAACCCATAGCTTTAAGAATAATACCCGAATAAAAATCCACGTTTGGATAAAGTTTACGCTCAACAAAATAGTGATCTTCAATAGCAATCCGTTCCAGTTCCATGGCAAGATCGAGCAGCGGCTCATCCCGAATGCCCAACTCGCTAAGCACTTCATGACAGGTTTTCCGCATCACCGTCGCTCGTGGATCAAAATTCTTGTACACCCGGTGACCAAAACCCATAAGGCGGAAGGAATCATTTTTGTCCTTAGCGCGGTTAATAAATTCAGGAATACGACTTCGATCGCCGATCTCTTGCAGCATTTTAATTACAGCTTCATTGGCACCGCCATGAGCAGGCCCCCACAGGGAGGCAATCCCCGCCGCAATGCACGCAAACGGGTTGGCCCCGGACGATCCGGCAAGGCGCACGGTGGAGGTAGAAGCGTTCTGCTCATGATCCGCATGGAGGATAAAAATACGATCCAATGCCCTCGCAATAATCGGGTTTACCTCGTATTTCTCACACGGCACCGCAAAACACATGTGCAGGAAGTTTTCTGAATACTTCAAATCATTACGCGGATAGATAAACGGCTGACCGATGGAATATTTATAGGCCATGGCAGCAATAGTAGGAATCTTAGCAATCAATCGATGGCTTGCGATCAGCCGTTGATGCGCGTCCTGAATATCTAGAGAATCATGATAAAACGCGGACAGTGCACCCACCACCCCGCACATTACGGCCATAGGGTGGGCATCACGGCGAAATCCACGGAACAATGCCGAAATTTGCTCATGCACCATCGTGTGACGGGTAATAGACGTGACGAAGATTTTTTTCTGCGCCGGGGTGGGCAACTCACCAGATAGCAATAGATAGGCAACCTCCATAAAATCACTATCCACAGCAAGCTCTTCAATACTATAGCCCCGGTGTTGCAATATTCCCTCATCACCATCAATGAAGGTTAGCGCGGATTCGCAGCTCGCCGTCGAGGTAAAGCCGGGATCAAAGGTGAAGTACCCCGTATCACCGTACAGCTTGCGAATATCAATGACCCTCGGCCCTTGGGTGCCACTAATAACTGGGAAATCGAATTTTCGTCCCGTGGCGTTATCAATAAAAGTAACGGTATCAGCTTTTTCATGTGACGGGGCATTATCGGTCATGGGATACTCCTAGCGAGTTTATTACCATGGGTGTGTAAACCAATGGTGAAGACGAGGCCAGCAAACACCTTCAATCGCGCCAATTTTGATAAGATTATGTGGCACGAAGGCGACAGTATCCTACGATTGTAATTGCGCGGCTATCTCCTGATACGCTTTTGCCAACAGGCTTTCCGGCTGAGATAAAGTAATGGGCACACCGCTATCGCTCTGGGCGCGGATAGAAGCGTGTAAGGGAACTTCCCCCAAGAACGGAACCTTTAGCTCCGCCGCTGCTTGCCGTGCGCCGCCGTGACCAAAGAGTTCCTCCCGGTGGCCGCATTGGGGGCAACAGTAAAAGCTCATGTTCTCAATCACTCCAAGAATTTTCACCCCAGTCTGCTCAAACATTTTCAGTCCCTTGCGCGCATCTATTAAAGCAATATCTTGAGGCGTTGAGACAATGATCGCCCCCGTAACCGGCACCCGTTGAGCCAAGGTAAGTTGAGCATCTCCCGTGCCTGGTGGCATATCAATAATTAGAATATCCAGTATCGGCCATGCCGCATCTTTGAGCATCTGCTCTATCGCCCCCATGACCATGGGGCCGCGCCAAATCAAGGGCTTATCCTGATCTGTTAGCAGCCCAATGGATAAACACGCCAAGCCGTGCTTTTCCAACGGCACCATTTTCTTGGCAGCATCAAGAGCCGGGCGACCAGAAAGGCCGAGCAACATCGGTAACGACGGCCCGTAAATATCGGCATCGAGAATCCCCACCCGCGCCCCCTGCTGGTGCAAGGCTATGGCCAAGTTCACGGCTAGGGTGGATTTGCCCACGCCGCCCTTGCCGCTGGCCACGGCAATGATATTTTTAATCTGGGGCAGGGCAATTTTTTCCGCCGGTGCCCCGCGCCGTGCAGGAGCCGTGTGGGGCTGTGCCGGTACACCCCCCGTTTCGGCGGTAAAGATCACTTGAGCCGTCTCAATGCCGGGAAGCTGGAGCAGTGCTTGTTCGGCCAAGGCTTGCAGGGCGGCACGGTGATTTTTTTGCGTTGTGGATAGGCTAATCACACAGCCAACTTGCTCTTTGCGTACCACTACACCGCTGATTTGTTGTTGTGTGAAAGCGGTATGTCCCTGATAATGCAGTGTCAGCAACGTGTTGACAACTTCAGACTGTTCCATACTTGTTCCTGTTGCAAAAGACGACCAGTGCACTATACCCAAGGAGTATTTTAAAAGTAGAGGATTCTTTTTATGCCTTGGCAAAGTAACGGTGGTGATAATAATCCTTGGGGCAAAAAGCCTGAAGGCAAGGGACAAGAGACAGGATCAGATAAGCCCCAGCGTCCACGCCAGCCAATAGACCCTGATATTATTCAAATAAATGATTTTTTTAAAAAAAGCCAACAACAATTTCGCGGTATGTTCCCTGGTAAGGGCAAAGGGGGCGGTAATCCCTTTGCAGTATTCGCGGGCATTGGTGCCATCGTGATTGTGTTATGGTTAGTTACCGGCTTTTACCGGGTGCGCCCGAGTGAGGTCGGGATCGAAACAACGTTCGGGGTTTGGACAAATAAAGCTGCCACTCTTAGCGATGGTCTTCACTTTCACTGGCCTAGCCCCATTGGTGAGAGCAAAATTGTCAATGTTACCGGCGAACGACGGGTTAGCATCGGCTATAAAGACAGCCCACGAGATCCAAACCTGCGTCAAGATGTGCCGGGGGAGAGCCTCATGCTCACCGGCGATGAAAACATCGTGGATGTTGATTTTCGCATTACCTGGGACATTAAAAATGCTGGGGATTTTCTGTTTAATATAGACGATCCCTTGTCTGCCGTCAAACGCGCCGGAGAGAGTGCTATGCGGGAAATTATTGGCCAGAAACCATTTACCTTCGTTCTCTCCGACAAACGCCGGGACATTGAAAGCGCGGTGGTTGTGCGGGCACAAGAACTTCTCGATGATCTCAACAGCGGCATCCGCGTTCGGGCGGTATTTCTAGAAGCCGTCAACCCCCCGGCCAGCGTCGTGGACGCCTTCCGGGAAGTCCAGCGCGCCCGCACCGATGCTGAGACGGCCAAAAACCAGGCCGAAAGCTACCGCAACGACATCCTCCCCAAAGCCGAGGGTCAGGCCATTGCCGTGGTTCAGGAAGCCCAGGGCTACCGCGAGAAAGTCATCAGCCAAGCGCGCGGGGACGCCGATCGCTTCCGCGCCGTGCACCAAGCCTACCTCTCCGGCAGGGAAGTCACCAGCACCCGCCTATACTATGAGACCGTGGAACAAGTCCTACGCGGCGCCAATAAGATTGTTGTGGATAATGAAAAACAGTCCGTAACGCCGTACTTCCTCCCCGTACCAGGACTGGGTGGTGGTGGGGCTGTACTACCGAAAGGGCAGTAATACTAATTTACAGTCTATTGAGTAATTTAAAAACCCAATCTCTGCAGTAACTATAGTGTGTTTTTCTTGCTATTATTCTCGAACTTATAACGCCCTCACCCGCCGCCTTACGGCGGCTATCTCTCCTGAGAGGATACCCCATACACACAAGTCTCATGAGCCTATGGAAGGGCGCGGTGCAGCCCCCTCTCCCGCGCAGCGGGGGAGGCGCAAGGCCATCGGCCTTGCGGGGAGGGGGTGAAAAGCCATTGGTTGTTCTTATTTTAAACACCCCCTTCCTCACCTTCCCCCGCTGCGCGGGAGAAGGAGGCAACGGGCGGCGGCGTTATTCCCCGATAATGCTGGAATAGAGCCAACTCAATAGACTGTAATACAATTTTGCAATCAATTGATTGCAAAATTCTTCGCTCAAACGCCGCGCGGGCTTGCCGCTTTGCGTAAATATTTTCTACATATTGAACGCAAAGCGGTATAAAATGGTATCACAAATTTTGGTGCCCGGCATCCCAGATTGTACGTCTCGAATCATCAAAATCCGCGTTGCAATACGACCGCTCTTCGCTTTGCGGTCCGCTGCGTTTAACTCGTTCAACGTGTGGTGCGTTTCCAATTTATGCATAATGCTGCTCCTCGGTGTGGGACACTAAAGTAGTAGCACGCATAGCATATTTCTTTAGAAACTTAAGCGTATTGGTATGACTATCTGATGGACTTTACCCACAGTCAAACAGCACAGAAAGCCAGCCTGTTTCTCCCTTCGCGCAGCTTGCTGTTGTTACAAGGCGATGCCCGCTATCACTGGCAACACGGCATTGCTAAGCGCAAAAACGATGTGGTCGATGGTATTAAAATACAGCGCGGGCGGCGGGTGAGTTTGACGTTTCGCAATATAAGGGTTGGATTAATAGTAGCGTAATAATTACAAGCTTATAACGCCTTCCTACGGGCTTTAATGATGCCTTTTGTTGAGGGGGGTTTTTGTTTTTGTATCACTTTCTGCGTGGCTTTTTCTGGCTTTGCACCTGCTTTTTTTGGTTTTGCAGGTGTCTTTGCAACCACACTGTTTTTCGGCGGACGTCCCCGCTTTTTAGCGGCAGGACTGGGGACTGGCTTAACAGATGGTTTGGTTTTTTTGACGATTGTGGTGGTGGTTTTCTTTTTAGGCGTAGGCGCAGCGGCAACAACCGCATCTTCCATATTGATGCCAAACAGCGCCGCCATATCGTCGTCGGCCATAACCCGTCCTGTATCAGGTTTAGCGGTATCAGCCATCGGTATATTGTTGCTGGCAGCAGCAATCAATTCGTTTTCATTCACGGCACGCAAAGTAAACAACAATTCTGGCTGCTGATCCAATCGTGCTCCAACACCATACAACGCCGCTGCAACGTGTTTGCACATATCCGCCCAGTCGGGGCAACTGCATGATAGGGTTATCTCTTTTGGTGAAGGAAAAAGGCCGTCTCCCTTGCGGCAGACGCGCTCCATCACGTTTTGCGATAATTTACCTTGCAGCAATTCCACCAATGAGCCGACAGACCCAGCCGCATCTTTACAGATTGCCGTCCAGCGATCTTTTGACAATTCTTTGATTTTAATGCTTATTTTGTAAATTTCTGAGCCACTGACCAGTGCCGTTATTTCGCCCTTACGCACCTGTAAATCGGCCACCGAGCCGTTACGGACATAGGTGCGTCCACGGGGCAGGCGGCTTTCATAATCGCTATAGTTCTCAAGATTTTCACACCATGATTTACCCCAGAAACTCTTGGCAATCGTGCGCCCCTCAATCACTACGGGGGTGATCTCTTGTCCCTGTTTGCGCAGCTTTTCCATTTTTTTTTGTGCATCAGCGCGACGCTTTGCCACCGGCACATAGGGCCCCCATTGTCTTCCCCAACTCATCGTTTAAGCCTCCTTCAGAGCAGCGCTTAGATCCAGTGCCACCAAGTTTAACAGTTCTGTATTGCTTAGTTCGGTGAGGTTTATTTCACCACTTTTGCCGCCTTCTAAAAATGCACCCGCCAATTGTTTTTTCGATTCTATCATCGCATCTATTTTATCTTCAATTGTGCCTTTGCAAACAAATTTATGCACGAGGACGTTTCTTTTTTGACCGATACGAAACGCACGATCGGTGGCCTGATTTTCCACTGCCGGATTCCACCAGCGGTCAAAGTGGATCACATGGGAGGCGGCGGTAAGATTTAACCCTGCCCCGCCCGCTTTGATGGATAGCACAAAAAACGGCACGGTTTCGTCTTCCTGAAATTGCCGCACCAAATCTTTGCGTTTGGCCACGGCGGTTTCGCCGTGCAGCACCAGTCCTGCGCGACCAAAGATGCTACTAAGAAACGCCGCCAGCGGCGCGGTTGTTTCCTTAAACTGGGTAAATACCAGCACTTTTTCCTGTTTTTCGGCGATGGTTTCGGCAATATCCCGCAGGCGTGCGAGCTTGCCACTGTCGTCCTCACCCCACGCACCATCACCCAGCCATTGCGACGGGTGGTTGCATATCTGCTTAAAGCGCATCAGGAACGACAGCACGAGGCCTTTGCGGGCAATGCCGTCGTGGGCTTTTTTCAGCTGCTCGACCATCTCGTCCACCGCCTGCTGGTACAGCGCCGCCTGCGCCCGGCTGAGGGAACAGAACGCTTTCACCTCTGTTTTATCGGGCAAGTCGGCAATAATGCTTTTATCGGTCTTAAGACGACGCAAAATATACGGGCGCACTAGATTTCGTAGTGGAGCGTAGGACGGTTGCGGCAGGTTATCAAGATGCTTAACAAAGCCGTTAAAATCCTTGGCATTGCCGAGCAGCCCAGGGTTGGCAAAATCAAAAATTGACCACAAATCGCTAAGGCGGTTTTCAATCGGTGTACCAGTTAGGGCAATGCGGGATTGCGCTTTCAGGGCTTTCACCGCCTTAGTTTGTTTAGTGCCGGGATTTTTAATCGCCTGCGCCTCATCCAATACTGCCAGCCGCCACGACGTTTCACTCAGCCACGGCAGGCGCAGCAGCGTGCCATAACTGGTGATGACCAAATCGATATTTTCAAGCAGATGGGTTGGTTTGGTTTTTAAGTCCTCCGCCGATAAGGCGGAAGGATGCGCAATCAGCGTCCGCAGCGATGGCGCAAACTTGGCCGCTTCTGCTTCCCAATTGCCAAGGAGTGAGGCTGGTGCAATAAGAATGCTGGGCTTATGCTCTTTGGCCTGCTGCTGTTTCAGCACCAACAGCAACGACAGCACCTGTATCGTTTTGCCAAGGCCCATATCATCAGCCAGACACGCGCCAAGCCCCAATTGCGAGAGTAAATGCAGCCACTCCACCCCTGCTTGCTGATACGGGCGTAAGGTGGCGTTTAGGGCCTTACCCGGACTCGCCTGTCCCCGTGCATCAGGACTACGCAGCTGTGCTAGCGTTTCGTCCAGCCATTTTCCGGCATTTACCTCGGCCCAGGATACCGTGTTTGCCGTGTCCGCCTGACCGGTGATGCTGGCACCGGATAACAGGCGCATGGCTTCGGCAAACGATAGCCCTTCTTCAGCGGCGGCATCCTGTACCGCTTGAAATTTATCCAAAGTGGCTTGCAGGGCAGCACGGTCGATTTCCACCCACTTGCCGCGCACCAGCGCCAATCCATCGGATTGCGCCAGAATATCCTTGATTTCCTTGCGGGTGAGTGTTTCCCCGTCCAGCGTCACCGCCATGTCAAAATCCAGCAGCGCCTCCATGCCTATGGTTGACGGGGATTTACTACCCACGGTGGCCTTTACTTTCGGGCGTGCCGGTTTGTTCATCCGCCAGCTAACTGGCATCCGCACAATCACCCCCGCCTCTTCCAGAGTGGCAGTGTCTTTTAGGAATTGTAACGCATCCTGTGGTTTCCAGCGCAGTGGGTGAAAAATCTCGCTACTGTTCACAAGTGTTTTCAACCAGCCGCAGGCTTCCGCCGCCCGCTGTACGGGCAACAGCAAATTCAGCAGGCTGGCTTTGTTTTCAAGCCCAGCGTATTCTTTGAGTGCCTGCCCTAATGGCACATGCCGCGCTTGCCCGCCCGCAGAGAGTCCCGTGGTATAGGTGGCCATAAACGCAAACGGCCAGTCTTCGTCTTTGCGGTTTTCCGCCAAATTAAAATGCACCCGCCCAACGGTATGCCACGCGGGATTACGCTGTTTCAAAAAATCGGCCACCGACAACCCAGCAGCGGTACGCTCAACCAGCAGCGCCGCATTCATATCCGCCCACAGCGTCGCCAACGTATCGGCGGTTAGATATTCGCCACCCTTCATCGGTGGGGCATCGTCGATGAATTGGCGGAGCACCCCCAGTGTGGGCGTTGATACCAACGTAATCTCGCTGTCGGGCATTGCCCGCAGGGCGGTGACATAGCGCGTTCCCAATTCCCGCCACCAGCCGAACGGCGGCGGCAGGATCGTTGCCATCTCGGTGGTGGCAAGGTGCAGCAATCCATGACCACACCCTTTGGTAAATGCCGCCTCCAGCCGCTCAGCAACAACTGCTTCAAATGGCGCGGCATTTTCCGCTCGCTCTAGCAATACATGCCCGTGCGGGGTTACAATCGGTACGAAGGCTATAGGTTTCAAATGCTCAATCCCTTTAGATACGTCTGTATAAACCGTGCCGCTAACGCTTGCACATCTTGCACCCCCACTGTCGTGATTTTATGGGTGAGCAGCAACAGCGACATGCCATGCAATGCAGACCAGATAATGCGGGCATGAGCGTGTGGTTCTGGGGTTAGAACAATCAACGCCTGTTCTAGGGATGAAAATAAACTGTTGATTTTTTGCGTGTACCAATCGGGGAGCATTCGCTCTGGCGGCATCACATGGGCAAAGATGGTTTGCCACAGCGCTGGGTGTTCGCTAACATAAATCAAGTATTGTGTGGCGAGGGCGTGGATACGTTCTGCACCATAAATAGTTGAATCAATGGTGGTCAAATGCTGCTGCATGCCCTCTAACGTCACGCCGTTGATATGCAAGATTAAATCGTGCTGGTCGCTGAACACATTATATAGCGTGCCGACAGTATAGCCAATAATAGCAGCGACTTTGCGGGCACTAAAATTTGTATAGCCGTGTTCTTGTATCAGGGTTGATCCTGCGGCTATGGCCAATGTTTTTATTTCGTCACGGGAGTGGTCAGCGCGGCGTGCCATAGGGGGATGTCCTTATAATTAATCAGTGATTAGTTTACACGACACCTATTAATTAATCAATGCTCAATATTTTTATTGAACATTGATTAATATTCTGGTATACATAAAAAATAGTCGCTCATACCTAAGGATTCTCACCATGTCCACCACATCACCCCAAACTACCATCCCCCTCCATCACTGGCGCTTTCTCAGCTTTTTGGGCGCACAATTCCTCGGCGCATTCAATGACAATGCCTTTAAATTGGTGCTGTCCATGGCAGCGTTGTCGTTGTTTCCTGATCCAAAAACGCAAGCGGGGTATGTGGCGTTGATTAGTTCGCTCGCGATCCTGCCGTTTCTGTGCTTTTCGGGCTATGCAGGCTATTTTGCGGATAAGTATGCAAAAAGCACGGTGTTGCGTATTAGCAAAGCGTTGGAAATCACCGCGATGGGCGCAGCATTACTCATTTTCAGCCAGCCGCATCCCGATATGCACTATCTGATGATCACGCTGTTTCTGCTGGCCAATCATTCCACGTTTTTTTCTCCTAGTAAATACGGTATTCTGCCTGAAATCATCCGTCCTGAAGACCTCGCCAAAGCCAATGGCTACCTGAATATGCTCACGTTTGTGGCGATTATTAAAGGCTCGCTTACAGGGGCGGTGTTGTGGGGTGCTTATAAAGACCATCCTGCTATGATTGGGGCTATCTTGCTTGGCATCGCTATCGTTGGCACAATTTTGTGTTGGTTCCTTCCCAAAACCATCGCGATTGCGCCGAACAAGCATTTTAAAATCAATCCACTGAATGAAATTCTGCACTCCATTCCCACCATGCGCCAAAGTCGCACGTTGTCTGCCGCTATGATTGGCACGGCGATTTATTGGTTGATGGGCGGACTCATGTATCTTGCGCTCATTATGTTGGGCAAAACCGAGTTGGGCTTAAGTGAGGCAAAATCAGGGTCGTTGTTCTCGTTCCTTGCGCTGGGTATTGGCCTCGGCAGTGTGGCGGCGGGGTATATTTTGGGCAAAAGTGTGCGCCGCACGTTAATTGTGTGGGGCGCAGTATTGCTGGGCAGTGCAGGCATTGCCTGTGGATTTTATGCGACAAACTACCTCAATACCGCCATTCTTATGCTGTTGGCAGGGCTAGGCGCAGGGCTGTTTATTGTGCCTGTGATGACGTTGCTGCAACAGCATTCCCCCGCTGATAAACGCGGGCAAATCATGGCGGCGAGTAGCTTTTTTGATATGGCAGGCGTGCTTGCCGCCTCAGGGGTATTCTGGGTGTTGAGCGCCAAACTGGGATTATCTGCCAGCCATGTTATTATGGCAGCAGGCGGCATTAGCCTTTTGGGCATCCTGCTTGCCATTCTCCGCACGCCTGCGTTGCTCTATGAAGCCCTAGAATCCAGCATTTATTGGCTTGCACGGCGAATTTATAAAATTCGTTTCACGGGCGAGGGGCTTGAAAACGGGCGTTTCCCGCAACCTGATAGCCCTGTTGTGTTTGCCGCCAATCATGTGACTTTTATTGATGGGCTACTCATCAGCGCACTGTCAGATAAACCCGTGCGCTATCTGGTGTTGTCCACTTTTTGGAAAAAGCCGCTCTCTCGTTTTGTACTCAATGCGATCGGCGCAATTCCGTTTGGTACAGGCGGTGTGAGTGAGACACGGCGCGGGTTTGAAGCCGCCCGCGAGCATTTAAATAAGGGGGGCTACCTCTGCATTTTCCCTGAAGGCGTACTCACCCGCACAGGGCATCTTCACCCCTTCAAACGTGGCATTGAAAAGCTGTTAGAAGGCATGGACACGCAAATTATCCCGATTCACTTAGAACGGCTGTGGGGCAGCATCTTCAGCTTTTCAGGACGGCGATTTTTCAAGAAATTCCCGAAGAAAATTCCTTATCCTGTAACAGTGGCGGTTGGTGCGCCTGTGCCTGCTGCAACACCCGCATGGCGGCTTAATCAAATTATCAGCGAGCTGGGCACCAAAGCCATTCCGCATCGCTATACAAAACGCGAAACACTGGGTGCGCGATTTTTAACCAAAGCGAAGCGACACCCGTTCGCACCGTTGTTCAGTGATACCACAGGGCAATGCCTCAATCACCTGAAAGCGTTGATTGGTGCGCGTTTGCTCGCGAAATGGCTCTCCCCGCAATTAATCAATGCTCAAAATGTTGCGGTGTTGCTACCTGCCACAGTGGGCGGGGCTTTAGTTAATATCGCTTTGAGTTTCTTAGGTAAAACCAGTGTAAACCTGAATTTCTCGCTGGGGCAGGAGTCCTTGCACGCCGCCTTAAAACAGGCAGAAGTGACGCATATTATCACGTCACGCACGTTTCTGCTGAAACTCAACATCCCTGCGGCTGACAGCATGATTTTCGTGGAAGACGCGAAAAAATCCATCAGGCTGTCAGGTAAGCTTTCTGCGGCTTTCAGCGCATTCTTGATGCCGACGTTTATTTTGCAACGATTATGGCTCAATCGCGCTACACAAAAAACCGACACCGCAACCATCCTGTTTTCCAGCGGTAGTACAGCAACACCCAAGGGCGTGTGCCTGTCGCACGAGAACATCATTGCCAACATTGAAAGTGTGGGCGTGTTGCTAGAACAGGCCGAAGGCAGAGAGAATTACGCCCTTACAGGCATTCTGCCGTTCTTCCATTCGTTTGGCTTTACGGTGTGCCTGTGGTTACCCGCTATAACAGGGCGGCGCATTGCCTACCATCCCAACCCGTTAGAGGCAAAAACCGTGGCGGAGATGATTGCCAAAGAGCGTTGTGCGATTCTGGTCAGCACCCCGACGTTTGCACGAAACTATGTGCAAGCGGGCAAAGAGGGCGCGTTGCAAAGCTTACGGCTGGTCATTACAGGCGGCGAGAAGCTCACCCCCACCACGGCAGAAGCCTTAAGAACCGCGCTGCCCCATGCCCATATTTTGCAGGGCTATGGCTGCACGGAACTCAGCCCCGTTGTGGCGGTCAACATGCCCGATATTCAGCATGGGGGACTCAACCACCAAGGAAATTGCGCAGGGAGCGTGGGCAAACCCATCCCGAGCGTGAGTGTGCAGGTGGTGGACGTGAACACAGGGGAACTGCTTCCCCCCACGCAAGAAGGCTTGGTGCGCGTCAAAAGCCCTGCACAAATGCAAGGGTATTATCAGAATGAACCCTTGACCCACAGCGTGTTGCAGGACGGTTGGTATAACACGGGCGACATTGGTTTTATGGATAGCGATGGCTTCCTGCATATTACCGATCGGCTCTCGCGCTTTAGCAAAATCGGCGGTGAAATGGTGCCGCACGGCAAGATTGAAGCGGTTATCGAGGAGATTTTAGGGGAAAAGGCGGCTGTCGTTGTGGCGGTAGAGGACGCACAACGGGGTGAGCGGCTCTGTGTGCTCCTCGCCAGTGTTACCTATACCCCCGCACAACTCTTTGCCGCACTTCAACAAACAGACCTGCCAAAACTGTGGATTCCCCGCGAAAATAGTATTTTTCAAGTGGACGCAATCCCTGTGTTGCCCACGGGTAAGGTGGATTTGCGGAGTGCCAAGCAGACTGCACACATCGTGCTGTATGGTGCTCAATCATGATCAGTCATCGGGAATTCTATCAGCGAGCGGAGAATGACATTCGTCAAACCGTTAAAGATATTGCCTTCCCCACTAAGGTTTAACCTTTTGGAACAAAACTATCGCCCTGAGAATGGACCGCTTTAAAGATGCCCCGGTGCGTTGCAAAAATTTTCTGGCATAATGTTTGATGGTTGCCCATGAGTTTTCGATTTTATTGAGATCTGGTGCATAGGGAGGAAGCCAGAGGATAGAGCACCCTGCCGCACAAGCCATAGCTTCAAGAATCTTTTTTCGATGGAAAGGCGCGTTATCCAAAACAAAAACAGTGCCTATTGCCACGACTTTTAATAATTTGTTTTCAAACCATTCTTCCACAATCATCGCGGTTGTGTTGGTTGCGTATTGAATGGGCGCAATGAGTTTGCCCTGCATCAATCCCGCCATTATGTTTGATTTTTCAGTTGCCCGTGCTGGCTTAATCCCCAAACACAGCAGTCCGCGCAAGCTCCAGCCCCATAAAGAACGTTCATTATCGTGCATGCCACTTTGGTCAATCCAGCATAGCTTTCCCGGATTTAATGTTGACACCATTTCTAAAAAAGCGGCGCATCGTGTACTATCACGTGGTTTATAATGAAACTCTTTTTTTTATAGCTGAATCCAAGGCGCTTCAATCCGCGCCGTACCGTTTCCGCAGCACAGGGTGTTGGCAACATTTTCCCTATCTCCGTCAATGTTTTATCGGGATTTTTGGTGATGATATCCTGCAATACTTGGGTATCGGTTATTTTATGGCTATGACCTTTCTGATAGCCGCTTTTAGCAACCCGGCGCCCTTCTGTCCGCCATGTTTTTATCCAATATTTTAGTGTGCTTAGGCCTATATTGAGCAGCTTGCTCACCGCTTGCTGCTTCTGACCAGACTCCAATAAATCTAGTGCGCGACCACGCAAATCTTCAGAATA
>JBKDWF010000029.1:0-6404 GCA_046338525.1 Holosporales bacterium
CACGGCAGGAGCAAAAACGCGCCGCCTAAAGGCGTCTGTTCCAGTCGGGCTACGCCCTCCTTCCACAGACGCCTTTAGGCACACCGTGATCGGACATTTAATCCGCTAACTAATCGGACATGTGTATTCGTCTTTGACAGACCGCGCAGACCGCGCGGCGGTTGAGCGAAGCATTTTGCAATCACTTGATTGCAAAATGGTATCAACATGGAATAGTGGTGCCCAATTCTTCGAGCAAAATATTTATATCCTGCTCCGGCATGGCGGTAGTGGACGTTAGTACGCGCTGGCGCATTAACTGCCTAAAATTGTTATTAACTAAGGGCTGGGTGTTTCTTGCTGTTTCAGCGGCGAGGTATTGGGCGTTTTCTAAGATAGCGGCACTACCATCGGGTAATTTTAGTTTTGTGGACAACATCGATAGGCCTATGATGCCGCCTTCCCTCATAATTTTCTCAATGTTAGCTACGGGCAATCGCAATAGGCATGCAGCGCTGTGTTCAAAAGCCATCGTTGCGCCACTACAGATAGACTGAAGTAAAAAGCTGTTGGTGAGGCGTTTTTGAGCGTGCATCTGCTCGATCAGCGCGGCAATTTGCACCGATGTATATGCTCCTTCTGTAACGAAGTTTAGTAATTGCTTATGGATGCTTTGTTGTACGATGCGTTGTACAGTGGCCTCTGCTACAGGGTAGCGTGCTATCAAGTGTTCTTTAAGATTATCCGCTGCTAGATTTAGGAGTTTATCCACCAGTGATAAGGGTAACTCATGAAAAAATATTAGATTTTCGGTGATTTTATCATCCTTCGGGTAGGTATCCACAATTTTAAGTAAGGATTGCTCTGTAAACGCGCAGCCCCGATTGGCGGTCAAGGCAACCACCACGTCACGATCCCCTTTTTCTATCAGAACCCCGGCTACCATGGACGACACCTGAGAACGCTGGGCGATGGCCTGTTGTTTATAACGATCTTGGGTGTTTATAATCTCTATTAAATCAGAATCATCCAAAACAACGGAGGTTTTCAAGATGGGCAGGCTTACTGCCATTACATCTTTAGCCATCGTCAGAGCCAAGTCCTTAGGCAGATCGGGGTAGTTTTTCAATTCTTCTGCCAAGGCGGCTTTCACTTGTGCAGAGATGGAGACACTAATCATGCGAATAATGTCACACAACATTGCCCTATGCAGCGGGGAGATAGTTGTATCTTTGAAATCCTTAGCTAAGGAATAGGCAATTTCTAAGCGTGACTGGGGAGAGTGCGATATGAGCAAACGCTCCACGTCACTTATGGTTAATAAGCTCTGGGTCAATGCGGTTGCCATCCCATCCCCCCTTTGGCATTTGGGCGCCTCTATTAACCCCATTTCTGGGGCGATGGGCATCGTCAGGTCTTTGTTCGCAGTCCGCACGTACGTTCGAGTACGCTTACGGTTGCTCGCAAATTTCATCAGAGCCACTCATCCCCATAAATGGGGTTAATAGAGGTGCCTATTCAAATGTAGCCGTTCACGGGTGAAGAGTTTTGGCCGGTTGCACCGTTGTTCGGCGCGCTCGTTTATCCACAACTCCTCATCTGCAAAAAGTATAATCAATAAATATTAATAATTGTTTAAAAATTTAAAACTTATGAAAAAGTTTATATTTTAGGCGGGGGCGGCGGCTTAAGACTTATGCAACAACGCCCGAGCCTGAGCGAAGAATTCTGCAATTAATTGATTGCAAAATGGTATCATCTGTGTAGGCGGTGCACCACCAAATACGCGAATAAAACTTTTTCCCTTCACCCCTTGACAGCTTCTTATCCCCAACTTCCGGGGATAAACCTGTGGATAAAATGGTGGATAACCGCACCATCGTAACAGGATATTGTTTTCATGAAAAAAGCCAAGATGGCGATGGATATAATTTTAAGCCATTGAAAAGTAACATATTAAACCCTTTATCAAAGGGCTATAATTCCCCGCAAAAACAACACGGATAGAACAGAGTACGCCGGGTGTATCTGTGCATAACTTTGATTAATACTAATTTACAGTCTATTGAGTAATTTAAAAACCCCATATCTGCAGTAACTATAGTGTGTTGTTCTTGCTATTATTCTCGAACTTATAACGCCCTAATCCGCTGCCTTAAGGCGGCGACCTCTCCCGATAGGCTACCCCATACACACAAGTCTCATGAGCCTATGGAAGGGCGCGGTGCAGCCCCCTCTCCCGCGCAGCGGGGGAGGCGTAAGGCCATCGGCCTTACGGGGAGGGGGGTTAAAAATCATTGGTTTTTCTCATTTTAAACACCCCCTTCCTCACCTTCCCCCGCTGCGCGGGAGAAGGAGGCAACAGGCAGCCGTTATCGTCTTCAAGGCAACGGCGTTGCACCGCGCTAATACCGGAATAGAGCCAATTTCAGGGCTTGTGTGCATAGGGTAGGCCGAAAGGAGAGGTCGCAAAAGCGGCAGCTTTGGCGGGTGAGGGCGTAGAAACTGGAACCCAAACATTTTAGAAAAGAGATGATCACTATATATTACTCAATAGAATGTAAATTAGTATGAGTGTAAAACCAGCTATAACATCAAAACTTCCTCTCTCCATCTTGCGAGCGGTACAGCCCGCGCGTCGCTTGAGCGAAGCCTTTGCAGATTCTTTAGGTGCAAGGGGTATATACCCCTCGCACAATTTCCTTCGCACAATTTCCCGGGCACAATTTTCTTGAAAACCTTGCCAAGGCTATAAAAGAATGTGCGCGTAAAAACAGGCAACGCCAATCGCCCTAGAAATGAGGTTAATACAGGTGCCCGCCAATTTAACGAGCACTACCATTGCTTAGCACCGACATGAACTGTGAGCCGGGGCTAAGGACGAAGGTAGGCTGGCTGCCGCTACCGGGTTGAGAGGTGAGGGCGGTGCGGTATGCCTCCAAGCTACGGTAGAATTCATAGAATTTTGGATCGGTACCGTAGGCATCGGCGTGGATTTTAATGGCTTCTGAATCGCCGCGCCCACGCAGATTTTGAGCCTCGCGTTCAGCTTCAGCCAGTTTAATCGTGCGCTCTTTATCGGCCTTCGCCCGTGTTTCTTGAGCTTCCTTTTCACCGTTGGAGCGCAGTTCCCGCGCCTCACGTTCTCGTTCGCTGATCATCCGCCGGACAATGGCGGTGCTGTTGGCCTCGGGGAGATCAGCTTGGCGCAAGCGTACATTGATGACTTCCATCCCTGAGTTAACAAGCTCTTTGTTTAATTGATTGCGAATCTCCGTCATGATTGTTTGACGGCGTTCCGACAAAACTGCTGCTAAGGGATAGCGTCCCAGAACCTCCCGCAAGGTGGATTCCATCCGACCCGACAGGGCATTTTCTGCCCTTGATATTTCGGTAAAATTCTTAAAAAACATCAACGGATCAACGATTTTATAATACGCAAAGGCATCCACCACGAGGCGTTTTTGATCCAACAGGGTAATCTCCGATGTTGGTGCACGCTCAATACCCACGGCTAATCGCGGGTATTTGACGACCGTTTGGACAAAGGGGAGCTTAGCTTTTAGGCCAGGGGTTGTGTGGCTGGCTTTAAATTCGCCAAACTGCAGCACAAGAGCCTGCTCTGTCTGGCCCACAACAAAAAGTGACTGTCCAATCAACAAGGCAACAGCACCCAAAATAACGAATAGGGAGGTAAGACGATTTTCCATGCTAACCGGATACAATATTTATCGGGTTGCTGCTACGCTTTTTTCATAAAAAATTGTTACCGTTATTTCATGAGCATCGGCAAAACCTCACGTGCCATAAAGCCTTTATTGATGGAAGAACTGGTTGCCAAATTCCCCAGTTTTCTTCGTACGCGCACGCGGTTTGGCCTTTCATCGCGTACGTTTGTGCCGGACGGTAAGCATGTGTTGTATTGGGCGCATAGTTGCCTTCGGGTATATGAGAATCCGGCTTTTGAAATGGCTTGTGGTATTGCTAAACGCATCGCTAAACCGTTGGTGGTGGTCATTGAGGTTGTTTTACAAAACAATGCGCGGCAGATGGTGTTTGTTCTTGAAGGGGCAAGAGAATTTGCCGAAGTATTGCAACGTAAAAATATTGAAGTAGGTGTCATTATATCGCAACCAGAACGCGCCGATAATGCCTTAATAAGCCTTGCCGAACAATCCTCTATCATCGTTACCGATGATGTTCCTATTGCCCGGATGATTAAGGTGCTTAAGGATGTTGAACGGGCTACGGAGGCCCCTGTGTTGCGGGTTAATGGCAACACGACGCTCTCTTTATTTCCTTTGGCCACTATAGAATACAAAGATTTTGCTCTGTTCAAGACGCAAACAGAAAATTTACGCACCCGTGATTTTGGTCGGTCATGGCCGCGCCATGCCCTTCGAATACCATCGAGACCTAACGTGCCTAACACTTTTTTTCAACAAAACGATACGTCCAAACTTTCTTTCATCCCAATGCTATCAAGCCTGGCGGTGGATCAATCAGTACCGGCCAGTCAATTGTTTCGTGGCGGCACCAATGCCGGTATTATTTTATGGGATAAAATACGGCGATATGGACTTGATCGGTATCCACTTATCAATGGTTATGCACCCGCGCACTGTTTTCGGACGATGCTACCGTATTTGCGCTATGGCATGGTGTCGCCGTTTGCGATGCTGCACAATATTGTTTTAGAGGGTAATGAGAATAACGACTTGTTAGAGGATATTTTTTTATGGCGTGAGTTTTGTTACGCTTATGATAATTTTTATATGCGAGGGGCAGCAGGGCCTGCCCCTGATCCCGTTACGGGTGAAAAACGCGCCTTTGGGATGGAAGCCTTACAAAATGGGCAAACCAATGATGCTGCTTGGAATCGTATCCAGACACACTTGAAAGCTACCGGGGTACTGCCTGAACATCTTTTTCCGATGTGGATAGGGTCATTGCTTGGGTGGCTTAAACCATTGTCTTTTGCGGTGCAAACTGCCGAAAATTTGTACCGGAGGTTTGCTCTTGATGGGGATGATCCCGTTGCCGTTGCCAGTTTCCGCCAGGCGATTGGACAATACCCTGGTGATGCGGTGCCTGGCACTATTTTGGGGCGGGATAAGATTGTTGAAGTATCGTTACTTAATACGTTGCAAGATAATGTCTTATCGCCACCGCTCGTCAATCTTACGAATACAAAACCAGTGGTGGCAGTGGTGGGTGCCGGTATAGCCGGGTTATCAGCAGCAAATATGCTTCATGAACAAGGATTTAAAGTAAAAGTTTTTGAAAAAAACCCCTGTCCCGGAGGCCGCATGGCGTCCATCCTTTTTCAGGAAAAATTCTTTGATACAGGTAGCAATATTTTCAACGTCACCCATCCCGGCTTTCGCGCTGAAGCTCGGCGCCTGATGCAGAACAAACGGTTTGCTGCATGGAAGCACAACAGCTTTGTTAGTAATGCTCAGTCGCAGCAGCGCCTTGCTGGGCAGTCTTGGGTTGCAACGCCGTCTATGCAGGCTTGCGCAGAATTTCTCAGCCAAAAGTTGGAGTGTCAATATAACACCAATGTTGGTACGTTAGAACGTCGTGATGGGGGATGGACGATTTATGATGCCAATAACCAATCGTTAGGTTTTTACGATCACCTGATTCTTGCTGTTCCTTCGACGCAGGCGGTGGCTTTATTGAAAACCGTGGCGTTATTGCCGCCTGATTTAATGAAGCTAATAAAAACCGCGCCCTTAATGCAACCCATGTGGAGCACTATTGCTATTTTTGATGAGTCTCTTAATATAAAATATGAATCTATAAATGTTAACAGTAAAAATATTCTTTTTGCTTGCCGGGAAAATAAAAAACCGGGCCGAAATATGGAGTTGGACTCTTGGGTATTACATTCCAGCACTGATTTTGCCAATACGCATCGAGATACTTCACCCGATGAGGTGGCACTGCTTCAGGTACAGGCGTTGATGGAGCATTTTTCCCTTCCTATGCAAGAGCCAATTGCCAAAACAGCAGTATTTTGGCCTGATGCCAGCGTGCAAAAGCCTTTTGGTAGGCATTATGCACTGTACCATAATATTGGTTTGTGCGGGGACTGGTGTCTTGGCAATCGGTTGGAAGATGCTTATGTAAGCGGCACAGCTCTAGCCAGTGCATTGATACATCAATATCTTTTTAAAGGTGGCAGTGCAATTGTATAAGGGCACCTCCAATAATCAATTTATAGCGCGTTGCATAATGAACGAAATGCGCGACCGGTACATCTTCCCCCTGTACATCTTCCAGGGCCAAATCATGAAGACATTTGAGACAAACCGCTGAGTAAAGTGCGAAGGAAAGAATCGTTCCAGCCGATTAGTTTTCGGAAGCCTGAGACAGACCGCCTTTTTGGTCGATTTTTCTGAAGGATGTTGAGGGCAATA
>JBKDWF010000012.1:0-11263 GCA_046338525.1 Holosporales bacterium
GGGTAAAATTGATCTGACTGAGCAGCAAAAACTGGCTGTAGTCCTTGTAATTTACGCTGCGTGCTCGGGACATCGACAAGACCTCTTCTTGCAATGCCCTGTAGCAGCTTCCTTTTCTTTTGTTAACGCGTAAGTCCTAATTTCTAAGATCGATGATTTTTCCCGTTCCTAAATCTTCCCATCCGTCAAAAGAGGCTATAATTGATTGATGAAAATTCCCTATACAGTTTTGAAGTGTTTTCTGGCTTTGGCGAACCTTCTCTTGTCTCACCCAACTTGAAAGAGGTATCCCCTGAAGCATTGAATCTATCAATGCTGAGAATGGATCCACCTTGTTTTTATAGAAGTCCGTATCTGCTGCATGAGCTGATTGTTTAACTTTATGAACTAAACTTGTAACAATAGCTTGTGCTGCAGCATTTGGAAAAATCAGCGTCATTCTTTATAATCTCCGCATTGTTAAACGCAGAGGCGTTGCCTAATAACTCTTAAATAACTGATAATAGAAAAAAATTTCTGCGATCTTTTTGCATCCTAATTTCTATATCATCCTTGGCTGAAACGATGCCGGCGACACAAAAAAACAACTAGGCTTGCCCGTATGGCACGCCGGGCCGTGCTGGTGCACCTGAATCAACAGGGCATCGCCGTCGCAGTCCAAGCGAATATCCACCAGTTCCTGGGCATTGCCGGAGGTATCCCCCTTGCGCCATAGCTCTTGCCGCGAGCGCGACCAATACACCACCCTACCCCCGGTCAGAGTCTGGTACAAAGCATCGGCGTTCATCCACGCCAACATCAACACCTGCTGGCTGTGCTCATCCTGGGCCACCACGGGCACTAGGCCGTCCTCGTTAAATTGAACAGATTTAATAAAATCTTCAATAACATCGGTGGAATAAAAAATCATAATGATGCCAACCCCATTGCCAAATCTTTCTGCAAATCCTGAACAGCCTCCAGCCCCACGGAAAACCGCACCAAAGGCCCCGCGGGCATAGGGATCACGCTGCGCACCCCGGCCAGCTCCACCGGCACGGCAAGGCTCTCAAACCCGCCCCAGGAATAACCAATACCAAACAGCTTCAGGCCATCAATAAAGGCATGGGCCTGGGCCGTTGTGTAGTCTTTTTTAAATTCAATACTGAACACCCCGGCGGCGGCGGTAAAATCCCGCTTCCATAAAGCATGGTGGGGGTGTGAAGGCAACGGCGGGTAGAGCACCCGCTCGATCGCCGGATGCTGCTCCAACCATTGCGCCAAATACAACGCGCTTGCGGCACTACGGCTCAAGCGCAGCTCCAAGGTACGCAGGCCCCGCAAGGCCAGATACACCTCATCCGGGGCGGCGTATTGTCCGGTCAGGGCGGCTGTTTTCTTAAAACGCGGGTAGGTCTCTGCTGTACCCACCACCACCCCCATGAGCAAATCCGCATGACCGCCAACGTACTTGGTCAGCGACTCAATCACCCCGTCCGCCCCCAGGCGCAGAGGGGTGCAACCAATCGGCGTACCCCAGGTATTATCGGCCAGAAGCCGCGCACCCCTCGATCGCGTCAACGCCGCCACCGCCGGGATATCCGTCATCTCCAAGGTCAACGAACCCGGGCTTTCCACATACACAACTTTAGTATTAGGACGAAAAGCATCCGCCAACGCAGCAAGATTCGTGGGATCAAAGTAGCTCGTCTCGACACCATACTGGCGCAGCAACCCATCACAGAAGGATCGCGTCGGGCTGTACACGCTATCGGTCATCAGCAGGTGATCCCCCTGCCCCAGCAACGCCAGTAACGCCGTGGCAATAGCCCCAACACCACTGCCACACAAGACGGCTTTATGACCCCCATGCAATACTGTCAGAGCCTCTTCCAAAGCAAACGTTGGTGTAGTGCCGTGACGACCATAGCTAGGAACACTATCCCAATGCTTTCCTGCGTCTTTCAAGGCAGCGCAAGAAGGAAACAACACGCTAGAGCCTCGCTGCACCGGCAGATTCACCAAGCCATCATACCGCGCGCTATCCCGCGCCAAATGCACCAGCCGAGATCCAACTCCAAAAGAATATTTCTGTTCAACCATCGAAAAAATCTAGCACAAAAGAGCATTCCCGTCTAGGTTCCCGCCCATGAATTATTCAGCCTCCACGCGCTGCGCTTGGGTACCGCCGGGCAAACCCGCCTACGCGCACTACCACGATACCGAATGGGGGGTGCCGTCCCACAACGATCGGTACCTGTTTGAGATGCTGATCCTAGAAGGTGCCCAAGCAGGCCTAAACTGGGAGACTATTTTACACAAACGCTCTGGCTACCGCGATAACTTTCACGAGTTTGATCCGAACAAGGTCGCCGCCATGACGGATAGCGATCTCGAAGCCCTGCGCCATAATCCGGGCATTGTCCGCAACCGCTTGAAGATTTTTGCCGCCCGCCGCAACGCCGTCGTCTTTTTAAAAATCCAACAGGAGTTTGGCAGCTTTGCCGCCTATGCTTGGAACTTTGTCGGCGGAACACCCTACACTGGTTATTGGAAAACACTGGCCGCTGTTCCCACCACAACACCTCAAAGCGATACCTTATCAAAAGACCTCAAAAAACGCGGCATGACATTTGTCGGGAGCACCATTATATACGCTTGGATGCAGGCAGTGGGCTTGGTAAACGACCATACTGCAGGCTGCTTTTTATTCCCTTCCACTGACCATGCCTGACCTTGATCTCAGAATCGCCATTGGAATCGGCATCGTCGCCTTATGGCGGTACAGCTGGTTTGCCGTTCATACTATTCGTGCCGGACTGTACGCTTGGTTACAATACCCGCAGCTTCGCCGTCGTGCCAATCGCTATAAAAAACGCCCGCCCATCGCCGTTGTTGTCGCCTCTTACAAAATTGATCCCCTCATTACCAATGCGGTGATAAAGGCCTTATGCGATGCTGCGGCAAACTATCATGGACCATGCAGTATTGCCTTTACCGTAGCCAATACAACAGAAAGCGCCATTATCCAAAAACTTTTTCTTCGATATTATACTGAAAATATTAAACTTTTTATCCACCTTCAAGGCAATCACGGCAAGCGTTCTGGGCTTGCCGAATCCTTGGCCGGCCTATCTCGACATCACAAAATACCCCCCGCAATGATCACCTTAATGGACGGAGATAGTATTGTTCCTCCTGATATTTTTAGCCGTTGCATAGGCCACTTAATGACCAGCCCTACCATTGGTGCTCTCACCGTCAATAATGCCGCCTTTAATGTCCGTGCACGCCGGTGTTGGATGGCATGGATACGCCTGCGCTACCATCAACGGCATTTCTGGATGCAGAGTCAGGCTTTTTCAGAGGAGCTTCTGGTGCTTACAGGACGTTTTTCATGTTTTCGCGGCTCTCTGGCGTTTGAAGAAGGCTTTATTAAAGCTCTTGCGGAAGATGTCTTACATCATCCCCGTTTTGGTTCCATCAAAATGATCACCGGGGACGATAAATCAACATGGCTTTATACGGTACACCGCGGGTTAGGCATGCGTTATTTACGTGATATAAAGATATTCTGTGCCGAAGATGAACAGCGTCCCTTTCTGGAAGCGTCCCCAAAAAAACTACTTCGCTGGTCTGGCAATATGCTCCGAGCAGGACATAAGGCTATGTTTGAGCCAGGACGGCTTCCCCCTTTTATGGCATTAATGCTTCTTGATCAACGCATTTCAATTTTTACGGGACTCTATACGCCAACACTAATGTTAATAGTGTTAATTTTAGGACGCGCAGACATTACCCTATACTGGCTTTTATGGGTACTTTTCAGTAGAACTTTGTTTTCTTTGTGTTTAGGGGGTAAGCATTTTAACTTGCTATGGCCTCTATTTCTCATATATAATCAAATTATTGGGAACATTCTAAAAGGATATATTTTGACTCATCTCGATGTACAAGGTTGGACACAGAACGCCGGTCTTCTAGGCAGACGGCGAAACACATGGCTATCCCGTGCTTGGCTCGTATTGAGTGTTTTGATACTTTTTTATATGTCATTATTTACAGCGATTCCGTCACAACACCTGCTAACCTCAAGGAGCCACCCCACCAACAATGAAGTCTTCATCCCACTATCACAACGTAACCATTTTGGAAACTTGTATGCGTCGCCATACACGTCTGGGCTGGGGAATTAAAGTAGAATGGCAGGGAGAATTTCTCGAGCTGGCAAACTGGTCTATAAGCGGAATAGGTGTATTTTTTAAAGATTGCCCCTGGGGGTTTCATGAAGCCATTGAATTACGACTCCATTTGAGTTTAGCTGACAGCGTCGTTCCCCTCATGGTTAAAGCCGTGCTGGTGCACAAAAATCCGCAAACGCACCACGTGGGTTTAAAATTTTTAGACCCCGCAGAAGGGACAACCTTGCTATTAACAGAATTCTTTGAAAGCGCTCACACTGAACAACTTCCGGATGCTTCTCGATTTATGGAAAACCTACGCTCGTCTCCAGCAATTATAAAATTCATTGAGAATGTTGATAGTAAAGAGAAAACACAAAAACAGAAAGGGTTGCCTAGCCTCGCATTATATCTAATTATTTGTATTTGCTGTATTTTATTTTTGAACATAATCACTTTGTTACACGAACGCCTTTTTGTTTTTTCGGCGGAATACGCCACCATCACCCAAGATACCGTTAATGTTTACACTCCAAAAGCTGGATTAATACGTTTTTTAACGACCGAGACCAATGAAAATGTCAAAATAAATCAGCCACTCGCTATAATTTTTCCACTAGAAGCAGCGGAAAAAATTGCACTCTTAGAATCAGCTCTGCAAACACAAAAAGATAAAGTGCGTGTACTGGAAAACGCCGATAAAACGACCACCAATTATCGCCACGCTGTGCAAGATATATTATACGAGCAAAATACAACCACAGCTTTGGAGGTACAAGCCGCCCAAGCCCGGCTCCGTGAGGCTCAAACCGTTCTTTCCCAAGTAGAAAAGCTCGCCCAGCACGGCTTTACCACCCGCCGGGATCTAGATGCTGCTCGTAGTAAAGCAGCCACCGCACAGGCTAATCTCCAAAAAGCCATAGCAACAACAAAGGTTTTTGACCAGAATAGTAATGCTGCTATTACCCTAGGGCGCGTTGAAATCGACTTGCCAAACGGCCATATCCGAGAGCCTTCCGATGCCCATCAAACCAACACCGCCCTAGGTATAGCTCAAGCCGAATTAAAGGGACTTGAGCGACAATACAAAAATCTTATTGAAACTCAAGGCGGCACTATTATACGAAGCCCTTGCAATTGCAGACTTGTCAGGTTGAATGCAAGTTCCGGGCGATACCTAGCGGCTGGAGCGCCCATCATGGATATGGTGGAAGGCAACAATCCTGTACGCCGCATTGTCGCTAAAATGCCTCAAGATGCCCTCAAAGCCCTCAATGAAAAAATAAAAGCACGTGTTCGCCCTGCTGATGATTCTGCTTGGTATCCTGCAACAATTCAACGCATTGAGCGTATTGGCGTACTCCCCGAAACCAGCGGCTTGCCTGATACCATCGATAAAGACCAACGTTTTGCCACTGTTGAGCTATTGCTTGACGAGCATTTACCACCAACCACCAACGGATTGGGCGCGACTGTATATTTCAACATAAGAAATACAAGGGATTGGTACGATTATTTTGCTTCTCTATTCCGTTTTTGAAAAATAAATTTTTGGCACATCCCTCGACAAATTCCTCAACGACTGTCATACAATAAGAAATCCATGCGCCTCTTATTTGTTCGCCTGATACAATTTTTTGCCGCTTTGATGGTCACGGGAACAATACTTGGTGTTGGCGCCGCCTATGTAGGCTATCGGCATTTTAGCGAAGACCTCCCTGATTACTCAGAGCTTAAAAGCTATGAACCCCCTGTTGTTAGCCGACTACACAGTAGAGATGGTCGATTGCTCGCCGAATACGCCGAAGAAAAAAGAGTGTTCATTCCCATCGGAGCTATGCCCGATTTAGTGAAACAGGCCTTTTTATCCGCCGAAGATAAAAATTTTTATAATCATTCCGGGGTTGATTTACCTTCTATTGCTAGAGCAGCCTTAACTAACGCTTTTTTAAAAATCACCGGGCAACCCCATCGCCCCCAAGGGGCTTCGACTCTTACCCAACAAGTAACTAAAAATTTCCTTGTTGGCAATGAGCGCACCTTACGCCGAAAAATCCGCGAGGCCATTTTATCTACACGAATTGAAAAGGCTCTGAGCAAAGATCGGATTTTAGAACTCTACCTCAATGAAATTTATCTCGGCATGGGATCCTACGGTGTGGCCGCTGCATCATTGAATTACTTTAATAAATCTCTAGACGAATTATCTCCAGCTGAGGCTGCTTATCTTGCAGGCCTACCCAAAGCCCCCAATAATTACCATCCTGTACAAGAAAAAGCCGCAGCCATTGGTCGCCGCAACTGGGTTTTATCACGAATGTATGAAGATGGAGTCATCACACGAGAAGTCCTTCGCGCTTCCATCAATGAACCTCTTGCTATCCTTCCTAGAGCAGAAACACAAGTCTTCAAGGCCGAAGACTTCTCAGAAGAAGTTCGCCGCTGGCTTGTCGCCAGATACGGCCAGAATGGCGTTTACCGTGGGGGTCTTTCCGTAAAAACAACTTTAGACCCAACCCTGCAAAGTGCAGCCGGAGCAGCCTTACGCAACGCTATTATCGCCTACGACCGCCGCCATGGATGGCGCGGGCCTATCGCACGTCTAGATTTCAATTTAAATCAATGGGAGGCAAGCCTACGAACAATTCCAAATCCTTATGCTCGATTGGGCTGGCAACTGGGTACTGTATCCCGCATGACGAAGGAATCGGCCACTGTCATCTTACAAGGTAAAGATAAAAACGAAGCAAATCTTGACCTAGCAAGCGTCCGCTGGGCACGACGCAGCCTACCCAATAACAGTCTTGGTAACCCTGTTAATGCCATTGGCGATGTCTTAAATATCGGTGATGTTATTTATGTACGCCCACGAACCGCAGCAGAAAAAATTCCTGCTGGATGGGAACTTGTCCAACCCCCTGAAGTCAATGGCGGATTCGTCGCTCTAGACCCACATACCGGAAGGGTGCTGGCTCTTGTCGGTGGATTCAACTATCAAGGCAATCAATTTAATCGTGTAACTCAAGCCAAACGACAACCAGGCTCCACTTTTAAGCCGTTTGTGTACCTAGCCGCCTTGGAACACGGCTATAACCCCTCCACCATTGTTTTAGACGCACCAATCGCCATTGATATGGGGCCAAGCCAAGGAATCTGGCGGCCGGAAAACTACACCAAAGAATATTATGGCCTTGTGCCCATGCGTACCGGAATTGAGAAATCGCGTAACCTCATGACAATTCGCATTGCCCAAGCCATTGGCATGCGCAGCGTCAGTTCCGTCGCACAGCGCTTTGGTATATACGATAAAATGCCTTTGTATTTATCAGGCGCACTTGGCGTGCATGAAACAACATTACTACGCATGACCAATGCCTATGCAATGTTTGTGAATGGCGGCCAAAAAGTTGACCCTACCCTTATCGATCGCATTCAAGACAGGACAGGTAAAACAGTTTATAAACATGATGATAGAGCATGCGACACATGCGAGACTCTTTCTTGGGAGGGTCAAAGCGTCCCAACGCCTTCGGGAATTATAGAAATGGCAACCGATTCCGCTAGTGCTTATCAAAGCGTCAGCATGCTAGAAGGCGCTGTCCAACGTGGCACCGCAACCGCCTTGAAGGTTCTTGGCCGTCCCTTAGCCGGAAAAACAGGAACTACAAATGATTACAAAGATGTATGGTTCATTGGTTTTTCCCCGGATATTGTGGCTGGCGTGTATATTGGTTACGATGAACCACGCAACTTGGGAGAAAAAGAAACTGGTGCCGCTGTTGCGGTGCCCGCATTCCGTGATTTCATGTCCACAGCCCTCGCCAACAAACCCATCAAACCCTTTCGAATCTCCAATGATGTAACATTAGTGCGCATTAATACTGATACCGGCACCGTTGCCCGCCCTGGCGACTCTCGTGTCGCCGTGGAAGTTTTCAAACGCGATACCCCTGTCACCCACACAGAATTAGGGCTGCCCAACCAACCTACGCCTGGTGCTACTGAAAAAACATCAACACCACAGGAAAATTTTATTGAAGGCATTTACTAACGCTATCATTCTAAACCTTATTGTGTTATCTTAAGCTTGGTTTTTCATTTTATGTTTCGTCGCCGCGTTGAGCGTTCTGCCACCGATACCCTAAGGGACGTAATAACCTTGCGGATTAATATCCGACGCACCTTGGGTTATATCCGACATCGTACCCTGCGTATTCCCGGGACACCGGAAAATATTGCTCGCGGTTTAGCCGCAGGTGTCGCTGTATCTTTCACTCCCTTTCTGGGCTTACATACGCCCTTAGCAATATGTACAGCTTGGCTCGTTCGAGGAAGTATAATTGCCAGTGCCTTGTCTTCGGCAATTGGCAACCCGTTTACTTTTTATTTTATTTTCTGGCTCGTCTATCATCTTGGCATCATTATCTTAGGACAAAGCATTGAAACAGAATCGTTCAGTACTTTCATCAGCTATGCCATCGGCAACCCAATAGAACTTTTAACCCAAAATTTTGCTAAGTATTTTGACCAGTTTATTTTTCCCATCTTAGTTGGTTTTATCCCGGCAGGAGCCTTTTTTGGCCTACTGACTTATAGTATAAGTCTTTACACTGTGCGTCGGTATCAAACCCTTCGCCGCACGCGAATCCAGGCGGCCGCAGCCAGAAGACGCGATGTCGCCACACCCGAAGAGAACACACTTGTATAATGATTAAACTCGGCGTTAATATTGATCATCTAGCTACCCTACGTAATGCCCGTGGAGAGGGCAAACCAGACCTATGGCGTGGTGCGACAACCGCCATCCGTGGCGGAGCCGACGGTATTACAGTACATTTACGCGAGGATCGTCGCCACATTAAAGATCAAGATGTGACTATGCTGATGAACAGCCTACCCGTACCATGTAACTTAGAAATCGCAGCAACCCAAGAAATGCTTGAAATTGTACGTCGCCTGCGCCCTGCTTCTGTATGCTTGGTTCCAGAACGCCGCACTGAACTTACGACTGAAGGCGGATTGAACGTGAGCGAAAATTCAACCTTTCTAAGGCCGTTTATTGCAGCACTGCACGAAGCAGGAACTACCGTCAGCCTCTTTGTTGACCCCGATTTAGAACAAATTGCGGCCAGTGCTGCTGTCGGTGCCGATGTCATTGAATTGCATACAGGACGTTATTGCCGAACCCCAGATGCACAAGGTTTTTCTATACTATCCGAAGCGGCTAAATCCGCCCACGCGAACGGGCTTGTGGTTCATGCGGGGCACGGCATCAACTACATTACCATGGAAAAACTGCGGCACCTACCCTACCTCCATGAGGTCAATATTGGCCATTTCTTAGTGGCCGAAGCGATATTTATCGGCCTTGAGGAAAGCGTGCGACGGATGAAGACTGTTCTTCAACAATAACATTTATAACATTCTGCAATCAACTGATTGCAAAATTCTTCGCTCAAACGCCGGGCGGGCTCTTCATGTGCGAGCGGTATATTGAACGCAAAGCGGTATTAGCTGGCCAACACCGTTGCCTCAAAATCAGCTTTTTGATTGCTCTGCAGCAACACAGAAACGTCGCCACCAGCGGCAAACTGAATATCAGCCTGGATGAGACCATTTTGCAAATTGACGTATTTAATTGTGGTATCAGCATTGTTAATATCTAATGTACTATTTCTATTCCATGATGACACCATAAGCTTGCCCGAGAAATCATCAGCAATACTAATATCATAGTCGTTAGCCAAAACATTGATCGTCCCCGCACCAGAAATAAGCCCGGTTTTGCGCCCGGCATCACCCGCCATAATGTTCAACACACCCCCTGCCGCGCCTTCAATATTGAAACTATCTTTACCGCTACCCAACATAAACGTGCCATTAGGAATGTTACTCACGCTTAAAGTATCATCGCCGCCACGCAAGTTCATAAATGGACTAGTCGTATTAGAACCGCTACTACCATTCAACGCCACACTATCAGCACGAACACTGCCAAACCGAGTGCCGGGATTTGTAATAACGTCCATGGTTGCCGTCGCAGAAGCGGTTGCGGTAGTTTTTGTATCCATGGTTGCTGTAGCATTCGCACCGATAGTCGTGGCATCGGTAGATGGAGTTGTAGAACTATTGGTATCTGCCGCCGCTGTTGTTGTTGTTGGTTTTGCCGCGCTGGCCTCATCATATTCAATGAACTTTCCACCACTGATGTTAACATCTGTTAGTTGATCTGGTGTAACATTCACCAGCAACAAGCCACCCGCAGCACGAATTTCCGCCGCCGTCGCTGTAGGGGCAAGTTTTTTAGCCAAAATGACAGTACCGCTATATTCGTCCGTTTCAATGGGTGAATAATATACATCTCCCAAAGCCGTAATTTTATCTTCCTTCGGGTCAAAGCCATTTACAATATTCAAGGTGCCAGGGGTTAGCGCAAAAGAGTCCGAACCGCTGGCACCAAACATTATGCCCACGTTTGTATTGGTCGTCGTTTCTGCCGGCACAGGAGTCCCCGTCGCCGTCCCCGTCAATTTCTGGGTTTCATCGTCTACATTAATCAACGTGCCATTAATATTTGCGGCACTTAATTGTTCAAAAGTCACACCTGCCACAAATAAAACCCCATCCGCAAACAACTCCGTCGCAGAAATGTTAGGTGTTCGTTTTTTAGGAAAGATAGCAAGGTAATCAACGCCGTTTTGCGTCACCGGGTAAGCATAACCCGTTGCACCCTTAAAATCGAGGACATCCTCCCGGGGCTTAAAACCATTAATATTATTAATAGTACCCCTACTAAGAGAGAAAGCATCCGCTTGCCCTTCAGTTCCTTGAAAAGAGGATATAATTTGCCCAGCCATAACTGAATATCCTTTGTTAATATATTGTTAATATATCGCAAACCTAATTAACCTGCAACATTATTGTGATATAAATCACCAAAATTTGAGGCAATAAATTAATTCAGGCTCTCTTCCAAAATGGGTGGGTAGAAAACCTGCCAATGCCACGCCCTCGGTCGTCTTCGCGAGCGCCGGAAGCGCGTGGCGATCCAGCGTTCATTTTTTCTGGATGGCCACGGCGCTCCGCGCCTCGCCAAGACGGAG
>JBKDWF010000039.1:0-27771 GCA_046338525.1 Holosporales bacterium
CCTCTATTAACCTCATTTCTAGGGCGATTGGCATCGTCAGGTCTATGCTCGCAATCCGCACGTACGTTTGAGTACGCTTACGTTTGCTCGCATATACCTTTCTAGCCACTCATCCCTATAAATGGGTTAATAGAGGTGCCCTTTAGTAACCTGATGAGAAGATGTTGTCCAATGATGCCTGAACCTATTGTTGATGTCGCCATTGTCGGCTCCGGCATTGCCGGGGCGGCGTTGGCGTTTTTTCTGCGCCAACAGGGAAGTACGGTTTTCGTGCTAGAGGCAGGGGGGGAGGTTGCCGCCGGGGCATCGGGCAACGCGGCGGCGGCGTTGTACCCGTTGCTGGCCATCCAGCCCAGCAAGGAAGCCCTGTTCTACCTGGATGCCTGGAGGTTCACCCGCGCGTGGTTGCAAGCCCTGCCCCAGGAGCTGTCCTCCCTGTGCGGGCTGGAGATGCTTGATCCGAGGGCGCAGCGCCTTGCCGCCGCGCCGCATTATGAGCAGGAGATTTTATGCCCAGAACCTGGCCGGGCGACGCTGCCCCTGGCCGGGTGGGTGCGGCCTAGGGCACTATGCCAATATCTTTTAACCAATGTGCCCGTGCGCCTGCATACCGCCGTGACCCGCATCGAACCCGGCCTCATCACCACGGCAACCGGGGAAATTATCCGGGCAAACCATATCGTCTTGGCCAACGGCTATGGGGCCAATAGCCTCATCAAACCCCCGTTGCCCCTCACCCCGCTGGCCGGGCAGATTACTGAAGCGAGGGCGCAAAACGATGCCCCGCCCCCGGCCTTTGTCCGCTGCGGCGACGGGTATCTTATCCCCCCCATGGACGGCGTGTATACTGGGGGCAGCAGTTACCGCCGTGGCTGCACCGATACGTCCATCAGCCCCGCTGAAACCAAGGAAAACATAGCAAAAATGCAGGCCTTAGCCCCGGAGATCGGCAGCTTGATTGCCGCCGGGGACAGGGCCAGCGTCCGCTGCCGCACCCGGGACACCCTGCCCGTGGTGGGGGCGTTATCGAATCCGCCAGGCGTGTTTATCCTAACAGGCTTTGCCTCCCGGGGCATGGTGGCGGCACCCTACGCGGCCTCCTTGCTGGCGGGGGCGTTGACGGGAGGGGCCGACGTTCCGGCATTGCTGCACCCCCAGCGGTTCGGGTAGGATGCCCCATGCGCCTTTTGTTTTTGTTGCTGATGACCTTGAGCATCCCGGCCCTAGCTTTCCCCCAACCGGGTGAGGCCTTGGCCGATCCAATTTTAGAGGCCACGGCCCAGCGCATGGGCACCATGATCCGCTGCCTGTCCTGTGCTGGCCAGAACATCAATGAATCCAATGGCGAAATGGCCAAAGCCTTGCGGCTGTTTGTGCGCGCTGAACTGCTTGCGGGACGCACGCCTGATGCCATTGAAGCCGCATTGGTGGCGCGGTACGGTGAGGCGATTTTGTTTCGCCCGCCGACTAAGGGTCTGCATGTGGTTTTATGGGCGATGCCGTTCTTACTGGTGGCGGGGGGAATTATCGTGTTAAGAAAACTGCGCCATGAGCCGTGAGATTCCCAGCATCGCCGCCCTTAACCTGCATAAAGCCTTTGCAGGGACGGACATCTTGCGCGGCGTGTCCTTGGTGGCCAACGACGGCGATGTGATCAGCGTGATTGGTGGCAGTGGCTCCGGGAAAACCACGCTGCTGCGTTGCCTGAACCTACTGGAGATTCCCGATGCGGGGGAAATTCGCATCAAGGATGAGTTGCTTGAAATTGAGCGCACCCCAAACGGGTCACACCCCCGACATCTGCGCCAATTAAATCGCCTGCGCAGCCGTATTGGTATGGTATTCCAGCACTTTAATCTCTGGGCGCACAAAACCGTGCTGGAGAATGCCATTGAAGCCCCGATTCATGTGCTTAAGCTATCAAAATCTGAGGCTATCGATCGGGCCGAGGCATACCTGCGGAAGGTTGGATTGTACGACAAACGCCATGCCTACCCCTATACCCTTTCCGGCGGCCAGAAACAGCGCGCTGCCATTGCCCGCGCCTTGGCCATGGAACCTCAGGCAATGCTGTTTGATGAGCCGACCTCATCTCTTGATCCAGAACGAGTAGGGGAAGTCCTGCGGGTTATTCGATCATTAGCCGAAGATGGCCGGACGATGATTTTAGTGACCCATGAGATGCGCTTTGCCAGCGATATTTCCACCCATGTAGTATTTTTAGAGGATGGCCGCATTGCGGAACAAGGCCCACCAGCGCACATTTTTCGTGAGCCGGTTACGGAATCCTGTCGTCGATTTTTGGCGTGCACGGTGGGCGGGTAGGCTTACAGCGCGCTACACTATTTCGCTTTTAATACCATTTTGCAATCAAGTGATTGCAAAATGCTTCGCTCAAACGCCGCGCGGGCTTGCCGCTTTGCGTAAATTTTTTTTCTACATATTGAACGCAAAGCGGTATAATCCAGCGCGCTATACCAAGAAGAACTTACCCCGCTGCTTTAAGCCCGTTCACCTCTTGGCGAAGGATTTTAGCAGCCTGAACCATCGCGGCGAGGGCTGGCTTAACCTCGACCCATTTGCGGGTTTTCAAACCGCAATCGGGGTTAACCCACAACTGATCAGGGTTGATGCAGCGGGTAGCCTTACGCAGCAAGACGGCCATTTCTTCGGCACCAGGCTGGCGCGGTGAGTGAATATCGTACACGCCAGGCCCAATCTCATTGGGGTATTTGTAGTTGATGAAGGCGTCCAGCAACTCCATCTGTGAGCGCGCTGTCTCAATAGAAATCACGTCGGCATCCATGTCGCCAATGGACGGCATGATGTCGTTGAATTCCGAGTAGCACATATGGGTGTGAATCTGGGTGGTATCTTTGACACCCGAGGCACTAATGCGGAAGGATTCCACCGCCCAGCGCAGGTAGCTTCCCCAATCTGCCTTACGCAGGGGCAAGCCCTCACGAATGGCCGGCTCATCAATCTGGATGATAGTGATGCCGGCTTTTTCAAGATCAACAACCTCATCGCGGATGGCCAAAGCAATTTGCTTGGTGGTAATTTCACGAGGCTGATCGTCGCGAACAAACGACCATTGCAGGATCGTTACCGGGCCGGTAATCATGCCTTTCATCGGTTTTTTGGTCAAGCTCTGGGCGTATTTTGACCAACGCACCGTCATAGGCTCTGGCCTAGAGACATCGCCGAAAATCACCGGCGGCTTGACATAGCGTGAGCCGTAGCTTTGTACCCAACCATTTTTGGTGAAGGCATAACCTTGCAATTGTTCGCCAAAGTATTCCACCATATCGTTGCGCTCAAACTCTCCATGAACCAGCACGTCGATGCCGATATCTTCTTGGTAGCGCACGGTATCCTGGGTTTGCTGCTCTAAAAATTGCTCATACGCAGCTTCAGATAATTCGCCGCGTTTCCACGCCGCCCGGGCTTCTCGGACTTCTTTGGTTTGCGGGAAAGAGCCAATAGTGGTGGTGGGGAAAGCCGGAAGCTTGAGAGCCGCCTGCTGCGCCAATCGGCGCTTGGAAAAGGGATTGGTGCGCTGGGCATCCGCCGGGGTGAGTTTTGCCACCCGGTTTTTGACAGCAGGGTTATGGATGCGCGGGCTGCTGGCGCGGCTGCTGGCGGCTTTATCGCTGGCCTCCAAGACGGCTTTCACCTCGGCTTCGCCTTTATTAAGGGCGGTTTTTAGCGTGGCCACTTCTTCAAGTTTCTGCGCCGCAAAGGCAAGCCAACTTTTCAGCTCATTATCCAACTTGGTTTCCTCGCTCAAGTCCACAGGGGTGTGGAGCAACGAGCACGACGGGGCAACAATCACCCGATCGTTACCCAACGTTTGGGCAACGACCTTTAGCTTGGCGAGAATCTTACCCAGATCCGCGCGCCAGATGTTCCGGCCATCGATAACACCTAAGGAGGCGATTTTCCCGGCGGGAAGCTGACCCAGCAGGTCCCATTGATTTGTGCCGCGCACCAGATCAAAGTGAATCGCGGTGGTGGGTAGGGACACTGCCAAGGCAAAGTTTTCACCGTAGCTGTCAAAATAGGCCGTCAATACGGTTTTAATGTTGCCGAAATTCAAGGCTTTGTAAGTCTTGGCAATGGCGTCTTTTTCGCCTTGGCCTAGATCGAGGCACAGGCAAGGCTCATCAATCTGTAGCCACTGTACCCCGGCGGCGTTCAGGCGATCGAGCACGTCTTGATACACGGGAAGCAAGCCGTCCAACAGACCAAGGCGATCCACGCCTTCCTTGGCCTTGCCCTGGAGGAGGTAGGAGACAGGGGAGATAAGTACCGGGCGAGTCTCAACACCCAAGGCCTTGGCTTCTAAATATTCGTCCACAATCTTGGTAGAGCCAAGGCGAAATGTTTGACCAGCCTCAAATTCAGGAACAATGTAGTGGTAGTTTGTGTCAAACCACTTGGTCATTTCCATGGCGGGCACATCAACGCCGCCGGCCTGACGACCACGGGCGCAGGCAAAGTAAGTTGTTATATCAACGCGCTCACCGTTCCAACCATACCGACTTGGGATAGCCCCCACCATGGCCGTGGTATCCAGCACTTGGTCATAAAAAGAAAAATCATTGCTAGGGATAAGGTCGATACCTTTGTCTTTTTGCAGTTTCCAGTGCCGAGCGCGCAGTTCCTTACCCGTGGCAAGCAAGTCCGCCTCAGTGGTTTCGCCGTACCAAAACGACTCCAACGCTTTTTTCAATTCCCGCCGTAAGCCGATGCGCGGAAAACCAAGATTTGCGGCCAGAACCATAAGAACTCCCAAAACTGTTAAACAGGCGTTCATCCTTAATCAGGCTTTTGTGCTGGTGCAAGCGTTTTTTAGTTGGGTGTTAGTTGGGTTTGTTGGGGGATGTGCGAGCGGTGTATACTCAACTAGTATACTCACTTAGGGCTGTACCGCTCGCAAGATGAGCAGGGAAATCCTCATGTGCGAGCGGTATATATCTTGGAAAGACAAAATTTTCTTTCCCGATGAAGCCTAGTAAGCTAAACACCCCTTATGACCGCCGTGCACACAATTTCCCCTGGCACTGAAAAAATTTCAGTAAAACCAACAACAACCATCAACTTTGGGCCACAACATCCCGCCGCCCACGGCGTGCTGCGCTTGATTTTGGAAATGGATGGCGAGGTTATTGAACGTGCCGATCCCCATATTGGCCTTCTCCACCGGGGTACGGAAAAACTGATTGAGCACAAAACATACCTTCAGGCGGTGCCCTATTTCGATCGCCTTGACTACGTTGCCCCCATGAACCAGGAACACGCTTTTGCGTTAGCGGTGGAAAAACTGCTGGGCATCACCCCGCCGCCACGGGGGCAATATATCCGGGTGCTGTTTTGTGAGATTGGCCGGATTCTAAACCACATTCTCAATATTTCTACTTTTGCCCTCGACGTAGGGGCCATGACACCATTCTTGTGGGGCTTTGAGGAACGAGAAACCCTTATGGGGTTTTATGAGCAGGTCTCCGGCGCGCGTCTGCATGCCGCCTATTTCCGCCCCGGCGGGGTGCATCAGGACTTGCCCCAAGGCCTCACCAATCAAATAGCCGCGTTTTGCGATCGCTTTCCCAAGATCATCGATGACATGGAAGGGTTATTGACCGAAAACCGTATCTTCAAACAGCGCACCGTAGACATTGGGATTGCCACGAAGGAACAGGCGTTGGCCTGGGGTCTTACCGGTCCCATGATGAGGGCAAGCGGCATTGCTTGGGACCTCCGCAAGAGCCAGCCCTATGATGCCTATGCCGCCCTAGATTTTGGCGTTCCCATTGGCAAAAACGGTGATTGCTATGATCGCTATCTCGTGCGGATAGCTGAGATGCGGGAATCGCTAAAAATCATACGCCAATGCCTGGCCAAAATGCCCGGCGGTCCGGTGAAGGTACAAGATCACAAGATAGCCCCGCCGCCTCGGGCGGAGATGAAGCACAGCATGGAAGCCCTCATCCATCACTTCAAGCTCTACACCGAAGGCTACCACGTCCCCGCCGGGGAAACCTACACCGCTGTCGAAGCCCCCAAGGGCGAGTTCGGCGTATACCTTGTCAGCGACGGGAGCAACAAGGCATACCGATGCAAAATCCGCGCCCCGGGGTTTGCGTTCCTGCAAGCACTTGATGTGCTCTCCAAAGGGCATATGCTGGCCGACGTGGTGGCGATTATTGGGTCTATGGATATTGTTTTTGGGGAAGTGGATCGGTAGGGGTGCCTTTGTCTATGTTACTTTCTAGTCCTGCTGCGTTGTCACCTGTTCAACAGGCCATTCTCACCCCCGAAGCGCTGACATTTTTAGAGCGTCTTCACGCCCACTTTGCCGAGCGGCGTACGGCATTACTGGAGGCGCGCCGCACCCGGCAACAACATCTTGACGCTGGTGAGCTACCCGATTTTCTCAATGAAACAAAACAGTTTCGTGCCGATCCTGCTTGGCGGGTGGCCCCAATCCCCGCCGATCTTCAGGATCGCAGGGTAGAAATCACCGGCCCCGTTGATCGCAAGATGGTCATCAATGCTCTCAATTCCGGCGCGTCGTGCTTCATGGCGGACTTTGAAGATTCCAGCAGTCCCGTGTTCGGGGCAATGCTGGATGGCCAGCAAAACCTGAAAGATGCCGTGCGCCGCACGATTTCTTATACCGATGCCGCCAGTGGTAAAAACTATCATCTGCATACAAAGACTGCCGTCTTGATGGTTCGCCCACGGGGTTGGCACCTTGAGGAAAAACACCTGCATTGGAACGGCAATCCCGCCAGCGGCAGCCTGGTCGATTTTGGCCTGTTCTTATTCCACAACGCCGCCGATCTACAACGGCGGGGTACCGGGGCGTATTTCTACCTGCCAAAGCTCGAGCATTACCTTGAGGCTCGCTTGTGGGAAGATGTTATTAGGTTTGCCGAGGAATACCTGGGGCTTCCCAAAGGATTTGTTCGGGTAACAGTACTTATTGAGACGATTCTCGCGGCGTTTCAGATGGAAGAAATTTTGTTTGAGCTAAAAGATCACATTGTTGGTCTTAACTGTGGCCGCTGGGACTATATTTTCAGCTTTATCAAAAAATTCAATCGTCATAAAGCTTTTGTCCTTCCCGATCGTCAACAGATAACTATGACCACGGCTTTTTTGCGTGGTTATTCCCGCCTGCTGATCAACACCTGCCACCGCAGGGGTGCCCACGCTATGGGGGGTATGGCGGCGCAGATTCCCATTAAAAATGATCCGATAGCCAATGATGCCGCTTTAGCGAAAGTCCGTGCCGATAAAGAACGCGAGGCTGGCGATGGTCACGATGGCACATGGGTGGCACACCCGGCTCTTGTTCCTGTTGCTCAAGAAATTTTCGATCGCCTTATGCCGCAAGCCAATCAGCATCATGTTCTTCCCGATGTTACCGAGGTGACGCGAGACGTTTTGTTGCAGATTCCAACCGGTACAATCACCGAGGCCGGGCTTCGGGGGAATATTGAGGTCAGCCTTCACTACCTTGCCGCATGGCTAAATGGCCAAGGCTGTGTACCCATTCACAACCTCATGGAAGATGCAGCGACAGCAGAAATTGCCCGTGCCCAAATATGGCAATGGCGAGCGCATGGCGCGACGTTGGTTGATGGTCGAATCATCACGGATACACTGGTGGAAGACTTTTTAAAGCAAGAATACCAAAAGCTTGTAGTTGGTACTACCTTGCCGCAATTACCGAAGGCGATGTCCTTGTTTCGTCAACTTACTTTCTCGCCGACATTTTACGAGTTTTTAACTATCCCCGGCTACGCCGAACTTTAGGAGAGTACCGTCATGAACAAGACCGCCTCATCGTTTAATAAGAAAGCCGAGAGCTTCGATACCCTGGTGCCCAGTGCGCCCGAGGGGCGGTTTCTTGGTCTGCGCCGGGATTACACCCCCGCCGACGTGCGTCGCCTGCGTGGGTCGGTTCGTATTGAATATTCTCTGGCTACGCTTACCGCCAACCGGTTGTGGGAATTGTTGCACCACCGCCCATTTGTCCATGCTTTAGGGGCGCTCAGCGGTAACCAGGCCATGCAAATGGTTAAGGCCGGGCTAGAGGCTATTTACCTTTCAGGTTGGCAAGTCGCCGCAGATGCCAATATTGCCGGGGCGATGTACCCCGATCAATCGCTCTACCCTGCCAATTCTGGGCCTGAACTGGTGAAAAAAATCAATAAAACCCTTCAACGTGCCGATCAAATTGACACTATGGAAGACAAAGGTGGGGATATTTTCTGGTTTGCCCCCATTGTCGCCGATGCCGAAGCCGGGTTTGGCGGGCCGCTCAACGCCTTTGAAATCATGAAAGCGTACATTGAGGCTGGTGCCGCCGCCGTCCACTTTGAAGACCAATTAGCGTCTGAAAAAAAATGTGGCCATCTTGGGGGTAAAGTCCTCATTCCCACCCAAGCGCACATACGCAACCTTAACGCTGCCCGCTTTGCCGCCGATATTTGTGGTACCCCGACTCTTATTGTTGCGCGTACGGACGCCGAAAGTGCCAAGCTTATCACCAGCGATATTGATGAGCGGGATAGGCCCTTCATTGAGGTAGGCTCTCGCACGCCGGAGGGATTTTATCGTCTCAAAAGCGGCACGGGGTTACAGCATTGTATCGCTCGCGGTCTGGCCTACGCGCCTTATGCTGATCTGTTATGGTGGGAAACTTCTCGCCCTAATTTGGCCGAAGCCAAAGCCTTTGCCGAAGCCATTCAAAAAGAGTTCCCCGGTAAGATGATGGCCTACAACTGCTCACCTTCTTTCAACTGGAAAGCCAACCTTGATGATAAAACTATTGCCAAGTATCAACGCGAACTAGGTGAGATGGGTTACAAATTCCAGTTTGTTACCCTTGCCGGGTTCCATGCCCTCAATTACAGCATGTTCGAACTAGCCCGCGCCTACCGCGCCGAAGGCATGGCCGCGTACAGCCGCCTGCAACAGGCCGAATTTGCCTCCGAGACTTTTGGTTACACCGCAACTAAGCACCAGCGCGAAGTCGGCACCGGGTACTTCGATGCGGTCTCTTTAGCAATTAGTGGGGGGGAAAGCTCCACCACCGCGTATAAGGAATCGACGGAGAAGGATCAGTTTCACTGATTTTCTATACTCTTTGCCTATGAAGAATGGACAAGAGTATTATACAGCTTTGCGTTCAAAATGTAGAAAATATTTACGCAAAGCGGCAAGCCCGCGCGGCGTTTGAGCGAAGAATTTTGCAATCAATTGATTGCAAAATGGTGTTATACTAATTTACAGTCTATTGAGTAATATACAGTGATTATCTCTTTCCTAAAATGGGTGGGTTTCAGTTTTAACGCCCTCACCCGCCAAAGCTGCCACTTTGGCGACCTCTCCTTTCGGCCTACCCTATGCACACAAGCCCTGAAATTGGCTCTATTCCAGCATTAGCGCGGTGCAACGCCGTTGCTTTGAAGACGATAACGACTGCCTGTTGCCTCCTTCTCCCGCGCAGCGGGGGAAGGTGAGGAAGGGGGTGTTTAAAATGAAAAAAACCAATGCTTTGTTCTCGTGCTTTTCACCCCCTCCCCGTAAGGCCGATGGCCTTACGCCTCCCCCGCTGCGCGGGAGAGGGAGTTGCACCGCGCTCTTCAACGGGCTTATAATACTTGTGTGCATAGGGTGGCCTCTCAGGAGAGGTCGCCGCCGTAAGGCGGCGGGTGAGGGGGTTATAAGTTCGAGAATAATAGCAAGAACAAAACACTATATTTACTGCAGAGATTGGGTTTTTAAATTACTCAATAGACTGTAAATTAGTATTAATTGTACAGCCCGCTATAAAGCTGTCCTAAAGGCCAACGTGGCCGCACCGTCAGCGGCACGCTGTCTTGTACCCCGGCGGCAAGCCATTCTACGCCGCACCAGGCAATCATCGCTCCGTTATCCGTACATAACCCCGATGGCGGCACAACACAGGTTTTGCCAAATCGTTTCGCAACAACACACAGTTCCGCCCGCAGGGCATGGTTAGACGCCACCCCCCCGGCTAACGCCAACGTAGGTACGTCGGGATGTTGGGCGCACACCCACGCCGCCCGCTGGGTCAGATGGGCACACACCGTTGCCTGGAAAGCTGCGGCAATATCAGATTTTTTTTTAGTATCAAGAGGATGTTCTTTTTGCACCAATAAACGCACCGCGTTTTTGAGACCTGAAAAAGACATCTTTGCCCCGCTTTGCCCGGCCAGCGGCACGGGCAGGGAATACCGAGACGCATCCCCGGTTTTTGCCGCCTGCTCTACCGCCGGGCCGCCAGGAAAGCCAAGCCCCAAGAGTACCGCAATTTTATCAAACGCCTCCCCAGCAGCATCGTCCATGGTGCCGCCCAACTCTAAAAATTTCCTTGGCCCCTCAACTTTTACCCAGACACAATGCCCACCCGATGCCAACAACAAAAGATACGGGTATTCCACCCCATTGGTCAGGCGCGGGGTCAAAGCATGGGCAGCCAAATGGTTGATCCCCAGCAATGGCTTGCCGAGGGCAATGGCCAGACCGCTGGCAAACTGCACCCCGGTGAGCAGTCCTCCCACCAACCCCGGCCCCGAGGTGACCGCGATGGCATCGACATCATGACGAAGGCTCAGGCCGCTTTGATCTTCCACTGCCGCTACTAAGCGGGGCAAAGCCAGGATATGCTCCCGCGCTGCCAACTCTGGCACCACGCCGCCGTAACGGGCGTGAACATCGGCTTGTCCGGCGCGCACCTCCGCCAGAATATTCCTTTTATCCGTTACCAGTGCCAAGCCTGTATCGTCGCAACTGCTCTCAATGCCCAAAACCCGCATTGTTCAATAGCCTTTTCCTTGACGCTGTCGCCTACTGCCCCCATAAGGGTTCCCTTACAAAGCATGGACATTCCTTATCCTCTTCGTGTTGGCACCCGGGGCAGTATCTTGGCTCTAACACAAACAAAAGCCTTCTGCCAGGCTTTTGCCACTAAACATCCCCGTTATGGCGCGGCGGATGCCTTTGCGTTGGTACCCATAAAGACCAGCGGCGATATTCTAGATAGCGAACCCCTATATGACATTGGTGGAAAAGCCCTGTTCTGCAAGGAACTTGATGCTGCTGTTGCAGACGGCACGGTGGACGTGGCGGTACATTCCCTCAAAGACGTGCCGGCTCTGTTGGATGAGCGTATTGTCCTCGGTGCGTTCCTGCCTAGGGCCGATTGCCGGGACGCGCTGGTCAGTCGAGATGCGTTGTCGTTAACGAATTTACCCAGCGGCAGCCGCATTGGCACGTGCTCCCTACGCCGTCAGGCACAATTGCTACGCCTTCGTCCTGATCTCACTATTGTGCCGCTGCGGGGTAATGTTCCAACGCGGCTGGAAAAAGTCCGCCGGGGAGACCTCGATGCCATTATTATCGCCTGCGCGGGGTTAGAGCGGTTGGAGTTATTGCATCTTGCCACGGAAATTTTTACCCCCGAGGCCATGCTGCCCGCCGGCGGCCAGGGGATCATTGCCATTACGCATGCACCGGGTGCGCCAAAGGCCTTGGTGGACGCTCTTGCCGCTATCAACAATGCCGATGCAGCAGCCGCAGCGATAGCAGAACGGGCGTTTCTTTTGGGAATTGCCGGCACTTGTCGCACCCCGGCAGGAGCCTATGCCGTTCGCAATGGGGCCACCCTTACCCTGTCGGTGTTTCTGGGCACCCCCGATGGCCAGCATGCTTTTCGCAGCGATACCAGCGACGATCCGGCACACGCAGCGGCCATGGGCGAGCGGCTTGCGTTGTTTTTACTGCGTGAAGCGGATGCGCCGTTGTTGGCGATGACGGGCAAAGCATGAGCAGCTTTGAGAGAAAACAACGACAGTAATATAGTCTTGGCTAATCTGATGACCAATACGTGGCACCCCGCGACAAAGACGCACCATTACCAGCTCTAAAACTTCCGCGTCACCAACATCCCGCCGCGGTATTCGTTTTCATTCCCAGCATCTTTGACAATAGAACTATCGGCAATATCGCCGAGTAGACGAGAGTAGGTGGCAAGACCCGTTAGGCTCCATTTCGGGCTTAAAATATACGTTGCACTTAAATCAAGACTCACATCCTTCACGCCGCCCTCAGGATTGGACTCCGCCAGACCGGATGCCGATTGCTGGGCAGCCGTAACACCAAAATAAGTTCTAGCGTAGTCACTGTTCACATAAGATGTTCGCACCGCCGTGCCGAGGCTAAAGCTTTTGCTGATCATTTTGGTGTAATCGATTTTGGCTTCTAGGATATTGCCGTCATGCACACCAGAAACATCGGTAAGCGCACGAAATTCCAAACCCGAACTATCACTTTGTGAAAACCCTTTGAAATTAAAGCGCAAGAATACACCTGCTTCAATTGCTTCATCTAAAACGGGCAATTTTTGAAGGCGGTTATCGGTCGTTGTCTCCCGGCCAAGACGATAATTGAGCATGGGACCAAAATGAACACTGGATAATGGCACCACATTCAGCTTAGCAGCCGCCCCATTAGTATTCATACTCTCCACGGCAAGATAAAAATCATCGTATGCTACCTTACCGTGCACCAATGGAACGGCTTTGTATTTGTTTGCACCCTCAAACTTAGGCAAGGTTCCCGCACCCACGCCGATATCGCCACTCCAGCCGCTGGGCTTTGCGGGAGCTTCCCTCGCTGGGATTAAAGGATAAGGCTTTTCATAATATACCGCTGCCTGCATAGGGCGATTGGCAGGGGCAAAGACAGGAGCAGGGGGTGGCGGAGGTGGGGGAGCCGGTTGCGCCACCACCACCGGGGTTGCCACCGGCGCGGTGTAGACAACTTTTTTCTTTGCAGGAACCTTACACGCCACAGGCGGTTTAGGTTTTTTCTTTACTTCTGTTTTGTGCGTTGGGGTTGCAGGACAGGCAGGAGCAGCGGCCTCGGCAAGGCCATTAAAAAAAAATAAAGAGCACAGTGCTACTCCGATCCAACGGCAGCAGCGGTGCGTTTTGTTTGTGATTAAAATCATAAATAGCCTTTATTTTTTTCTAAATATATTCCCTTTTGCAAAAAAGGCAACACTATTTCTGGTGTTGTATTGAAAATTTTTATCTATACTCCTTGCACATTCTTCATATATAAGAAATATACGTTGAGAGCCTTAAAAAAGGCTTACGGCGCTTGAGCAAATCCCTTGGGGCACATTCTTCATGTGCAAGGAGTATGGAGCTTCCTTTTTAAGATGCTTTTGCTTACAGTCACGGCCATGCCTGATAGTTCTTCCTCTTCTGCCAACCCCTTGTGGGGTGGCCGGTTTGCCGCCGCAGCAGCCCCATTGCTGCAACAAATCAACGCTTCCATTAACGTGGACAAGCGCCTTTATCACGAGGATATCGATGCCAGCCGCGCCCACGCCGCCATGCTGGCCGAGCAGGGCATCATTAGCCGTGACGATAACAACGCCATCCAGCAGGGGCTAGAAACCATCCGGGGCGAAATCACCGCCGGCAAAATGGCTTTCACCCCCGATCTCGAAGACATACATATGCACATTGAGGTGCGCCTCAAGCAACTCATCGGCGATGCCGCCGGCCGCCTGCACACCGGGCGCTCCCGCAATGATCAGGTGGTCACCGATTTCCGCCTTTGGCTACGCAGGACTATTACCGAGGTTCAAAACGATATAAAGTCGTTGGCGCAAGCTCTCCTCCTTGCAGCCGCGCCCCACGTGGAGACAATTCTGCCGGGCTATACCCATCTCCAACCTGCCCAACCTGTGACGTTTGCCCACCATCTTCTGGCTTATGAGGCCATGCTGCGCCGGGATTATGGCCGGCTTTCCGATTGCGCTGTGCGCCTCAATGAATGCCCATTGGGTGCGGCTGCTCTCGCCGGAACAACCTACCCGCTTAATCGTGCCAGCGTTGCTAAGGCACTGGGCTTTGATAGACCAACGGCCAATTCACTGGACAGTGTATCCAGTCGGGATTTTGCCTTAGAATTTCTCGCAGCGGCGGCAATTTTAGGCACACACCTATCCCGCCTGGCGGAAGAGCTGGTACTCTGGACATCACCGGCATTTGGTTTTGTGCGCCTATCCGATGCCTACACCACTGGCAGTTCTATTATGCCAAATAAGAAAAATCCTGATGCGGCCGAGCTGGTACGCGCCAAAACCCCCGGCTTGCTGGCCGCATTTAGTCACTTGGCCGGGATTTTAAAGGGTCTGCCTCTGGCCTACAGTAAGGATTTGCAAGACGATAAAAAAATCGTTTTTGAGGCGGTGGACACCCTGCACCTCAGCCTGCGGGTCATGGCCGGGATGATTGCCGATATGACGGTGAATGTCGCGGCGATGCGGACAGCCTGCGGCAAGGGGCATCTGCTGGCCACCGAGGTTGCCGATTGGTGCGTACAGACGATGAACATGCCTTTTCGCGATGCCCACCATCTGGCGGCATCACTGGTAAACAAGGCCGAAGCATTGGGGCTTGATCTTGCCGATTTATCCCTTGATGTTCTGCATACAGTCGATCCGCGCCTCAATGAACACCTTAAAAGCGTTCTTACTCTTGAAGCCGCCGTTGCCCGCCGGGCTGTACCCGGGGGCACCGCGCCGATACGGGTTCGGGAAGCACTTGCACAAGCAACACAGTGGTGGGATCAAACAACCCCTTTATTTTCCTAGAACCGCACACGAAACTGGGCTATTTAACCCTCTTATGTTTGCCTTTACACCCGTTTTCAGTGTTTTTGCCGACACCCTGACTCGAGCCTTTCGCGTGGGTATCACCGAACAGGAACGTAGCACCGCCCAACCGCTGGTGTTCAACATAAGTGCCGAGGTTAGCGGTGTACCAAAATCCATCAAAGAAACTGTTGATTATCATGCCATTGTTATTGCGTTGGAGGCATTACAAAAAGAGGAGTTTGTCCTTCTCGAAGACTTAGCATGCCGGCTAGCCGACATCTGTTTCACCCAGCCCGCCTGCGCCAGTGTGGATATTGCCATTCGCAAAGTGGCCTGCTTACCGGGAAGTCATGTAGGAATTCGCTGTCGTGCCCACCGCCCTGCCCGTTAATCTGCGCCGCCGCCCCTTGCTTATGGCGGTGCTCAACGTCACCCCTGACAGCTTTTCCGGTGATGGCTGTCTTAACATAGAAGAACTGTTGAATCGCGCTGAAATTGCCATTTCCGGCGGCGCGGATATTCTTGATTTGGGGGCGGAAAGTACCCGGCCTGGAGCCACCCCCATCACCCCAGAAGAAGAATGGCAACGCCTTGCCCCCGCCTTGGCCGCAGTGCGGCCATTAACAACCCTGCCCCTGTCTATTGATACCCGCCACAGCACCGTTGCCCGGAAAGCCATCGACCACGGCGGCACTATCATCAATGATATCAGCGGTGGCAAGCATGATCCCGCCATTCTTACCGTGGCCGCCGCCGCCCGGTGCCCAATCATTCTTACCCATAACAGCGTGATCAATACCCTTGAGATTGGGGAACAATGGCGTGCCCATGGTGCCAAGGCTCATGACAATATCATCGACAGCGTCTTTGCAGGCTTAGCCGCATTGCGGGATACGGCGGTGGAAACCGGGCTAGATGCCGCCGACGTGTGGCTTGATCCCGGTATTGGTTTTGGCAAAAACCTCAGCGACACGTTAACGCTGTTGCGGCATTTAACAGACCTCCGCCGCCTCGGCCAACGCCTCGTCGTCGGGGTGTCCAACAAGTCTTTCATCGGCCAACTTTCCGGCAAGCCCACCGCCCAGCGCCAAGGCGGGACCGCCGCCGCTGTTGCTCTCGCCGTTGCTGCGGGGGCTGATATCCTCCGCGTTCACGACGTTGCCTTCATGCGACAAGCTATTGATACCGCAGCCGCTATCACCTATGGCCTTGCGAGCTGACCCCCTCCTGTATCGGCCAGCGACCGAGGTTTTTGCCGCCTTCGCCCATGAACCCATGGCGTTGCTTTTGGACGGAGAACACGGCAATGGGATAAGTTATCTGGCCATTCGCCCATCCGAGGTTATTCGTGCCTTTCCGGGTGATTATAACCCCTTGGCCTGGTGCGCGGCGCGGTGTCGGCCTTCAATGCTGCCCATGTTGGAAGGGATACCTGCCTTTCAAACCGGATGGGCTGGCTTGTGGCATTATGAGGCCGGGTGCGGTAAAGAACATATCCCGCACCGCCATGACGCCGATGCACCATGGATAAGCCTAGGTTATTACCCGGTGGTGGCCGCGTTTGATGCGAAACAGCAAAAATCCTGGCTTATCTACGACAACACCGACCAAAACCATAAAAACTACTGTATTATAAAGGAAAAATTCCAAAATCCCGTTCCGATTGTGGCGCACACTATAGGCACCCTGTCGTTCAAGAGGATAAGCAAACCTTTTGAGCCTTTGGTGGAACAAGCCATCGAGTACATCAAAGCTGGGGATATGTACCAGGTGAATCTTGCCCAGCGGTGGGAAGCCCCCCTCCCCAATACGTTCCATCCTTATGCGGCTTTTCTGCACCTGCGTGGTGTTAATCCGGCTCCGTTTGCGGCGTTTATGAACACCGGGCATATGATTATTGCCTGCCTATCCCCCGAAGAATTCCTCCATAGCGATGGAGGAAGCATCACCACGCGCCCCATCAAGGGCACCGCCCCCAGGGGCAGTGATCCGGCGGCACTGACGGCTTCCACAAAAAACCGCGCCGAAAACCTGATGATCGTTGATTTACTTCGTAACGATCTGGCGCAATGCTGCGCGCCGGGTAGTGTCCGTGTCCCCGATTTATGCGCCCTGGAAACCCACCCTAGCGTCCATCATCTTGTTTCCACGATTACCGGCACCCTTGCACCGGGTGTTACGGCCATCGATGCTTTTGCCGCCGCATTTCCCGGCGGTTCCATTACTGGCGCACCGAAAATCCGCGCCATGCAGATTATTCATGAACTAGAAGATGCCCCCCGACGCGCCTATTGCGGCAGCATCGGCTTTGCCAGCACCACCGGGCACCTTCACACCAACATCGCCATCCGCACCGTACAGTTTTACGAGGGCAAAGCAGTGGTCTGGGGCGGCAGCGGCATCACCAGTGGATCAGACGCGGGGGATGAGGATACGGAGTGTTTTCAGAAGGTAGAGAAGTTGTTGGGGGGCTTATAACCGGTTGCAAAATTATCGGTATAAATTTAAATGCCCTCACGGCGAAGCCTATGGCTTCGCGCCCTCTCCCGGGTGGCTACCCTATGCACACAAGCCCTGAATTTGGCTCTATTCCAGCATTAGCGCGGTGCAACGCCGTTGCTTTGATGAAAATAACCGCTGCCTATTGCCCCGGCGCAGCGGGGGAAGGTGAGGAAGGGGGTATTTAAAATGAGAACAATCAATGCTTTGTTCTCGTGCTTTTTACCCCCTCCCCGTAAGGCCATCGGCCTTACGCCTCCCCCGCAAGCGAGCCTGCCGCTTTGGGTAAATTTTTTCTACATATTGAACGCAAAGCGGTATAATTATGCAACAGGCTCTGTAGAGCATTCAGCGCGCCCTAAGCTCCCCAGGAATATTACGCCGCTTTCGCCTTTTCCAACGCAGCTTGAGCCTGCTGAACAATCGCCACAAACGCGGCGTTATCGTTCACCGCCAGATCAGAGAGAATCTTGCGATCCATGTCGATCCCGGCAAGGTTCAGGCCGTTGATGAATTGCGAATAGGTCAAGCCCAAGGCGCGAACCCCGGCGTTAATCCGCTGAATCCACAGGCGGCGGAATTGCCGTTTACGCACCCTACGATCACGGTAGGCGTACTGCATGCTTTTTTCCACGGCCTGTTTAGCGGTGCGGATACAGCTTTTGCGGCGGCCATAAAAGCCTTTGGCCTGTTCCAGTACTTTTTTATGACGGGCGTGGCTGGTAGTACCCCGTTTGACGCGTGCCATCTTACAATCTCCTGCCGCTTAAATATAAGGGTGATATTTACGAACAATGCTTGCATCGCGCTCTTTGAGGATGAAATTCCCCCGCGCGCTGCGCTTCATCTTCGTCGGTTTGCACGACAGGTTGTGACGCTTATTGGCCGGGTAGGCTTTAATCTTCCCGGTACCAGTGACCCGAAAGCGCTTTTTAGCGCCGCTTTTGGTCTTTAGTTTGGGCATTTTATCCTCCAAAAAACACTAGATAACCCGCGCAGGCAGCCCTTCAGCCCGCAGCAGTGGGAGTCTCTTTTAGCCAGAATAGCACCCTAAAAGCAAGAAAAAAGCTGCAAAACACGATTCCGAAAGGCATCCCCCCGCGCCTCGAAATTCGCAAACTGATCAAAGGAAGCACAGGCCGGGGACAAAAGAACGACTTTCTCCCCTGCAGTCGCGTCGGCTTTTGCCGCTGCAACAGCATCACGCACCGCCTGATCCAAGGTAGCGGACAGGGTAAAGGGCACATGATGCCCCGTCAGCAACGCTCCAAAATCCTGAGCGGAAGTCCCGATGCCGAAGGCATGGCGGACTTTGGAAAACAAGGGTATAAGACTATCAATACCGCCGTCTTTGGCTTTGCCGCCCAAAATCCAATAGATGTTGTCATAAGCCAACAAAGCGGGGCAGGTAGCCTCGGCATTGGTGGCCTTACTGTCGTTAATAAAAAGAATACCGTCGTGGCGGGCAATGAATTCCTGCCGATGGGCGAGACCGGGAAAACTAAGCAAGCCCTTGGCAATAACATCTGGGGCAATACCGTTGGCCAGCGCGATGGCCACGGCAACGGCGGCATTTTCATGGTTATGTTGACCCCGCAAGCGTTCGGCCTGGCGCATATCAACAAGGCGCACAGGCGTACCGCTGCGGTTATCCCACAGGATACCTTCAGCCACAAAAATACCGCCCTCAGGGCGCTGGCGGGTTGAAACCGGAATCAGATTTTTTTGCGGCAAGCTGTCGGCAATCGCCGCTGCCTCAAGGGTATCAACACCGACAATAGCAACATCGTTGTCTGCTTGATTGTTGAAAATAAGTTTCTTAGCGGCAACGTACCCGGCCATACCGCCGTGGCGATCCAAGTGATCCGGCGTGATATTGAGCAGCGCGGCGGTATGGTAGTGTGGGGTTTTGTTGAGGGCTAGCTGGTAAGAGGAGACCTCCAAAATCATGGTTTGCGGTTCTGAACCTACCTCAAGAGACAGAGCCGCTGTGCCAATATTGCCCGCCACGGAGGAGGCGATGCCCGCTTGCTGAAAAAGATGCCCCACCAAGGCCGTGGTGGTGGACTTACCATTGGTTCCGGTAATGCCGATAAAAGTATCTTGAGGCCGGGCAGCGGCAAGAAGATCGAGATCGCCAACAATCGGAACATGATGTTTTTGTGCCGTTGCAACAAGGGGATGCGGCGCGGGAAAATCCGTGGGGATGCCCGGACTGATGTGTAGGGCATCTAGGGTTGCCCAATCAATGGCCTCTCGGTTGCCCAAAGGATACCCAGCGGCGGCAGCCGCCTGACGCGCAGGCTCCCCGTCGTCGTCGCACCAGACCGTTGCCCCTGCTGCTATAAGTGCTGCGGCCACGGCCAGCCCTGTCTTACCAAGACCAAAAATATAAACGCGCTTGCCGGCGTAGGAATGGGGAATAATCATCGGATTTTCAGGCTTGCCAGCCCCAGAAGGGCAAAAATAACGGCGACAATCCAAAAGCGGATGACCACGGTGGATTCAGGCCAGCCCATTTTTTCAAAGTGATGGTGAATGGGTGCCATGCGAAAAACGCGCTTTTTAGTGAGTTTATACGAGGCCACCTGAATCATCACCGACAGAGCCTCAATCACAAACAGGCCGCCAACAATGGCGAGCACAATCTCATGCTTCACGACAACCGCAACAACACCAAGGGCACCGCCCAAAGCAAGAGAGCCTGTATCGCCCATAAAAAGCCGGGCAGGCGGCGCATTGTACCACAAAAAACCCAATGCCGCGCCTAAAATAGCGGAACAAAAGACTGCTAACTCCCCGGCATCGGGAATATGGGGCAAAAATAGGTATGCCGAATACACCGTGTTGCCCACCAGATAGGCGATAAACGCAAAACACGCCGCAGCCAACATCACCGGCACAATCGCCAACCCATCCAGCCCATCGGTCAGGTTCACCGCGTTGGACGATCCAATCATGACCAGCAGTGTAAACACCACATAAAATAGTCCAAAATCCAAAAGCTGGTTAATCACGGGAAGCGCCAGACTGTACCGCAATGCTTCCGGTGTAGCCCGGGCAATAAGCACCATAGCCCCAAGGCCAATAATGCTCTGGATAAGTAACTTACGTTTACCGCTTAACCCCTTGGTGTTGCGCTTGCTTACTTTTAACCAGTCATCGGCAAAACCAATACCACCAAAACCCAAAAATACCAACAACGCCGCCCAGATATACGCCGTTGTAACATCACTCCAGAGCAGGGTGGCTATCGTCACAGACAACAGCATCATCAACCCCCCCATAGTCGGGGTACCTTTTTTGGAAAAGTGCGATTCTGGGCCGTCATCACGAATAGGCTGTCCGCCATTAGATAATCTTTTCAGCCACCGAATCAACGACGGGGCAATGATAAAACTGATGAGCATAGCGGTTAACACCGCGCCGCCGCTGCGAAACGTCAAATAACGAAAAAGATTAAAAAAACCACTTTCGTCCGCAAAAGGCGATAGAATATTATAAAGCATGCACCGACTCTTTAAGCTGTGTCAGGATTTTTTCAAGATTCATACTGTGTGATCCCTTAATAAGGATCGTGTCCGCAGGCTCAAGCGCCTCACTTAATAGTGTAGCGGCGGCATCAACATTATCCGCATGCGCCAAGCGAAGGGCAGAGGGTAACGCCTCAAACAAATGCCCCATCAACGGGCCAACAGTCAAAACCTTATCCACAGCGGCAGCCTTCAGAGCAGGCAGTAAACTTAAATGCAACTCAATAGCGGTTGCCCCAAGCTCTTTCATATCCCCAAGCACGGCGATACGGCGGCCAAGGACAGTAAGGCGGCCAAACGCTTCTAGGGCGGCAATGGTTGCAATCGGACTGCTATTATAGCTTTGATCAATGATCGTAATACTGCTTTTTTTCCAACGCAGTCTTTGGGTTAACCCCCTGCCCTGCACGGGGCGATAGGCGGCAATCGAGGCCAAAGCGCGGCGGCTGTCCAGCCCCAGCAGGCGCACCACGCCCAAGGCGACGGTAGCGGCAGAAACCAAGGCAATATCGCTACCTTCCACGGTGACACTATTACCTTCTAACCGGAAAGTAGTTTGATGTGGCCCGAACGTAATGTCTTTGGCCTGCAAATCAGCGTGGTTGCCGCGCACAGAAAAGGTGGTAGCCGTAGTATTTTTGCCCGCATGCTGCAACGTGGCAACTTCAGGATGATCGACGTTGTATAAAAAAGCCCCGCCCTTGACTAGGCCATTGGTAATTTCGGCCTTGGCCGCAGCAATACCGGCCAAATTCTCAAAATTCTCAAGGTGTACTGGGGCAATAGCAGTAATAACCGCCAAATTCGGCAAGGCTTGGCGGGTCAGGGCGTCTATTTCATGGGCATGGTTCATACCCATCTCAATAACAGCATATTGAGTATCCGCAGGCATGTTGGCCAAGGTCAACGGTACACCAAAATGGTTATTGAGGTTGCCTTTCGTTGCGTAGGTTGACCCGAACATGCTCAAAACACCAGCGAGCATTTCCTTGGTGGTGGTTTTACCAACACTCCCCGTTACGCCAACCACAGTGCCGCACAAGCGATGTCGGGCATACCGACCTAAATCGGTCAATGCCTTGGTGGTGTCATGCACTGTAATACTGCGCGGGCTGGGATGAGGTTTTGAGACAACAACAGCGGCGGCACCTTTAACTAAAGCGTCATCAACCCATTGATGCCCATCGGTCTGTTCACCCTTCAGGGCAATAAAAATATCACCCGGGTGCAGGCTTCGGGTGTTAATAGAAACCCCGGTAGCGGTAACATCGGAAGGGACAATAACGCCCAAGGCATATTCTAAGTCCGTTGCGTTCCAAAGGATCGTCATTAGTGTAAGAGGCTCTCTTTTTCTGCTGTTCTTAAAACACCTATGAATGAAGAATTAGTTGCCGTCTAGAAAAAAGGCGATGACTTCCTCTGGTGGTAATTCCGCCAGCAGGGGGCGTTGGATAATCGTCACCTGCGCGCCCTTGGGCGCACAGCGGTTCGGGTTGGAGGCGTTTGAAAACAGAACGATGGACGAACACCCCGCCACCGCAGCAACGTGCATCGCCCCCGTATCGTTACCAACGGCGAGGCGGGCATGAAAAGCCAGCCGGGCAATGTCGGAAATACTGGTTTGTCCGTTCAGATTCAATGATTTAGGCACAGATGCAGCAATAGCCGAGGTAGCATCGGCATCGTCTTTGGTGCCCAGCAACACCGGGGTTATGCCTTGCTGTACAAGATACTGAGCTAAGGCCGCATAATGCCCAGCCGGCCAGCGTTTTTCTGGGCGGTGCGGCGCGCTTCCCGGCACCAGCAGGGCATAGGGCGCGGGCGGCAGGGGGAAGGAGGATTGCGGGATAAGCCACTCCAACGACGGCGGCGGGACATGGGCGATCCCTGCCTGGCGGAGCTGGTTTTCCACCCGTTCCAACGTATGGTTTTTGGTACGCAAGGGCTGCGTATCCCTGAGGCTGGCCCCCTGTTGAAAACCACTCCAATCCGGGCGAGGCCTAGGGGTAAGCAACCGAAAATAAAGAGCCGTGCGATCGCTGTTTTGCAGATCATACACCCGCCCCCAGCCGCGCCTAAAAATTTTGGCCAGTCGCCAATAATGCCCCAGCGGCAACCCCTTAGGCCGGGCATCAATCTCTACCGCATCAACATACGGGCATTGCCTGGCCAGCCCCGCCAGCGCGGGAATAGTGAGCAAAGTAATCAATGCCCCCGGATGATGATCCCGAATCGCCTTTAGGCCTCCAAGACATTGAATAAAATCACCAAAACCACCGTGCTTGATGATGAGAATGGGGGAGGGTGATGCGGGATTAGCCTCCATAATACCCCCGGTACCACTCAACAAACCGCCCCAACCCATCACCCAGGGGCGTTTCGGGGATAAAGCCAACCAACGCCTTGAGGGCCGCCGGATCGGCGGTGGTGGCCGGGACATCGCCGGGCTGAAACGGCAAGAGGTCTCGCGCCGCGCTCACCCCCACGGCGGCCTCTAAGGCGGCGACGGCATCGAGGAGGAGCACTGGGCTGGCTCCGCCGATATTGAGCACCCGGTGCGGCGGCGTGCCCATGGGGGGCTTGTCGAACAGGGCAAGGCTCGCCGCCACCACGTCATCAATATAGGTAAAATCCCGGATCATCTGACCGCTGTTGTACAGCGGAATGGACTCATTACTGAGCATGGCTTTAGTAAACTTAAAGAACGCCATATCCGGCCTCCCCCACGGACCGTAGACGGTAAAAAAGCGCAGACCCGTGGCGGCAAGGCCGTACAGGTGGGCGTAGCTATGAGCCATCAGCTCATTGGCTTTTTTCGTGGCCCCGTACAGCGAGGCCGGGCGATCGGTCATCTGATCTTCAGCAAAGGGCAAGTGCTCATTCAGTCCGTACACCGCGCTACTGGACGCGTACAAAAGATGCGCCGGCGGGTGGGCGCGGCAGGCCTCAAGGATACTTAAAAACCCGTTGATATTGCTGTGGGTGTAGGCAAACGGTGCCTGTGCCGCGTAGCGTACCCCGGCCTGAGCGGCGAGGTGCAGGACATGGGTGGGCTTTATTTCTGCCCATAGCCTTCTCATGGCCTCGGCATCGGCAATATCGGCCTTAGCAAAACGAAATTTTTTTTGAGCAGTAAGCTTATCGAGCCGAGCCGCCTTCAGCACCGGATCATAATAGGCATTGAGGTTATCCACCCCGACGACCATTTCCGTTGTTTCATGAAGCAATAGCCGCTGAGCACAATGAAAGCCGATAAAACCCGCCGCACCGGTAAGAAGAACGCGCACAGACTACTGGCTACCTCCATACAGGCGTTGCAAGGCCGCCTCGTTATAGCGGACAGGATAGCGTTCCCGCAGGGCAGCCATAAACGCCGCCTCGAGATCACCCCTCAAATCTACCTGCTGCGGCGTATCCTTATCTTTGGCAGGCGGCGCATTAAACTTCACACTGGTGACACAGGCCAAAATGACCCCGCCTTTTTGGTCTTCATCACTGGCGCAGGTGCCTTTTGTAATCGCCAGCAATTGACGCGACAACCCGGCGGGCAACGCCTCGTTCGAAATATTGCGGCGCAGGGAAAGAGTCTCGGGAGACTCTAACCTCTCGGCCTTGGCAACCTCAGCCAACGACCCACCTTCCTTGATTTTTAATGCTAAGTTATCAGCCTTGGCCAGAGCGTCCTGCCTGGCCTTAGAGGCCGCAGCCTTACTGCGTACCATGGTTTCAATGCTGGCCAGCGGCGGGGTTATCGAGGCGACGACCTTGGTGACAGCATAATAAAGATAACCGCCGTTACCAGCCAGTTCCACCGCCGCACTGGATTCGTTCAGGCCAGCGGCAAAAATACCAGGAACAATGCCTGGGTTGGCAGCAAGCACGGGATCGCGATTCAAATCGGCACTGCGGGATAGATTGTTCCAGGTGAACACCTTGACCCCGGCGGCGTTGGCGGCCTCAGCCAACGGTTTACCCTTGGCGAGTGCATCTTCAAGAGCCTCGGACTGCTGCACCAGAGAGGCGTAGCTGGCCTCTTCTGCCAAGCGTTGTTTCAGGCCCGTCTTGGCATCGGCAAAACTGGGAACCGTGGCCGGGGTAATAGCGGTAACGTGCAGGAGGTGTACCCCCAATGCGGTTTGCAGAGCCTCGGTCACGCCGCCCTTAGCCAAGGCAAACACCGACCCGGACAAGGGGTCGGGCAAGTCCCCGGCCTGGCGCAGGCTCAAGTTCGTCCAATTGTTTTTATACACTCCCGCGCTCAAATCCGCCCAGTTTCCCCCGGCTTTGAGAGCCGCCAACGCGCCTTTAGCGGCGGCCATATCGGGGAATAGCCATTGCTCAACGCTCCGGGTTTCCGGCGTGCCGAGGCTGTCTTTGCGTTCCTCATAAGCTTTTTTCACATCGTCATCGCTGATGGCGGCGGGGTTACTAACGGGCTTTAGAACAACATAACGTACATCGCGCCGTTCCGGTTCGGCAAACTGGCGGCTATTCTGGGCATAAAAGCCCTCAATGAATTGTGCGTCAAGGCTTGCCGGATCAACATTGACTAGGGGCAGGCGTACCAAGGCCACCTGACGTTCTTCCCGGCTGTAAGCATCAAGAATATCACTAGCCACCTTGGGCATCGGCCATAAACCATTGAAAGCATCGTCGATATATTGACGTGGCAGGCTGCTTTTAATCAATCGAGCAAGCTCCGCCTCGCTAAGGCGTGAATTGGCCAGTATTTCCCGGTATTTCATTCGGTCAAAGCTACCGTTGGTCTGAAATTCCGGCATGGTAGCAAGCTCTTTAGCCACCAGATCATCAGAAACCCGCAATCCAATATCCGCCACGTAGGCATCCACCAGGGCTTGTTCCACCTGCTGCTGAACAATACCCTCCATAATATTGCGGCGCAGGACATCGGCGGGAATCCCAGCGTTGATAAGCTGTTGATAGCGTTGTATTTGTCCCTCATACGCATTGGCGACAGCGGCAGCGGAGATGCTTCCCTCCCCCACGGTAGCAATCGTGTCATCGGCGATGCGGCGTTGGTTGAACAAACTTTCGCCACCCGTAATCACAAAGGCAAACAACAACAGGCCCAGCAACGTTTTGGCAAAAATGCCGGTGGCGCGATCGCGAAGAAACTGGATCATTTGTGTTGTCCTTTGATACCGATGCACCGTACAACGCCGGGAAAGGGAGGCAAGAGGATTTACATGCTGATCGCCGGAAACTGGAAAATGCACGGCAGCTTGGGGGAGACCGGGGGAATTGTGAAGGGGTTGTTGGGCAGGGTGCTGCCCGCCGGGGTAAGCATGGCCGTCTTCCCGCCGTTTACGGCCTTATCCTTGGCGGCAGACTTACTCAAAGACAGCCCCATTTCCCTAGGGGCGCAAGATTGCCATCCGGCCAATAAAGGGGCGTTCACCGGAGATATTGCCGCGCCGATGCTGGCGGAATTGGGCTGCCAATACGTTCTGGTCGGCCACTCCGAACGCCGCCAATATCATGTTGAGACAGATGCTCTGGTGCACCAGAAAGCCCAGGCGGCTCGCCTGGCGGGAATTACGCCTATTGTCTGCGTCGGCGAGACATTAGAAGAACGTCAAAAAGGCCAGGCTGAAGCTGTAGTCGCCCGGCAACTGGCCGATTTTACGGGCACGGGCATCATTGCCTATGAGCCAGTGTGGGCCATTGGCACCGGCCTGACCCCGACGCCGGGCGCTATTCTTGCCATGCACGCCCACATTGCCCGCCTGGTGCCGGGGCGGGAGATTCTTTACGGCGGCTCCGTCAAGCCTGAAAACGCGGCGGAAATTTTAAACCTCCCCGGTGTTGGCGGCGCGCTGGTCGGCGGGGCAAGTTTATCGGCGGAGAGCTTTTTCAAGATTGCGACGGCGGTTAAACTGCATTAGTTTGTTCAGCTATATGGAACAATGGCTCTATCAGAAAATGTACCACCTTGAAGATGATCATTGGTGGTTTGCAGCGCGGCGAGAGATTATCAAAACCTTCCTTAAAGGACTTTCTCTTCCTGCCTCGCCGCGCCTTGTAGAAATTGGCAGTGGTACGGGCGGTAATCTTGCCATGCTTGCTAAGTTTGGACAGGTAGACGCTATTGAACCTAACGCGGAAGGACGCCAGTACATCACAAAACGGGGGTTTTCTGTACAAAATGGCATGTTGCCGGACAATGTGCCGCTGCTCCCTGAAAGCATCGATGTTATTGCTATGCTTGATGTACTAGAACACGTTACCGAAGATGCGGCGAGTTTAAAGACTGTTTATAATTTATTGAAAAAAAATGGATATGCCGTACTAACGGTGCCTGCTTTTTCTTTTTTGTGGAGTTACCACGATACACAACGGCACCATCACCGCCGCTATACCAAAAAACACCTAGAGTCCCTTTGCCTTGAGGCAGGATTTCATATTAAAAAAATAAGCTATTACAATACTATACTGTTTCCTTTGATTGCGACGATACGATTATACAACAGTATTTTCAAAAAAAACCACGGCAGTGATGATAAAATGCCGCCCCTATGGATAAACAAAATCCTCAAAACTGTTTTCGCTAGTGAGCGATACTGGCTGAAACGAGGCAATTTCCCTGCGGGAGTATCCTTAGTTGTCGTCTTACAAAAAAAATAGCGGCATTGGCGGCAGCGTATTGCGGCTTTGTCTCGTGAGTAGTAGGTTGGTGGGCAGTGAGTGGTGGGTAGTGAGTGGTGAGTGGCGGTTTCATTGTTTTATTCTGAAGAATTGTTCAGAATGAAGTATTAAAACCTCGAAGCACTACCCACTACTCACTACTCACCACTCACCACCCACTACCCACCACTCACCACCCCACCACCCCCCCCCACACCAAAACAACCCCCAAACACCCCAAAGGGACTCTAGGTGTTTTTTGCTATATCGGCGGTGATGGTGCCGTAGTTTATCGTCGTAACTCAACAAAAAAGAAAAAGCAGGCACCGTTAGTACGGCATATCCATTTTTTTTCAATAAATTATAAACAGTCTTTAAACT
>JBKDWF010000047.1:0-25823 GCA_046338525.1 Holosporales bacterium
TGAGAACAAAGATACCATCGACGGCAAGGGCGGTAACGATCTCATTTATGGTGAGGGTGGAGCCGATACCTTCCTTGAAGGCAAAACCAGCGGCGTTGATACTATCTATAAATTCAGCAAAACCGAGGGCGATGTTATCAAATACACCGATAAGGATATTGTGGGTGCCGCTGTTTCCGAAGTCACCCAACCCGACGGTCAAAAATTCAGCAAGGTTGATGGCCTTGACGCGGCCGGGAAAATTCTGGTTAGCACCCTAGTCGAAGCTCCGGTAGATGATGTTAAAAGCCAGATTCGCAATATCGATAATGGTATTATTAATGTCGGCGGCACCACACCGCCCACCGCCACCATCTCCGGCACCGGCGGCTCTGACCTCCTCATTGGCACACCGCAGAACGATGTCTTCGACGGCAAGGGCGGCGCAGACATTATCTTTGGCGGCAAAGGCAAGGATGTTTTTCTTGAGGGTAAAGATTCCGCCAGCGGCAAGGACTATATCCTTGATTTCAGAAAGGCCGATGGCGATGTCCTTCAGTTCACGGATTCGACTGTAAAAACCGTCAAAGTCTCCGACGTCGTGCAACTGGGCCTCGCCATGCGCCAGATTGACGCGTTGGATACAGACAGCAAAGTTGTTACCACAACGTACACCTTAGCCAATAAATCGGAACTCTCAGGCCAGATTCAAGATAGCAAAGGAACAAGCCTATTCGACGTATCTACCACGAATCTCAAAGATGTTGATCCGAACGCCAATGTAACCCTAACCTTCACGGTCAGCGGCGATCAGTTCAACGGTTCCCCCAACGGGGTGATTACCTTGGGCGACAAAACATTAACCACTTTCACTGCCACCGCCGATGGAAGAGCAAGAAAAACACAAGAGATTTCCGTCAAGGTAAAAGCAGGAGACTTATTAGGTCAATCCCAAGAGTTGAGAGTCACTTTTACTAATGATGCCGCTTCAGGCCGCGCAACCCCCAACCTTGATGATTATCTTACCGACCGTAACCTACGGGTTCATGATTTGAAAATAACCCTACCGGATAACACGGTGCTTGATTACGATCTCAACAAAGCTGTTTTGAATCAGATAGCACAGGGGTCTCTTAGAAGTTCTGCTGCAACTGATGCCAGTAATGGCCCACGAGGGAACATTCTTTACGAGAATGGTAGTAATATCGCCATTAACACCACAAGCCTAACAACGGAAAACCTATCAACCCCGTCCCAGACCAGCAACGCCCTCACCGGCAGCAGTGCGGCAGACACCTTCGGGGTTTCCTCAACCGATGCCCTTACTGTAATCAAGGATTTTGATAAAGCGGAAGACAAGCTGAAAGTTTCAGGTATCACCAACAGTCAAATACAGGCGGCTAAGGCTGAAATTGCTCTTAACGGTGCTCTCATTGACTTTGGTTCAACCTCTGTCTTCCTCAGCGGCAGCTTCAGTCAAACCGAAGCAGACAGCATCGCCAAAGCGACATTGGTTGGATAATCAAAAAAGGGTCAGGCCGCCTTAGCCTTGCCCTTTTCCAAACCTTTCAGGATGATAGCCTTGGCCGCCGCCGCGTTTTCCCAAGCGCCAAGCTTGACCCATTTACCGGGTTCAAGGTCTTTGTAGTGCTTGAAAAAATGCTCAATCTGCTGGCGCACTAAGGCGGGAACATCGTTTACATCGCGGATGGCATCATACAAGGGGGAGAGTTTGGCCACCGGAACGGCCAGCACCTTGTGATCAACACCACCGTCGTCTTCCATACCCAAAACAGCAACAGGACGCGCCCGCACCACCGCACCGGGGTGAATCGGCACATGGGACAAAACTAATACATCCACCGGATCACCGTCATCGGCCAAGGTGTGGGGAATAAAACCATAATTTGCCGGATACACCATGGCCGTGCCAAGAAAACGATCGACCAGCAGCGCGCCGCTATCCTTATCAATCTCATATTTAATACCACCGCTGTTTTGGGGTATCTCAATGATAACATTAATATCTTCTGGTGGATTTTTCCCAGGGGTAAGAACATCTAGGTTCATGGTATCCTCACACTATGTACAGTCTTTAAGACCGGGTCGTTGTATGAAAATGCCTAGTCTTTGTAAACAGGAAAACACTTTTTCAAAGCACCATCCTCCACAACGCCCCCAAAGGCACCACATGATGGCTTACCGTTTTGCCCCTTTGCGCTGCCCGCAGCCATGGCATACTTGTCGCCAGCCAGCCCTTGGGGGGATTGTCTAACGCCTTCTTAACCAAACCCATCACTTCTGGATCACGGCCTAGCAACGGTGCGCACTGAAGAGCCGCGCCAAACACCGCTGCCGCATCTTCATCGCCCGGCTTAGCCAGCGTCCGAAACGTCACCCCAAGCAGCCGCTGGCCCGCCGCCACCGGGGAAAGTTGTTGTTCTACCAAAGCTTCTACTGCATCAGACAACATATTAAAAAGATTGCCATCTATTGCCGCCAGCACCGGATTGTTCACCCGCTGTGACAGGGGCAATGCCACCTGATCCCGCCACCACGCCAAACGGATATGAGCCAGCAATGGCTCACTCACCTTGATCTGGATAGATGCCAATTCGCCATATAAAGTCAAAGCCGCAGCAGCCCGCAACCGTGCCTCTGGCGGTGCCTTTAATACGGTGATATACAATATCCGACTGTGCCCGCGCAGCAGGTGCAGCAGTTCCTCAAAAAGTTTTGTATCCATGCGCCCACAGACTACCCCGTTATCCACCCAGATCAAAGCCTTTGCCGGGATTAATCCCGGCTTGCTCGCTTTTGCTGTTGCGCCGTTGCAAGCTGATACTAAAAAAAGAATTTTACTCAATGCCCTAGGCGATGTTTGCCAAACCTTGTGGGGCGATGCTAGCAGCACCGACAGCATCCAAGCCCTCAACACCCTGCGCCCGCTTGCCGCCGGTTATGCTTCCCCGCGGGACTGGGCACAGCTAGAACAAGCGGCAAAATCGCCACGCTCATTTTCGAGCTGGTCAGGCCTTATGGTGTTCCTGCAGTTTGGAGCCGCGCCATTAGGTCGTATCTTACAAAAAGCTTATAATGTCCCTGAAGCCTTGCGCCCTGCCGTCGAAGCTCTGGCTATGGCCGTCGCCGTTATCTGGCGGCTTGAAGAAAGTGCATTGCATAACTCCATGTACAAAGGTTTGGAAAAATTATTACTTCAGGCCTATACCCTACGTGGTCGTCGGACAATTGCCGATCCGCACTTACGAGCTTTTACCCGACGCCTACGCGTCATTGGGCAAATCTTATGCCACAGGCCAGGCGCACATAAATCTTGGTCACGCTGGCGACATTTTAATGTGCTCTTCGCCGAGGTTATTCATGGATGATATCAGTACATTGCGAAAATTTTACGCTAGCCCCCTTGGCCTACATACTGCCGCCCTCTTGCAAAAGGCAGTGCTTTCCTTATGCCCACCTAGTCCCAACCTACGGGTGTGCGGGTATGGTTACGCCGTGCCGTTGCTGGAAGCGTACCGGGAACAGGGCAGCGTTCTTGCCGTCATGCCAGGCACGCAAGGGGCCGTTTGCTGGCCTGAAGAAACACTCCCCCGCGTTGCGATGACAGTAGAAAATCGTTGGCCTCTGGCCGATGCATCAACAGATGTAGTGATCATGCTGCACGCGCTGGAACAAGCTGGGCATGAACGAGCCATACTGCGCGAAGCTTGGCGGGTACTTAACCCTCAGGGTCGCCTTCTCGTCATTGCCGCCAACCGCCACAGCATTTGGACACGGCTTGAACGCACACCTTTTGCCCATGGCCGTTCCTACACTAAAGGGCAATTGCGCCGCTTGTTAGAAGATTGTCAATTCACCGCTCAGCGTAGTAGTGCCGCCTTGGTATTACCACCCTTTGATGCCATTAGTCTGCAACGCCTTGCCGCGCGTTATGATAGCGTTCTGGCTGGTATTTTTAACAGCCTAGCGGGAGCATTGCTTCTAAAAGCCAACAAAGACATCTATGCCGTCACACCAATAGGCGGCACCGCCGTGCCAGCGATAGTACGACCAGCGATTAAGGTTCTTCCAACGATACGAAAGGGCTTATTCTAGGGCACACCTCTAAACTTAACACGCCTTAATCGCCTGCAAAAATTGCGACACGTCATTGCTAAGCTTTTCCGCTTCGCGGCTTAGGGTTTGACTGGCCTGCAAAACTTCCTTGGTGGAATTATCGGCACTGTGGGTGGATGTCGTTATTTCCTGAATATTCGCATAGATTTTCCCAACCCCCTGAGCAGCAGCATGCATGTTCACCGCAATTTCATTGGTCACCGCCGATTGCTCTTCCACTGCCGAAGCAATACCGCTGGAATACTGGTTCACATGGCCAATGGCATCTTTAATAGAAATAAGAACTTCTGAAACATCTTTAGACGCGTTTTGTACCGCCTCAATTTGTTTGGCGATATCTTCCGTAGCTTTAGTTGTTTGCTTAGCAAGATTTTTCACCTCAGAGGCCACCACTGCAAACCCTTTACCGGCTTCACCGGCACGGGCGGACTCAATAGTCGCGTTAAGAGCCAGAAGACTAATCTGACTGGCAATTTCACGAATCAATTTGATAATATCATTAATTGATTGCGAGACAATAGTAAGACTTTGGGCTGCTTCATCAGCTTTTGCAGTACGACGCACCGCCTCGGCCACTACTTCATTAGAACGGCCTACCTGACTGGCAATCTCCCGCACCGAGGAACTCATTTCCTCCGCCGCAGAAGCAACTGTCTGCAAGTTCGTATTGGTCTCATTACTGGCACTGGCCACCAACTGGGTTCGCGTCGCCGTCTCACCCACCACGCCGCCAAGACTTTCCGCAGTATGGGACAACTGGGTAGCAGCACTGGCAACGGTACCAACAGCCACGCTGCACTGCTGCTCAAACCCACGCAGTAGTGCCTCAATTTTCTGCTGACGCTCCTCCTTGTTATGCTGTTCTTTTTTTACAGCAGCAGAAAGTTCTTGTTGTTCCAATGATGTATTACGAAAAGCCTCCAGTGCCTTGGCCATATCGCCAATCTCATCCGGGCGTTCACTGCCGTTAATGACAATATGGGTATCGCCTTGGCGCAACGCGTCCATGCCTTTAACAATATCGCTGATGGGCTTGGTAATCGACCTAGCCACATTAATCCCGACAAATGTCAATAACGACACCACCCCCATCGAGATAAGTAAGCTCATCAAAAAGCCATGATGTAACCCAGCCAAAATTTCAGCCCGTTGAATGTCGAAAACCATCAATAATTTTTGACCACCGAAGATAAGCGGCGTGATGACTTCCGCAACATCGTCACCTTCATGATTGGTAATGTGAGCAACTTTTGTTGTTTCTTTAATATCGGCAAAATGCTGGTATAATGGATTACCTTCAGCAAAAAGTTGTAAGGGATTATCTTTTTTAGCCACATCACCGTTCAGCATATACCCTTGACCATGCAATGATATTTCCATTCCATGACCAAGCCCGGACTGATCCACAACCACATCACTTAAGATCGTCATGGGCAGTTGCAGCATTACTGCCCCCATGAAACCACCATTACGATAGACAGGCATTCCAATAAATGCAGCCGGCTCATTATTGCTAGGACCATATTTTTCGTAAGATGTCATCAGAACCCGATTGGTCGCCGTTGCCGGAATGCTGCGCAATTCTTTAAAAAGTTTTGCTAAATTAGTATCTCGCCACGGACCAACATTGAGATTGGTCGCAAAATCTGGCTCTTTCGTAACCGTGTAAATAACATTTCCAGAAGCATCCACTAAGAACAAATCATAATAATTCCAAACTTTAATGAAATTTTCCATTTCATTGTGATAGAGTTGATGCAAAACCTGGTAACGCCCGTCGCCATAATCATTATTGATTTTGCTTAAATGATAGGCTTTGCGAAGAATATCTTGCGCTTCATTGCCTAGTGCCTGATAAGCAGCACCAAACGCTGTAATAGCTTCTTTTGTCGCATCATCATCGGTCAAGATCGTAAGATTTCCACTCATCCGCATCAACTTATCCCTCAACCGATCCACTCGATTGGCGAGGATGCTGTCCATATCATTCAAACGACTTTCAATCGTGGCATTATAATTTATAAAATATTTAATACCATCGCTGATAAGTGCGGTAAATAATGCGGCTAGAATAATTACTGCCGGAATTTTTTTTCTAAGCGACAACGTACCAAAAAAAGAAAACAACCTCATGGAAAGACGCGCTCCTGAAAAAAGATTTATACATTTGTATTCTGTTGGGTCTTAAAAAAGCGTGAAACAATTAAGTGATTGAATGCAATGCCATCTTTTTTTTCTTGTCCTAGTGTAAACAAAGGCCTATAACAACAAGCCCGCCCGTAAGGATTTTGTCATGGCTGTTCCTAAGCGTAAAACTACCCCCTCCCGCCGCAACATGCGCCGCGCTCACGATGCTCTTAAAGTGAACGCATACGTTGAGTGTTCCAATTGCGGCGAGTCAAAACGCCCCCACCATGTGTGTGGACACTGTGGCCATTATAATGGTCGTCAGACCGGCTTTATTAGTGCCACTGCTTAATCGGTTTTCCGGTGGCGAAGGCTTTCACCATCGCCCTTGATGCTATGGGCGGCGACCGGGCACCTGAATCGGTGCTTCGTGGTGCTAACATGGCGCGGGAACGTCACCCCGGCCTTCGTTTTATTTTTTTCGGCGATCAGGTTCGTCTTCAGCCTATTCTCACTCAATTGCCTCGTCTTGCCCAAGTTTCCGAAATTGTCCATTGCAGTGTCGCTATTCCCGACGACATGAAAGCCGCCCAGGCCTTGCGCATGGGACGAGAGTCCAGCATGGGGCAAGCCCTTGAGGCTGTTCGCTCAAACCGTGCCAACGGCTTTGTCTCTGCCGGCAATACAGGAGCCATGATGGCGTTATCCAAGTTATTGCTCGGCATGATCCCCGGCATCCACCGCCCGGCCATTGCCGCATTTTTTCCCACTGAATACGGGGAATGTGTCATGCTTGACCTAGGGGCAAACGTCGTTTGTGATACTGAAAACCTCATCCAGTTCGCCCAAATGGGGCATGTTTTTGGTGAAGCAGCGCTAGGATGGAAACGTCCACGGGTGGCCTTGCTCAACGTCGGGGTTGAGCATCAAAAAGGCCGGGAAGAGCTCCGCGAGGCTGCCGCTCGCCTAATGAGCATGCCAGAAATCAATTATACTGGCTTTGTCGAGGCTAACCATATCCCAAAAGGGGGAGCCGATGTTATCGTCACCGACGGCTTTACCGGCAACGTCGCCCTGAAAATGGCCGAAGGGACAGCAGCATTGGTGTCTAACTACGTTCGCAATGCGTTTCGTTATTCTTGGCTGGTAAAACTAGGGTATGTGTTTATCCGTCCGGCGTTGGCACGCCTGCGTCTGCGCCTTGATCCCCGCCGTTATAATGGGGCGGTGTTTCTAGGATTAAATCATGTTGCGGTCAAAAGCCATGGTCGTTCCGATGCCATTGGCTTTGCCGCCGCCATTGACGTTGCAGTAGAAATGCTTGAGCATCAAGCCATTGAAAAAATAGCCACTATATTTTCCGTACAAAAATCTTCGGCAACAGCATGACAATAAAAGCCCGCTTGGTGGGACAAGGCAGTGCGCTTCCGCCACAGCGAATCACCAACATCGATCTCGAACAGCGCCTGGACACCACCAACGACTGGATTGTCCAACGCACTGGCATCAAAGCACGCCGCATCGCCATCGACGGACAACTAACCTCAGACTTAGCCGTCGCCGCCGCCAATGATGCTCTACAGTCGGCCGGAATTCCGGCTACAGACTTAGACACTATTATCCTAGCCACCACCACGCCGGATCGCACTTTTCCGGCCACAGCCACAACGGTGCAGGCTCGTCTTGGGGCACATCAAGCCACCGCTTTCGATCTTCAGGCGGTGTGTAGTGGATTTATCTTCGGTCTCTCCCTCGTAGACAGTCTTATTCGCAGCCAAAGTGCCAAGAATATTCTCGTTATCGGCGCGGAAACAATGTCGCGCTTGCTGAACTGGAACGATCGCAGTACCGCCGTCTTGTTCGGCGATGGGGCAGGAGCCTTTGTCTTCACCGCAGCGGAAGGGGCGCAAGGCATCCTCAGCGTCAAAACCCGCAGCGACGGTCGCCATGCAGAATTCCTGTGCGTCAACGGCGGCATCCCCCAAGGCACCATCGGTACCATCACTATGAACGGCAAGGAAGTCTTCCGCCACGCCGTCACTAATATGCACGCCATTGCTACCCAAACCCTTGCGGCGGCAGGCTACACCATCGCCGATCTTGACTGGCTTATCCCCCATCAAGCCAATGCCCGGATTATTGAAAAAGTTGGCGAGCAATTAGGCATTCCCCCGGAAAAAGTAATCCTGACGGTAGGGGAGCACGGCAATACCTCCGCCGCCTCGGTACCCTTGGCCTTCTGCGCGGGTCGTGCCGATGGCCGGATTCAGCCCGGCAACCTCGTGTTGTTAGAAGCAATGGGGGCGGGATTTACTTGGGGCGGATGTTTGATAAGGGTGTGAGGTCACTTTTGGGATGTTTCCCAAAGAAGGCTGCACCGCTCGCAACCTTTGCAGGTGAATATCTCTGCCATCGAAGACTCTAAAGCTCCTAGCCAATCAGCCATAGATTTCGTAGCCTTACTCTCTTATGGCAGTGTCCCCCATCCCTCTACACCTACATTCACCTTATTCCCTGTCACAAAGTGCGTTGCGCCTAGCCGATGTGACGGCGTGGTGCCATCGGTACAAGATTCCGGCGGCGGGGTTTTGCGATGACAATAATTTGTTTGGGGCACTAGAGATCGCCGGCACCTTGCTGGATGCTGGGATACAGCCTATTATTGGCCTGCGTCTTGCCGTTACCCTGCCCGGCGAGGGGGAAGCCCGGTTGCCCTTATATGCGGCCAGCGAGGCCGGATATCGGCGCCTACTGGCATTAACAAGCAAGGCCTACCTTCAAGCGGAAAACCCCAAAGACGCGCATCTGTCCCTTGCGGAAGTGCTCAGCGATACCACGGGTTTGCTGGTTACCGTGGGTGGTCAGGAAACCCACCTAGGCCGCATGGCCGCCGATGGGCGAGAAAGTAGGAACTCCCTAGCTGCCGCGCACCTTGAAACCTTTATTGAAGCATTTGGTGATCGACTGTTCTTGAGCTTACCCCGCCACGGGATTCCGGCAGAAGATGCCGCAGAGCCTTTGCTGCTCGATATGGGGGAACGCTACGGCATTCCTTATCTTGCACAACACGACGTGTTTTTTGCCAGTGAAAAAGATGTCTCGGCTCATGAGGCGTTACTCTGTATTGGCTTGGGTACGACAGTATCAGATCCACAGCACCCTAAAAGCACACCATTTTATGCCTTGACAACACCAGGGGCACTTAGTCATCGATATGTGGATATTCCCGAAGCCATCAGCAATACTCAATGGTTTGCCAAGCGGTGCCATTTTGTTCCTAAGGGGCGAAGGCCTATGCTACCCCGATTTGCCGAAGGGGATGAGGGTGAGGCCTTACGTCTGAAAGCCTCTACAGGTCTTGAGGATCGCCTCTCACGCCCCACCAATGAACGTCGTCACACCCCCGATGTTTACCGCGAACGGTTAGCCTTTGAACTAAACGTGATTCATAAAATGGGGTTTGATGGGTATTTTTTAATTGTAGCCGATTTTATTGGATGGGCAAAGCAGCAGGGAATCCCTGTTGGCCCAGGGCGAGGCTCTGGCGCAGGATCGATTGTCGCTTGGGCACTGAAGATTACTGATCTTGATCCGCTGGCTTTTGATTTGTTGTTTGAGCGATTCCTCAACCCGGAACGAGTCTCCATGCCCGATTTTGATATTGATTTTTGCCAAGATCGCCGGGATGAAGTAATGCGCTATGTCCAGCAACGCTACAGTAGCAATAAAGTCGCGCAAATCATTACTTTTGGGAAACTCCAAGCTAGAGCGGTACTCCGCGATGTGGGTCGGGTTCTTGATGTTCCATATGCGGCGGTGGACAAACTCTGTAAACTTGTCCCCAACAATCCGGCTAGCCCTATCACCTTAGCCGAAGCCATTGCCAGTGAAAGTGAGCTGCAAGCTGCCCGGCGGCATGAAGATACAAAAAACCTCATTGAGACAAGTCTACGGCTGGAGGGACTGTACCGCCATGCCTCTACCCACGCCGCCGGGGTGGTAATTGGGGATCAGCCACTGGCGGAGATTGTGCCATTATATCATGACCCAAGAGCCATGATGCCCGTTACCCAGTTCTCAATGAAATACGTGGAAAAAGCCGGGTTGGTGAAGTTTGATTTTCTTGGTCTAAAAACCCTATCTATCATCCGCCGGACATTAGAGATTGTTGGCGGCGATTTAGACATCAACACTATCCCCCTTGATGATACCGAAACCTACGCTTTGTTAGCACGGGGTGAAACTACAGCAGTATTTCAGCTTGAAAGTGCTGGCATGAAAGACGCCCTCAAAAAAATGCGCCCAGATCGGTTCACTGATATTATCGCCGTCGTTGCCCTGTACCGCCCTGGTCCCATGGAAAATATCCCGCGCTACATTGCCTGCAAGCATGGTGATGAGCAGCCGGACTACCTGCATCCACTGTTGGAGCCTGTCTTGAAAGAAACCTTCGGGGTCATGATTTATCAAGAACAGGTAATGCAGGCGGCGCAAGTGTTGGCAGGGTTCAGTCTTGGCGGAGCCGATTTACTCCGCCGGGCGATGGGAAAGAAAATAAAAGCAGAAATGGATGCACAGCAGGCTGTGTTCGTCGCAGGCTGTGTCAAAAATGGCCTTGATTCGTCCTTAGCCGAAACAATCTTTGCCCAGATTGCCAAGTTTGCTGATTATGGCTTTAATAAATCCCACGCTGCGGCTTATGCCTTATTGACCTACCAAACGGCGTGGCTCAAAGCCCATCACCCAGTGGCTTTTTTGGCTACTGTCATGCATTATGAACGCGGCGATACGGATTTTCTGTCGGCCTTGCGCGATGAAGCAAAGCGCATGGGTATTGTCTTACTGCCGCCATGCGTGAACCATTCTGAGGCCAGCTTTTCTGTGGAGAAAGGCAACATCCGCTACGCCTTGGGTGCGCTCAAGGGCGTAGGCGATGCTGCGGCTGCGGCCATCGCCGAAGAGTGCAGGCACCATGGTGCCTACACCAGCCTTGCCGATCTGGTGCGCCGGGTTGGGACAAAATTTATTAACAAGCGGACGCTGGAAAGCCTTATCGCTGCCGGAGCCTGCGATGCTTTTAACAATACCCGCCGTCATCTCTGGGAAAGTATTGAAGGTGTTATTGCCAGCATTGGCTTAGAGCGCAGCAGCGGAGGCGCTGGTCTTTTCGGTGATGCCTTACCGGTTATTGGGGTAAAAAAAACAAAAGCAGCTTCTGAGCAGGACTGGCCAATTTTAGACCGGCTTACCCACGAATTTCAGGCTATCGGTTTTTATCTTTCCGCCCACCCGTTGGCTGGGTATGGGTCATTACTAGAACGCATCGGGGTGGTATCCTCAAAAAATCTGGAGGGAGTCACGGGGCGTAAGCTCCTCGCCGGGGTAGTACTAAGCCGCAAAGAACGCCAGTCCGCCAAAGGCAACCGGTACGCTTTTGTCCAGCTTGCCGATGCCAGCGGCAACTATGAGGTCATGTTGTTCTCTGAAACCCTTGCCGCGGCACGGCCATTTCTGGAAGCCGGGACACTTTTGCTGCTGAGCGTGGATATTAGCGCCGGTGAGGGTGGCGGACGGCTTGGCGCGGTTGAGGTGGAATCTCTGGATACCGGGCTGTCTCGTCGGCTGGAGGTCATGGATTTTGTGGTGGGGGATGCGACTGCCTTGAGCCAGCTTCGAGAGCGCCTGTCTACTTTAAAACCTGGACGCACTAACATCGAGGTGCACGTGGAAACGCCCCGGGGCGGCGTGCGGATAAAGCTAAAAGGGGGATATACCATGACGGCAGAGGTATTGGAAGGAATTGGGTAAATATTTGATAGGCGAAAGGTCGAGTATATCCTAAAAGTTGTTCCCCATCACCACCAAATACTTACAATACTCAAAAAATACTGTAGTGTACCAGGCCTCAGGTGACATTTCTGCACTGGTGACAGCGTACCCTTGCCAGATGACATCGGGAACACTGCGTTCCAATTCGGCAAGGGCGCGGGGTAAATGGTAATCGTTGGTGACTAACACCGCCCGGCGGATGTGGCGATCATGAAGCCATTTCGCCACTTCCTCCCCGTTTTCCCGGGTAGTACGGGCACGATAACCAAGAAAAACATGGCGATCAGCGATATCGGGGTCCATTTTGAGGATGGCAATAAGTTCACTGCGTTTAACCTCAGGGTTAACGCCGGAAATAAACACCAACGGCGCAATGTTCTTGCGCCACAAAGTGGTGCCTGCCTCTAGTCGTCCCGTGCCGCCGGTGACGATGACGATGGCCTCGGAAGGAAATGGGAAAGCCTTGGGTACACTAGGAATCCTAGCAATAAAGATAATAAACCCAATGCTAAAAGCAAGCAGTAACCATCCAATAATCCGTATCATAACCCACGCCCTTTTAAGTACCTTGCTACAAAGCTGGGCAAATCGGGGCACACGCTTATCGTCTCAAGTAACGGACTGTCTTTAAGTAGTTCAAGACTCTGTATGCCTTTTCCGGTTTTTACTAAAACCGGCAAGCACCCCGCGGCAAAAGCCGCTTCCACATCGCGCACCGCGTCACCAACAAAGGGTGTATCGGCAGCATCAGCCTCAAAATCCACCAAGGCTTCCAGCAGCATTCCCGGGGCAGGCTTACGCCGGGGACTTGGAGTTGCATCGGGGCAGTGGTAAATTTTATCAACACGCGCGCCCACCTTGGCAAGTTCTTTACGCATGAGGGCATGAATAGCATCAAGACCCGAAAGCGACAATTCACCCCGACCAACGCAGGCTTGGTTGGTAGCGATGGCTACGGAGATGCCCGCGTTATTGAGGGCGGCAATAGCCGCAGCCGCACCCGGGATAAGGCAGAAATCTTCTTGTCTGGTAATTCCAACGCCCCGATCAACATTGATCACACCATCACGATCCAGCAAGACAAGACGGGGCATGATCAGCCTTGTTCCTGATTAATTAAGTGCCGACGCACGGTTTGGCGGCAAGTGAACAGTGAGGCAGCGACAATAGTAATGAACAAAGCTGGCAGCCCAGCATAGCCCAGCCAATTAATGGTCATGCTCGTGGCCAAAGGAACATGGCTGTAACTGGAAATAAACACGATAGCTACACCAACGGCCAACATAAAGCCGATAAGGCTTGGCGGTGCAACCAGACGGGCGGCGATAATCTGAAACCGCCCTAGGATATACTTGTCCGTTGCGCCCATAAGATGGAGCAGGTTGAGAACAGGCAGATTATGCTGCAAGGTAATCTTAGTCACCAAGTACACCAATCCTAACAGTACCAGCACCAGCATGGCCAATGCGATTACCAGTGTTTTTTGGAGTTTTTCCAAAAACACCCCCGCACCATGCTTCCATGCCTCCCCAGCATCCAAAACGGCGGCACCGTCAATGGCTTTCAGGTTTTCCGCAAGAGCAGTTTCCTTTGGAGGGGCAACGGGATCGATGGCAACCTCCAAGACGAAGGGCAGGCTATCCTCGCTGGCGGCATCCTCACTTATGGTCAACCATTTGCCTAAAAGCTCTTTTTTTTCATGAAGTTCAAGAGCGCGAACGCTTCGCACTCCCCGGGCGGTGGCGAGTAAATCCCGGACGGCGGTATTGCGGCTGGTATCCAGTGGAGCTAGGATCACCCATGTTTCTTTCGCGGCTTGGGCAGCAGCTCTACCAGAAGTGTACACCGCTGTGGTCGCAAGCAGCACCAGCGTAACCAGAAACACAAGTACACCCACCAAAAACCCAAGGGTTCGGTTGGCCGCTGAGTCAGACAACAGCAGAGAGCGAGCGGGAACCATCGATGTTTTTCTCCTCATCAAAACGGGTTAGTCCATCGTACAGCCATAGTTGCCGGTGAGGAAATTCCCGGACTAAAGCATCGGAATGGGTTGCGAATAAAATAGTGGTACCGGCTTTGCTCAGCTCTTCAAATAAATACATGATGCGCCGAGCCATCTTATCATCAACGTTACCAGTTGGTTCATCGGCAATTAACAGTTTGGGGCGACAAATAACAGCTCGGGCAATAGCCACCCGTTGTTGTTCGCCCCCGGATAAGGTGCTGGGCAAGGCATCCATCTTGTGGGTCAAACCCACCCATTCCAAGAGTTCTAGTACCCGCTTTTCCGTGGCCTTGCCGTATTGATCGGTCATCAGTAATGGCAAAGCAATATTTTGTTGGATCGTCAGGTGAGGCAACAGGCGAAAATCTTGAAAAATAAGTCCGACGTGGCGCCGCAACGCTACCATTTGTGGCCGGGTACAGTAGGCCACGTTTTTACCAAAGACAAAGATGCGCCCCTCGCTGGGGCGAATACCGACGTAAGCTAAGCGTAACAACGTGGATTTTCCCGCGCCGCTTTCGCCGCGAACATAGGTAAAACTCCCTGCTGGAAGGCTGAAGTTCACCCCGCGCAATACATCGCCTCCGCTGGCATAACGATAATGGACGCCACTGAATTCCAACGCAATAGGTGAACGCCCATGAGGAGGCCGCGATGCTTCGTTGCTTTTTTCAACCATAAGATAAGCCTAGCGAACCGTTCTTGTCAGGGCAAGTGCGAAGGAAATATAAGCGTACATAATCCTTGCCTCTTGTTTCTCCTACCGCCTATAAAGCCGCGATAAAAGGACACACGCTATGATTGCCGCTATTTACAAGGAACCTATCTCCATTGGCTTAGCTCAAATGGATCGCAACCTAGCGTTAGAAGCCGTGCGGGTAACGGAATGGGCAGCCTTGGCCGCGGCGCGATGGATGGGTCGGGGGGATGAAAAAGCCGCCGATCAGGCCGCCGTCGATGGCATGCGTAAGGCATTGTCCAGTCTAGCTATTACCGGAACCGTGGTGATTGGCGAAGGCGAACGGGATGAAGCCCCGATGCTCTACATCGGTGAGAAAGTCGGCGCAGGCGGACCGGAGGTGGATATTGCCCTCGATCCGTTAGAAGGTACCACCATAACCGCACGCGGGCTGCCCAACGCCATGACGGTCATTGCCATGGCGCAAAAGGGTGGTTTTCTCAATGCACCCGATGTGTACATGGAAAAGATTGGCGTTGGAGCCGGACTTCCCGCCGATGTAGTGGATTTGGATGAAACCCCAGGCGTGAACGTACGCAATTTAGCAAAAGCCAAAGGGGTAAGCGTTGATGATTTGGTGGTCTGCGTGCTTGATCGCCCCCGGCATCAGGAGCTGATTCGCAAGGTACGGGAAACTGGGGCACGGGTATTGCTCATTCAGGACGGTGATGTGAGCGCAGTGATTGCCACCGCCGAACCGCTATCCGGGGTGGATTTATATTTAGGCTCTGGCGGTGCACCGGAAGGCGTGCTGGCGGCGGCGGCGTTGCGCTGCATCGGCGGCTTTTTGCAAGGCCGGCTGTTGTTTCGCAACGACGACGAAAAAGCAAGAGCAGCAGCAGTAGGCATCACCGATTTGAATCGCAAGTATGGCTTGCTCGATTTAGCCAAGGGCGACGTGATGTTCGCTGCTACAGGGGTGACAGACGGGACATTGCTGCGCGGTGTGCGGGTGTTTCCCGGCGGAGCAAAAACCCATTCGGTGGTTATGCGCTCCCACACCGGAACCGTGCGACGTGTCGAAGCCACACACAATTTTACCCGCAAAGCCTTTGAAGGTTAAGCAGCCTTTCGGCCTGTAAGGGTTAGAATTTCTTTCGGCAGCAGCATTTTGAAATTATTACAGCCATCCTGAAGTATTTTCTTGGCTCGTAGTGATACTGTGCGCAGGTGATGTTGTACCAGCAAATTCCGCAGAATCAGGCGATCATCCTCATTCATCCCGACAACAGCAACACTGCTGGGATTCAAAAACAAGTCCAGTTTATCTTCCGGATCATAGATATACGCTCGCCCGCCCGTCATCCCAGCGGCGAGGTTGTGACTGAAACCGCCCAAGATCACGGCAACCCCGCCGGTCATGTATTCCAGCGCATTAGCACCAACGCCTTCCGTAACTGCGCTGGCACCAGAGTTACGAACGGCAAACCGCTCCCCAGCTTGACCAGCAATATACACCGCGCCACTGGTAGCACCATAAAGGCAGGTATTCCCGGCTAGCACGGGACAGACAACGTTGTTGTCGGCGGGGGGCTGAATAGTAATAATACCGCCGCACAACCCCTTACCCACATAATCGTTAGCCACCCCGCGCAAGGCTAAGGTAATGCCCATTGTTGTAAACGCGCCAAAAGATTGCCCTGCAGTGCCATTCAGATCAAAGCGGAGATGATCATCGCTGAGGTTTTTATGACCGATTTTTTCATACACAAATGCCGACAATCGCGCGCCCACGGAACGATCTCTGGTGGAAATAGTATCATTGAGGCTGAGCCGACCGCCCGCCGCAATTGCTTCGCCGTGGGTCTCCAAAATACGGCTATCCAACGTATCGGGCACCGAAACACGGCCAGCTTTCTTGACCCGCCAAGAAACCCCCTGTCTTTCATGCGCTTCTGGAAGCTGCATGAGCAAGGGATTGACGTCAAGGCCATGCAGTCCAGCCGGCACCCCAGTACGCCAGCGGATAAGCTCTGCCTTGCCGACAATGACATCAAGACTTGATGCTCCTAAAATGGCCAAGTGCCGCCGCACGTCTTCCGCAAGAAAGGTCATCAAATTAATAACTTTCTCCGCGCTGCCGCCAAATTTTTCCCGTAATTTTGGGTCTTGCGTGCATACCCCCACGGGGCAGGTGTTGGCATGGCATTGCCGAACAATAAGACATCCCATAGCCACCAACGCGGCAGTACCGATGCCATACTCCTCTGCCCCGAGTAACGCAGCCAAAACAATATCCCGGCCACTACGAAGGCCGCCATCTGTACGCAAGATAACATTGCGGCGCAGATCATTGAGGATAAGTGTCTGATGCACTTCGGCTAGGCCAATCTCCCACGGAATGCCGGCGAACTTAATGCTGGATTGCGGGCTAGCACCGGTGCCGCCATTATGCCCGGACACAAGAATGGCATCAGCACCAGCTTTAGCCACCCCAGCGGCAATCGCGCCAATACCACTTCGAGCAACGAGTTTCACGCCAACCCTTGCCCTTGGGGCAGCCTGCTTGAGATCATAAATAAGCTGCGCCAAGTCTTCGATGGAATAAATGTCATGGTGGGGCGGCGGAGAAATCAAGCTGACCCCGGGTGTTGCATGGCGCAACCGCGCGATGAGTTCAGTGACCTTAAACCCCGGCAACTGGCCACCCTCACCGGGCTTTGCGCCTTGAGCGATCTTTATCTCCAACTCTTCAGCCTGGTTCAGGTATTCAATAGTAACCCCAAAGCGGCCACTGGCAACTTGCTTAATGCTAGAGTTGGCGGAATCCCCACTGGGCAATCTGCTATAACGCTCCGGTATCTCGCCACCCTCACCGGAATCAGATTTTGCGCCAATGCGGTTCATGGCAATATTAAGCACGCCATGGGCTTCAGGGCTAAGAGCACCCAGCGACATACCAGGCGTAACAAAGCGTTGCCGAATACTAGTAACAGGTTCCACGTCGGCAACGGGCAGGGGGGTTGCTGCGGGTAAAGGCTCAAGAAGATCGCGTATCTGCAGCGGTGGCCGAGCATGCAATTTCTGTAGGTACTTTTCAAAGAGTTTTGGATCGTTCTCCGTCACGGCGGTTTGCAACAGGTGCACGCCTTCACCTTCCCATGCGTGGGCACCTTGATCACGACGGGCGCGGTAAAAGCCGCCGACAGGAAGGCGGGTAACGCCTTCTTGTGGATGCCAAGCCTGAGCATGAAGTTTGATAATACCACCGGCAATAGTGGCTAAATCAATCCCCGACAAGCGGCTAGGGACACCGGGGAAATAGTGCTCAACAACAGCGCGGGAAAGACCGATGGCTTCTATATTATATCCGCCTCGGTAAGAGGCGACAACGGAAATGCCCAGCTTGGCCATGATTTTAAGCAGGCCATCGCCAAGGGCTTTTTGATAATTACGCAAGGCATCGGGAGGGCATAAGCCGCGCTCTAGACGATCGTTGAGGCTGGCCTCGGCCAGATAGGGTGTCACGGTGGTCGCGCCACAAGCAATAAGCAACGCTGCATGATGCCCATCCAGACACGCACCAGCCTCTACTAGTAAGGCAACCTTGGCCCGTTGCCGGGTGCGGATAAGATGGCTGTGCACCGCACTCACCGCCAATACCGGCGGGATAGCCATGCGCGTGGCGTTCTGGTTTTTATCGCTCAACAACAACGCCGATGCCCCGCCGGAAATAGCAGCATCCGCAGCGCGGCATAACGCCAGCAGGGCATCCTCAAGACGATCAGCCTGAGAGAATAAGGTTTCAATCACCGTAGGGTGAATGGTTGAAACCAATTCCTGCACATCTGCCGAGAGAACTATAGGGCTATCCAGCTCAATCACGCTTTGGGGGGTTGGCTCTAACGCCAACAGGTTTTGCAGATTGCCAATGCGGGTCTTCAGGCTCATCACCCGTGCTTCCCGCAAGCTGTCCAGCGGCGGGTTAGTCACTTGGGCAAAATTCTGGCGAAAAAAATACTGCATCCCGCGATAGCCTTCGGCCAGCACGGCAAGAGGACTGTCATCCCCCATGGAACCAATGGCTTCTTTAGCCTCCGCGCCCATGGGGTGAAGAATAAGCTCAAGGTCTTCCAAACTCCACCCAACGGCAATCTGCCGGGAAAGAAGGTTATCTATGGGGTGTGCCGATGGCGGTTGCTGCGGCAGATGCTTGGTCGTAAGAGTCGCTTGCCATTGCTGCGTCAGCCATTGCTTAAGAGCACCATCATCATAAACACGGCATTGCGGCAAATGCACCGCCAGCATCCCGCCCGGGCCAAGGCGTCCTTGTGCAATAATCTCCCCATCGGGCAAAGGGACAATGCCAGCCTCAGAGCCAATGACCAGCGTATCGCGGGTGTGGGCATAACGGCAAGGGCGCAGGCCGCTCCGATCCATTCCGGCCACAAGCCATTCGCCATCACAGCCCACCACGGCGGCGGGGCCGTCCCACGGCTCCACCACGCTGTTGTTATAAGAATACAACGACTTAAGAGCTTCGGGCATGGCCTTGTCTTGTTCATCCCATGCTTCGGGAATCAAGAGTGCTTTGGCCAAGGGCAGGGGTCTACCCCCATGCACTAAAAGTTCTAACACGTTATCAAGACTTGCCGAATCAGAATTGCCAGGCTGTACAATGGGCAACACATCGGCGAGCAACTCACCATACACAGAACTTGCGAGGCGTTCTTCATGCGCCTGCATCCAAGCAACATTGCCTTTGAGGGTGTTGATCTCGCCATTATGGGCAATAATGCGAAACGGGTGCGCCAACCGCCAGGTAGGGAAAGTGTTGGTGGAATAGCGTTGGTGAAAAATAACCCACCGTGCGGCGCAGGCAGGGTTGGCCAAATCCGGGTAGAAAGCCGCCATCTGATCGGCCAACATCATGCCTTTATAAACAATGGAGCCCGAGGAAAGAGAACAGATATAAAAATCGCGATTGCCCGCTGCCAACAGACGCTTTTCCATCCGCCGCCGGGCGGCGTAGAGTACCCGCTCCGCCTGATCAGGCGGCATTTCGATGGGAATGGTGAGAAAAAACTGCTCAATTTCTGGGCGGTTTTCCGCCGCTTTTTCCCCCAACATCTGCGTATTAATGGGCACCTGTCGCCAGCCTAAGGCGTGCAAACCCGCAGCGGCGATTTCCGATTCCATCACGGTGCGGCAAAACTCCTGTTCTTCCAAGTTTTTGCGCGGCAAAAACACCATGGCCACGGCCAGGCGATGACGCGCAGGGTCAAAGCCGCCAAAACGGCTGGCCAATCCATGAAAGAAGGCCGGGTTCAGTTCAAGCCGCAACCCCGCCCCATCCCCGGTTTTGCCGTCGGCACCTACCGCACCGCGATGCATGAGGTTGGCTAAAGCCTGCAAACCCTTTTCCACAACGTCCCGGCGCGGCACCTGGGATAGCGCGACAACTGCCCCCACACCGCAGGCATCGTGTTCAGATTGGTGATAGAGAGCGTGGGGCATGGGGTCTCCGTAACGGGATATTTTTAACAGAGCTTTAAGAACGGAAAAGGAATTTCTGACGACCCCAATCGCCCCAGAAATGAGGTTAATAGGTGCCCGTTAATAGAGGTGCCCACAAGCCGGGCAACCGGGCAACGGTTCAGGCATCTTAAAAACGTGTGCGCATAGGATAACCCCCGCACCATAAAGGCTTATCCCCCTGCCACCCCCCCCCGCCCACCGTGGCTTTGGGATGTCCGCTAAAAAAACATGAGTTATCAATAAAATTTTACTTGTGATGCAAGTCATGATCTGTTAAGGGTTTGTTAAGTAGTAGTGGAGATGGATATGGCAGCAACAATGACAGCACCAACGGCTCCGGGAATGCAAGGTTCGGGAATTCCGGAATGGTATCGGGTTGCCGAACAAGCTTTGAGTGCAGGAATTCCAGAACTTAATGAAAAAATGAAGGCCTCTTTGCAAAAAATGATGGCTTTTTTTGACAAGGCCAAAGAACATTCGGCTAACGCTTTAGAATATGTACCTGATGAATCGGAAATTGATGATGCGATATCCATAGGGTTTCGTAAAGGCAAAGAAGAAGCACGCAAAAAAGCCGCTGAACGCCGCAAGAGATCGTGGGAGAACGTCGGGGATCTAACAAAAACTGTTCTGATGTTTGGTGCGGTTACGGCGGCAGTGGTTTTAATAGGGCCAGGTGTTTGGGCAATGCTGGGCGCAGTCTTTGCAAAAGGAGCGACCTTGGGTAGCGTGGCTGGAGCATTCAAACTTGCCAGCTTTCATGCGGTTGCTGTTGCTGGACTCACTGGGTTAGGGTTAGGGGCTGCAAAAGCGACATTCATGGATGGGGATACTGGACAAGCATTGAAGGATTTTACATCTTCTTTCGATACAAAAGGCATCAAAGATTCCACTCAAGAACAAATCACTGGCGAAAAAATAAAAGAAGCCAGCAACAGGGTGACTTCAACTTTTCAAAATGTTGGCGCAAACGCTCAAGAATCGGCAGCGAATCGTAACCTTGCGGCTACACTTGTTAATTCAAATTCTGGGTTCAGTGCTCCCGCTCAAGCGACCGCAGCATCACCGTCTTATGAAGAATTGCTGATTAGTTTATTCAACAGCACCAATTTAAATGACCCCGCGTTGTTAGACAAGATTCCTGATAATGCATTTAACAATACAACCACCGGTTTTGCCCTATTGCAAAGAACGACACACGTCTTGACGCAATACGCAGAAAATGAGATTCGAGATAAAATTGACGAATTGTCACAAAATCTTGACCCCGATGTATTCTATCCTTTACTTATTGAGCTTGAAAAGAAAGCTAAATCGATTAATCCAACCTCACAACTGGGACAAATTCTCAAGGTTTGTACAGACCGTGGCAAAAAGCTTCGTGAAGGTGCTATGGTTGAGGCAGTTGAGATGATTAATAACAATGCTAATGTCAATCCTGCTAGACTAGATGACGTTTTGGGTGGCTTGCAAGCATTAAGATATTTGGGTGTTTTTAAGTATACAGGTAGAAACACCCAAATCGATGACGAGGTATTGGAACCCGGCAGCCCTCTTCGTAAAAAGTTGATGGAAATCATTATGAATACGAATACGAATACAGGGCCGGACTTCACCGCCTTGGATACACTCATTAACTATAATAATCCAAGCATAACCGGTCAAGAATCCAAAGATTTGAAACAACTGCAAGAAATTGCTCAGCGAACAGCGTACATTGCCGAAGGTAAACAAGCTGCTGACCTGCTGAATGCCCTGCAAGCGGAAATTGATACATGGGCAGCGGCAGGGTCTGCAGCAGGTTCTAACGGGACTGTACCCTCTACACAACCGATCATTAATGCCTTGGATGCTTTGGAGAATGCAGGGTACTTGGCGTATAATACCACAAGCTCAATGTGGTACATACCACCACATAAACTAGTGGGCAATAATGGTGATAACGTTATGCTGCGTGCGTTAGAGCAGCAGTATATTGAAGTAAATGCTGGAAATAACCCACCGTTGATGAAGCATGGATTGGTCGATCCAAATACGTTGACTAATGCCAATGGGCAACTTTCTACTCCATTTTCCTTGACTACAGAATTACAAGCAAGCAATCCCAATCATTTGGCAAAACTCAACGTTCTTCAGCAGCACATTATCAGTCAAAGAACTTTGCTTGTCCAATGGCTGTCGGGACAGAATCTACCAACACCATGATAACGTCGGGCAGCATCATTTACAAAGCCCCGTATACCCTCCTCACGGCGTAAGCCCTGCCGGGCTACACCCTCAACGTAACCTTCCTCGACGCCGCCACGGGTCGGGGGGAGATTTGTTAACAAAATTTTTTAATTGCTTTTCAGGACGCGCTTGACCACTATTGTTGCCCGTGGGCGGTTAGCTCAGCGGTAGAGCACTGCCTTCACACGGCAGGAGCCACAGGTTCGATCCCTGTACCGCCCACCAGCCTTCGCACTACGTGCTTCGGCTCGGTGAGCCTTGAGGCGGAGCCTAACGAGCATGTCAGGAGAAAGCTGCCGCGCCGACGTTGCCCGCAACAAAGCATTTTTAAACAAGCCCCTCATACCCCATCAAATACCACGCGGCTCTAAGGTCACTATGGTGCACCCAAGTGCTCACGGCGGCGGCCAGCGTGGGCTTAGGCCGAAAAGCAATACCGATACCGGCGGTTTGGAGCATTAAAAGATCGTTGGTGCCGTCTCCAATAGCGATCGCTTCAGCAGGGGTGCATCCCTTTAATCTACATGTGTCTTCTAAAATGGTTTTTTTCGCATAGCGATCGAGAATGGGGTCTTCTACTGTGCCAACAATAATCCCATTATTAAGATGAAGCACGTTGCCATAATCCGCGTCAAAACCCAAATCACGGCGAACACGGTTGGTGAAGGGTAAAAACCCACCCGATACCAGCACCGTGACTATATCTTTGGTCTTTAATGCTGATAATAGGCTTCGTGCACCGTCAATATAGCGCATGCTGGCCAAAACATCATCAATAGCTGACTCTGGCAATCCTTTGAGCAAAGCCACCCGCTGATGCAATGCTTTTTTAAAATCAATTTCTCCGTTCATAGCCCGTGCGGTAATGACAGCGACCTGCTCACCAATCCCGGCAAACACCGCCAACTCATCGAGGGTCTCACCATCAACAATGGTGGAATCCATGTCGGCAAGGAACACTTTTTTTTGGCGGAAGTCAGAAGAAATAACATTAATATCAACATTTTCAGCGGAAAATTTTTCCCGTAACAACCCGCGTAGCGCATCGGGATCGCTGCTTAAAGGCAGATGCCATTCAATCGCCATGCCCGGAGCCAACACCCGTTCAAGGCTGTGCTGAGGCAAAATAGATGCAAAAGCCAAGCGCAAGGAATCCTTGATTCCCGGCGGGGTTGTGGCAATGAGAGAAGCGGTGAACATCTGGCTGACTATGGGCAAAGAACATCAGAACGACAAGGGCGATGTGTTGATTATCGCCGGGGCAACGGCCAGCGGTAAGTCGGCGGTGGCTCTGCGCCTAGCAGAACAACGTAATGGCCTAATCCTCAACGCCGACAGTATGCAGGTGTATGAAGGCCTCCCGATTCTCAGTGCTCAACCCGTCCCCGGCGATCCGCATCGACTGTACGGCGTGCTCAAAGCCTTTGAGCGTTGTTCAGCGGCACGCTGGCGGACAATGGTGACAGCAGAAATTAATCGCGCCCTTGAAGCCGCCAAATTGCCCATCGTGGTCGGGGGAACAGGTTTATACATCAAGGCTCTAACCGAGGGATTATCGCCCATACCAGAGATTGATGAGGGACACGCCCAAGCTTGGTATACAGAACGCAATGACTGGACAGCAGCGGATTTCAGAACAGCTCTGACCAAGGTTGATCCAGTACTGGCCGGGCAACTTAAGGATCGCCAACGTCTGGCGCGAGCGTTGCTAGTGGGTCAAGTTACCGGTACGCCCCTATCCGTGTGGCAAAAAATTCCACCTCCACCCGTTCCTTACACTTTTCATAAACAGTGGCTTACTATGCCGAGGGGCGCGTTGCATGCCCGTATTGCTCAACGGTTGGAGGCGATGTTCATCGCTGGCGTGCTCGATGAGGTGGCCGCCTTTACCAAGCGCGGCCTTGATCCCGCTTTGCCGATAATGAAAACCTTGGGGTTAGCGGCACTGCAAAATTACCTACAAGGCTTACTATCTTTGGAGGAAGCCAAACACCGCATATTAACAACAACTCGGCAATATGCTAAACGGCAGGAGACGTGGTTTCGGCATCAGTATAAAGGAGAAGCAATGTGCACCATGTAGTGTATTTCTTAATCTGGCATAAAAATAAGGCTGGAAATCTTTGTGTGCCCGATTGTGCCTTGCGTGCGGCGGCGTCATTGCACGTCTGCAAAGAGCGCATTGACCCAGAATTACAAAAACCATGAGCGTTGAATACCGCCTGTGCGCCCTCGCCGATGCCGAGCGATTGCACCACGGCGTGTTGCTGTCCGGGATGCGGGGATCGGGCAAGCGGGCATTGGCATTGCGGCTGGCTCAATATTTACTGACTACTAAAGCAGAGGCCGGGGTGCCGCCGGGATATCCCGCCCGGCTTTTAGCCAGCGGCGCGCACCCAGATTTTCTATTGTTGGAGGGTGAAGATGGGGTCATTAAAATTGATGCCGTGCGACCTCTTATGGGTTTTTTAACTAAAAAGCCCGCTCTTACCCGGTACAAAGTCGTTATCGTGGATTGCCTCGATGCCATGACACATCAGGCGGCCAACGCCCTGCTCAAAGTGCTTGAGGAACCGCCCGGGGCGTGCCATTTTTTCCTATTAGCGCACCGTTTGGCGGGCGTTTTGCCCACGGTGCGTTCCCGCTGTTTTGTGGTGGCCATCCCCAGACCAGACGAGGTACATTTTGTCAAAAATCTAGAGGTTCAAGGAATTACCCTTACGCCGGAAGAGGCTGCGCATCACTATCATCACTCCGGTGGGAATATCAGCATAGCAGCTCCACTCCTAGAGGAAGATCATCGGGAAATTAGCGAGGCAGTGGAGGCCTTAATAAAGGTGATGCCCAACGTCCTGCCGGGTCAGGTGCTGGCCGTGGGGCAAAAATTGATCAAAGCTCCCCCTGCCGTCTTTACGGCAGTACTGGAACGATTAGCCGGGGCGCATTATCAGGCACTGCGCCAGGCAGCACTAGCGGGTGCAACCTTATCTAATGAGGCCATGGATAAAGCCGCTAAACGCTGGAATTTTTATCGCCGGGATAGTCTGCGGCTGCACTACGATCGCCAGCAAGTGTGGTGCGATGCCGTGGCGGTTACGGCGGCGGCTTGGCCAAGCCGTGCGTCCGGGTTGCGTACGCAGACCGGTAGTCCTAAATGAGGGTGGTGCTAAACAAGTAATGATAGTTTGAAGAATGGGAAATGTTCTGATATATGCCGGACAAATAACGAGGTATAAAGATGCCCAATTGTCCAAAGTGTTTTTCTGCGGGAAGCGTTAAGAACGGTCATATTCATAACGG
>JBKDWF010000027.1:0-10662 GCA_046338525.1 Holosporales bacterium
ACACCCCCTTCCTCACCTTCCCCCGCTGCGCGGGAGAAGGAGGCAACGGGCGGCGGCGTATACCCCGATAATGCTGGGAAAGAGCCAATTTCAGGGCTTGCGTGCATAAGGTAGGCCGAAAGGAGAGGTCGCCAAAGCGGCAGCTTTGGCGGGTGAGGGCGTAGAAACTGGAACCCAAACATTTTAGAAAAGAGATAATCACTATATATTACTCAATAGAATGTAAATTAGTATCAGGCACAAGGCCATAACACCAGCGTTGCGGTTCGATGTTCTCCACGACCCCATTGACGGCAATTATGCCCATTGCACTATCAAGATGATAGAAAAAACGTCGTTTGAAAAATCCGAGCGCAAAACCGCTATACAAAGACTGGCGGACTGCTTTTCGTCTTTTGTTCGATACTCATGATACATAGCCCCGAGCCAACGGATGATGCTCAAACACCGCTTTTTTAACCCCCTGCGGCGTCACATGGGTGTAGATTTCCGTGGTGCCAAGACTTTCATGCCCCAATAATTCCTGAATACTCCGCAAATCGGCGCCTCCCGCCAACAAATGCGTGGCAAAGGCGTGGCGCAGCACATGAGGTGACACCGCCGTTTCCGCAAAACCAAGCCCTCGTGCTAGGGCCTTGAGCTGAAGGGCAATATGCTGGCGGGTGACGTGACCGCGCAGGCTGTGGGCCGGAAACAAAAAGCCGTTGGCCTTTCCCGACGCAAATTCCCCGCGCACGGGCAAGTACCGCTGCACCGCCGCCACCGCCGCCGGGGTCAGCAATACCAACCGTTGCTTTCGCCCCTTGCCCTCAACCATCAAGGTATCCTGGCTCTCGGCCACCGAACCCAGTGGCAAGGCAATCACCTCAGAAATCCGCATGCCACTGGCGTATAGTAATTCCAAAATAGCCGTCAGGCGCAAACCATCAGCAGTAGGATCAGCAGCAGCAGCCTCCAGCAGCCTGGTCACATCCCTCACGCTTAATGTTTTCGGCAATCGTTGCGGCAGACGCGGACGCATAAGATCGCGAGTAGGGTCATCAGGGCGCATCCCCTCACGCTGCAAAAATAAATGATATTGCCGGAGCGCAGAAAGCAGCCGCGCCAAGCTGGCCGCGCCTAGATCGCACACAGCCTCACTTCCAATGAAGCGCTCTATATCAGTCGATTTTGCTGTATCTGGCGAAATGTTTTGATCGGCACAAAACCGCTGCCATTTATCGAGATCACCACGATAGCTGGAAAGGGTATTGGCACTAACGCCCCGTTCCGCTGCCATCATTTCCAAAAACAATTCAATACTCATAGGGCACCTCTATTAACCCATTTATGGGGATGAGTGGCTCTGATGAGATTTGCGAGCAAAGACCTGACGACGCCAATCGCCCCAGAAATGAGGTTAATAGAGGTGCCCTCATAATCCCTTCATAATCCCTTCATAATCCTTGGCGCAGCGCTAATTCTAATGCTATCTGCCCAGCCTCAGCCGTAAGGCCATGATCCGCCAGTGTCGCCAAGGCAATATCCGTATCGGCTAGGCTTGCCTGCCCATGCAGCGCGCCCTCTAATGTCACCAGTGCCTGAAGGATTTTGCCCCCCATTGATGGGGGTGTTTTTTTTATACTTTGCGCCGAAGCAAACCCCCGCCCGGCCAGACTAAGATTATAACCCCGAGCTTCAAGATATCCGGCCAAGGCCGGCACCTTGCTACCATATCGTCCCTGCCAATCATTGTAAATGCGCCGATCCCATGCTTTCGTATCCGTTCGAAAAAACTGCCTTACTCCCCAAGCATAGATTAATGTTTCATCATCTTTTTGTAAAACATGATGAGCGTTATTGCCCATGGCTTCCAACTTTACCAAGGTACGTTTGCCTACAACATCTTCAGGTAATGGCAATACTGATAACGTCGGCGCATACACCAATGCCACCATCCGCCCAAAACCATTGCGCGCATTGGCTTCCAACACCACGGGCAACAAAGCAGCTTTTTGATTTAAATTTGCGGATGCGGCAAACGCCTGCCACAATAGGGCATTGGCCGCCGGACGATCCAGCGTTGCAAGACTCAGCAACGGCGTGGCACGTTGCTCCTCCGTAAAATCACTATACTCCGCCCATAACCGAGCGAGGGTTTGCGCCGTCACTACACCATGCAACACACCATACTCTGCTGCTCGCACACGGCTCAGCGGGCTAAGCGCAAGATTGCCAGTCAGTAAAGACAGTACCATAGGCGGGGTTGTATCGTCTGTTACAACACTGACCCCCGCCAAGGGGCAATCTCGCAATAACAATGCTATTGGCACATCAGCATGCACTGTTATACCCTGATGCATCGATGCTTGATGGACGCACGCACGCGCCACCAACAAGAAATCATTGTAAAGATTTGTTTGTTCATCCAGCACCGTCAACGCTAAATCTGCTTTAGCATTGTTTTTTTCTTGCAACGCACACAATGCCCGATAAGCTTGCAGCTCTGGATCGGGTTGCTGCTTCAGACCTTCATCGACCAATGGGCATGCGGCTTGGTATTTTGCTTCAACCAACAGCAATGCCGCAAGCAGGCGATGATGCTCAATACGTCGCTGAGCAATGGGCAATAAAGCCAAAAGCTCCTTAGCCTCTTGTACAGCCCCGACATAGGCCAACGTCTCCGCGCGAGCCACCAAAAACGGTGCCCCGACACTTCCATACCCGGCAGGATGCGCCACGCTCGATGCGGTTAGTACAGGCACAAGCGCATCGCGCAATGCCGCATGCTTTCCAGCTTCTTTCATCTTGTGTAATAAAGACTCTATTTCAGAACGACGGCTACCTTGCCATAAACTGTCTTCAGGCCAAGGCCGCAAACCAAGAGTATTAATATCTTGCGCCCATGCATTAAATGAGAGCACCAACAATGTTAGGTAAAAAAAAACCCTCATGCTGCTGCCATCGTCTTTTTAACACCCACCAACATCCCAAGCGCATGCGCCAACTCTTGAATATTGGCTTCAGAATGCTGGGGTGTCACCGTCACCCGCAAGCGTTCCGTCCCCCGGGGAACAGTGGGATAATTAATGGGCTGCACATAAAAGCCTTGCTTTTGCAATAAAGTATCGCTCACTTTCTTACACAACACAGCATCGCCAATCATCACGGGGATAATATGACTGTCCCCGTCACGAAACGGCACACCAGCTTCACGCAAAGCATTTTTGAGAGCCAATACCCGTTGGCGATGGATAAAACGCTCCCGCCCTGAACGACGAAGATACTGGACACTTGCCAATGCCCCGGCTGCAACCACGGGGGGAATCGCCGTGGTAAAAATAAACGGTGCCGCCGTTGAACGTACATAATCGACCAGCACACTGCGCCCAGCAATATAACCCCCCATTAATCCATACGCCTTGCCCAAGGTGCCCTGAACAATATCAATCTGGCCATCCAGCCCCAAAGCCTGTCCAATGCCTCCCCCCTCTGCGCCGTAAAGGCCAACGGCGTGCACTTCATCAACGTACAACAACGCCTCATAATGGCGTGCCAACCTAACGATTTCCACCAACGGTGCAATACTGCCCGTCATAGAATATACAGATTCAACGGCGATCAACTTCGGCCTATTGCCGACCTGTTGCAGCAGTTCTTCCAAATGCTCAACATCATTATGACGAAAAATACGCTTATCTACACCAGCCTGACGGATACCATGAATCATGGAGGCATGATTCCCCGCATCAGAAAAAATAACCGTATCCGGTAAAAGCTTACCAAGGCTTGTCAGTGCCGCCTCGTTGGCAACATATCCTGAAGTAAATAAAAGAGCAGACTCCTGGCAATGCAAGCTGGCCAGTTCCACTTCAAGATTTGTGTGTGCCTGTGTTGTGCCGGAAATATTCCTAGTTCCCCCAGCCCCAGCACCATACGTTTCCAACGCTTCGTGCATCGCCTCTAAAACCACCGGGTGCTGCCCCATGCCGAGATAATCGTTGCTACACCATACTGTAATAGTACGCCCATGCAGTCGAGCCGCCGGAAATGCCCCTGCCTGCCTAGCTAAAGGCACGAACGTACGATAGCGTCCCTCGGCACGAATACCCTCCAGTGCACGACCCGCAGCATCGGCAAATGATGTTTTTATCATAAAGAATCCTTACAACCATTTCCCAACCCATGACTGCGCGATGGCGCACACTTCAAGGAATTTGTTGCATGAAGGATTTAATATCGGCACTATAGTCGGCAATCGTTAAGGAGCACACTTTTATGGAAACCATCGATGCCAGCACCGCTAATCAACTGCGTAGCTTTATCGAGCGTCTGGAGCGACTCGAAGAAGATAAAGCCATTATAAGCCAAGATATTAAAGAAGTTTTTGCCGAAGCAAAGGCCACTGGCTTTGATACCAAAATCATGAAAACAGTGCTCAAAATTCGTAAAATGGACGAACAAAAACGGCTCGAGGCAGAGGCCATTTTGGAAACATACTGTCATGCCTTGGGCATTGATTCCGTTAGCGATATAAGCAAGAGCCTGCAGAAAGCAGCATGACCACCGCCGACATCTACCTTACCCTCGATCCACAATCGCTCCACAACGGCGAAACAATCGGTCGTCTGCAAGCCTCCGCTGCGACCTGCAAGGAATTAGCAACCCGCCTTCTTGTCTCAGATGTAGCAGCGTATTCTTTTGATTACAAAGTAAAACCCAGCAGCCTAGCCAAAGACGCTTGGATCGTTTCTGGCTACGTCTACGGCACGGTAATACAGTCATGCTGCGTTACATCGGAACCGGTAAGCAATTCTATAAACGAGCATTTTCAGTGCATTTGCGGTGATGCTGCGACATTGCACATGCTCGAACAGCGTGGCCTAATTTCTGACAATGAAGACCCACCCGAACCCCTTACAGACGAACGGCTTATCCCCATTGGGGAGCTAGGCGTGCAACACTTTGCCTTGGGCATCCCCCTTTATCCTCGCCTTGCAGGGGCATCTTGGCCAGAAGAAAAGCAATGATCATATGACCGTATCACCCACACTCTCCTTAAACACCCAAGCATTAGTGCAAAATTACCTAACGCTAAGCCGTCTTGCTACCCCGGCGGCGGCGGCGGTAGTTGTAAAAGCCAACGCTTATGGGATTGGCCTTGACATCGTTGCCAATACCCTCATCAAAGCAGGGGCAAAAATTTTCTACGTTGCCACCCCCGATGAAGCAGAGGCGTTACGCAGACTTCTTCCTGTTGCTGATATTATTGTTCTAAATGGATTTTCGTCCAAAGAGCAACAGCGGTTTGCAACCCTACGCCTGACCCCGGTCATTAATACCGTTGAACAGGCCGCTATGTGCGCCCAAGCGGGGCTGACCCCCCGCTTGCAACTGGAAACAGGCATGCACCGCAGCGGCCTGCCCGAAGCTGACTGGCCTGCCGTAGCCCGTCAGATTGCCCCGGCTCTGGTGTTTTCCCATCTGGCTTGCGGTGATGATCCCAACGCGCCGTTAAACACACTCCAATATAAAACATTAATACGAGCCAAAAATTTTTGGCCCAACGCAAAATTTGGCTTGGCCGCCTCTTGGGGCGTGTTTGGAGACGCCTCTTGGCATCTGGATGAAGTTCGTCTAGGGGCAGCCCTATACGGAGCCATCCCCCGTGATGAATTAAACCAAGTGGTGGAACTCACCGCGCCCATCTTAGAGGTACGTACCGTCCCAGCGGGCGAGTATGTCGGCTATGGTGCCACGTGGGGCACGGGGCAAGAGTCACGCCGCATCGCCACCCTTGGCATTGGCTACGCCGACGGCTACCCCCGCGCCCTGTCCAACAAAGGAATTGTGTATATTGGCCACGTCCCCTGCCCCGTTGTTGGCCGGGTCTCTATGGATTTATTGACGGTGGATGTTCAGGACGTTCCCGAACACCTGCTGGAACGCCACGCCGAGGCCGTTGTATACGGTAAATACTACACTATCAACGACGCCGCCGCCGATGCGGGGACGATTGCGTATGAGATACTCACGCGGCTGGGGACAAGGGTGTTGCGCAGGGCTTAAAAAACCTTAAAATAAATAGACAAGACAATTAAAATATGCGATTCATTGTCCATGTTTCGCACACGGGTTCTTTTATTGATGGCTTTTTTGATCGGCGGGTTATCGGCCTGTAAGGAAGATGAAAAAACCCCCTCAGCCACGCCCATGCCCGTTGAAACTCTTATCACCCACATGCCGGGTGCGTTGGCGTACACACCCTTCACGTCCTCGGGGATTTTGGCCAATACCGTTGATCCGGTAATGTATCCGCCCTCGCCAGCACCTGATACGTCAGGGCCCTCGCAAAACAGCGTGGACACAGAAATAAACACCATCAGTATCCGTGAGAAAACCGGCCGGCGTGATGTAAACCCGTTTTTCCGTTTTCTTAGTCAAAGAGATGACCCCACAAAAAAATCATTGTGGCTTTGCCCCGATACAATTGTGCCATCAAAGGAAACCATAAAGCGCTGCGACCTTCTCAACGCCGTGCCCAGTGAAAAGGACAACCTATACCTATGCCTTAAAAATCAGTATATTAAGGCGCTTGAAAGCGCTGATACCTCAAAAAGAAAGTTAGAAAAAGTTTCCGATCAACAGTCAACATGCCCCTCTCTTGGGGCGCTTCACCTCATCGAGGCCACAGTACACGCGTGCCCCGCCAAAAGCCCTGAAGATAGTGCAACCCTGCGCGCATGCGTTGCCGTGCCTTTTCCCCAAACAACAGCCGATGCCGCTAATACATATTCTCGCAGAAATACTTTCTACCAAGACAAACAGCATTTTCGCGGCTTTAACAACCGCAACCTCTCCAGTGCCTATGTCACCTGTCTCTATGAGGCCTACCGCGCCTCTGCCTTGATCACCGATGAAAAAGGGGCAGAGAAAACAGTCCTCGACCACCAGCGCAATATGCTTGATATCTGTATGATCCGGGAAGGTTTTGCGCCGAAGCGATTTTTGGAAAAACCATAGGGCGTGCCGCCTAAAAGAATTTTTTGAGAGGCCGTTATTCGTAATGCGTCCACATACGCACGACCTTAACAGTCCGTTCGGGTTGAAGCACTTGGTACACAAGGCGGTGTTGGATATTGATACGGCGTGAATACAAGCCGCGTAAATCTCCCACCAGTTTTTCATAAGGCGGCGGGTTTTGAAAGGGATCGCGGGCAAGAATGCCTAAAAGCGCATCGGCTTTTTGCCGCAAGCCTGCCGAAGCCAATTTTTGCGCGTCTTTTTGCGCGGCCTTAGTAAAAGCTATTGTCCACACTGCGATTTATATTACCAAGGTAATGTTTTACTGCAATCCGCCAGCGGCGTCTTTATACCTTCCTCAAGGCTTTCGCGCATGCCGGGAACAGAGAGCAAATGTAAGGTTTCCTGAACAGCACGCCAATCCTCTTCGCTCAGCAACACCGCATTTCCTTCCGTACTGGTGAGGAGGAGCGGTGTGTGTGCCTGTGCCACTTGGTGCATCAGGGGAAGAATGTTGGTGGAGGATTCAACGGAAATCATATTGTTAGGCTTATACCATAAAAAAGTTTTACTGCAAACCTCTAAAAATTCTCCCTCAACCACCCCACCGCCCTCGCCAACCGTGACCCGCCTAAAGGAACCGAACGTGCCGCTGCACTATCCCGCCGCCGCCGGTTCGCGTTTGGCAACCGCACCGAATCCGCCGTGGGCATCTGTGCGTATCGGAGCAACCCCGTCACCGTTGCAAACGCCGCGCCCTGACATTCCGCAGGCAGCCCAGCCAAACCATAAGGCCGACCTAGACGGACTTTTTTCTCTAAAATTTGTGCGGCAGCATCACGCACCCCGGGCAGTTGCGCCCCGCCCCCGGTGAGCACCACAAGACGACCCGCGGCACGATCGAGTTCTGCCGCTTCCAGCAATGCCCGCACCATCTCAAAGGTTTCCTCGATGCGCGGCTGGATAATGCGGGTTAAATATGATCTTGGAACATGACTGGTGTGGGTTTTGTCGGTTTCACCGACAATGGGAATTTCAAGAATATCCCTGTCGTCTAGGGTGTTCGCCAACGCCGATCCGTGCAACACTTTAATGCGTTCGGCGTCCACCACGCTGGTGGAAAGCCCCCGCGCAATATCCATCGTAATATGATGCCCACCCACGGGAATCGCAGCAAGGTAGAGTAAAACACCACCTTGAAACACCGCCACCGTCGTGGTGCCCGCCCCCATGTCGATGACCGTGGCTCCCAATTGCCGCTCATCCTCGACTAGGCACGACAAGGCCGAGGCATAGGGTGAGGCCACCAGACTTGCGACTTCAAGATGACAGCCCCGCACTGCCCGAACCAAGGTTGTTGCTACCGTTTTATCTGTGTGCACAAGATGCACGTCTGCCGACAATTTCTGTGCCGTCATACCTTTTGGGTCATCCACCACAATAGTATCATTAAGGGTGTATTGAACCGCAAGCTTATGAAGTAAAAGCCTTTCCGCTACTGCTTCCGGCACCGCAGTAGCCAGCAAGGCGGCCGTGTCCATAACCGTAATTTCTTCGTCTTCAATGTTGCGATGAACAAGCATGCGCTGTGACGTAATGCCGCCCCCAGAAATATTAATTACCACAGAAGTTAATCGTTCCCCTGTCGCATCTTCGGCTTCTTGCACTGCACGGCCAATGGCATGCTGGGCGGCATCGAGATCAACCACCACACTGCCTTTAACACCTCCCGATGCCGCATGGCCAATACCCACAATCTCCATAGGCTGTCCGGGACGATCCAGCGCGATCATTGCACAAATTTTAGAGCTACCCACATCAACAGCCGCAAGTAACGTGTGTGCAATCTTAGCCATGCAAAATTCCCTAAGGGGATGTTTTTTCCCCGGATTGAGCCGCCTTTGTAATGATGCGATCGGAAAGGCGCAAGTCGATCCGCTCTAGTCGTCCGCTTAAAATATCACTGGTGCTTACTAGCCTAGCCAACGTATTCCAAGCTTTTTGGGTGTTTTCCTCCGGCAGGCGAACCTCAATCCTGTGATCAAAAAATAGATTCCAGCGTCGCTCACTCACCCGTACTGCCGACGTTACCCGTGCCCGAAGGGCCGGATGCTGCGCCAATAACCCCAACAATTCTTTTGCCGCGCCTGGCGCACCATCACCCACCAGTAAGATAAGCGAATCAAACTGCCCTTCCGGCTTTTCCACAATGACAGAGCCTGCATTATCCAGTAAATATAAACGGTGCCCCCGTTGCCAAAGCGCCATAGGCACACGTTCTTCGATGACAATTCTAATTGTGTCCGGGGCAAGGCGTTCTACCCGCGCCTTCGCCACCCAAGGCAATTCGCTCAACCGAAGCATCGCCCGATGCGGATCGAAACCCGGCAGGGCATCACCTAGTGTAACCCCCAGAAGCCGCCTGATAATCGCGGCATCCGTACGACTATTGCCTTCAATGGTTATCTGCCGAACCTTGAGGCCTGTTTGCGCTGTTGCGTTTAAAAGACCCTGGTAAACCTGTCCGGGCACATCGGCTCTGATAAACCACACGCCAAAACCACCTATAAACACTATCCACAGCGCCAGCCGCAGGTTGCGCCATAATCGCTTCCAATCTCTAGCACTACGCCTTTTGCGCGCCGCGACGCGAGGATTGCTCACACTAATACGCCTTCAAAAGAGGTTATTCCATCACTAGTTGCCAAACCATCACGAAACACCTGAAGTGCCTTCCACCCAGCGTCCCGTGCCGCCGCAACCTCAGCGATACTATCGGAAAGAAACAAAATGTCTTGAAGGTTTACCACACCAAGCACAGCCGCAATCCTTTTATAAGAAGATGCGTCGGTTTTAAGGCCACTTGTCGTGTCAAAATAATCTTTGAAATACTCCATCAAATTGCCCTTATCGGTATAACTAAAAAGCAGTTTTTGAGCCGCGATAGAGCCAGACGAATACACATACACCGGCACGTTTTTTGCCCGCGCCCGCTCTAATAAAGGCAACACATCCGCGTATATCGGGGCAAGAAAATTACCGCAACGATAACCCTCTTCCCACACAAGACCTTGCAGTGTTTTTAATGGGGTTGCCTTAACATCTCGGCGCATTTGATCGTCCAAAATATCCACGCATTCAGAAAGACTTGCATTGGGATTGTCTAGCATAGCGCGAACCTCAGCCAATGCACCGGCGACCGCCGGGGTTTCGGCGTGGATTCGGACAAAATCAGGCAAATATTTCTGTGCGTACGGGAATAGGACATCCTTAACAAAGGTTATCGGCGTTGTGGTGCCCTCGATATCGGTGACAAGAATCATAGGAGGTTCATATACCGCTCGCACATCAAGACTTCCCCTCTCAATCTTGCGAGCGGTACAGCCCGCGCGGCGCTTGAGCGAATCCCTTGCATATTTTTCATGTGCAAGGAGTATAGTACCGCCATGGTCAACTCTAAAGAATATTTTTACCCCACCATGATAAAAACCACCCAATTATTTTGATTGCTTTTGGTATATATATGTAACTCCCCAGGTATCCCAAATAATCATTTGAAAAAGATAATAATGCCTATAAGCAGTTTGAATGGATGAACGTGACAAGAAGATCGCGGAATTGGAGCAAGAGGTCGCTGGTCTTAGGGAGCAGATTCGTGCG
>JBKDWF010000005.1:0-2535 GCA_046338525.1 Holosporales bacterium
CTTACCCACAAACGTCGATATAAGCCTGATTCTATGCAAAAAACACCAACGCAAGGTCAGCAAAAACCTCCAATTCACTCTCAACAGACGGCTGTACCGCCTCCGCAATGTTGGTGCCGGACACCGCTTGCGCCGTGCCAGGATTACCGTTTATGAACTGCCCTCAGGCGTCACAAAAATTTTATTCGAAAACAAGACTATAGAACATGACTATCTAGGTCTCACCCTCGCCCCGGAAACCGCATCAGACAAAAATCTCAACGCAGCCGTTGACACTCTGCTTCTCTTTAAACCCACCCAGCCCGCGTTACCCACAAGCTCCACAGCCCCCACAAAGTGCGCATAAACGCGGCGCTATTGGGGCTGTGGATTTGTGGATAACGCGCCCACCCTCGCGGACATTTTTTTTTGGCAGAGGGCGGACATTTTTTATTTGCGCTGACACGATGGCTCTAGCGATAATTCAGTCGCCGTGATTCACGATATGACCGCTGGATGGCCAAACGTAAAAATTATTACTCAAAAAAATCAAGGGCCAGCCAGTGCAACGAACACCGGTATTGAGGCAGCAACGGGCGAGTATGTCAAACTGCTAGATGCCGATGATGTGTTGCATCCCCAGGCTGTGCTGCGACTATTAACGGTATTGGCAAAGTATCCCGAAGCTGTCGCGGCATTTGCTGCTATTGGGGGTGTGACCAGCAATGATGTTGTTGAATCCTTTAGTGCACCTCGTCTGCCTATTGGGACTGGAGAACGAATATACACCAATCCCCTGCCGCGTATTTTCAAGAATCATTTGTTTAATCCATCGCAAGTATTAGTGCGCCGGGCAGCATTGCAAGCATGTGAGGGTTGTGATCCAGCACCGGAAGTAGCGTTTATTCAAGATTATACCCTTAATTTACGCCTAGCTAGGTTGGGAGCATTTATTGAACTGGATGATATTCTAGTGCATGCAACCCCAATTGTGGAAGGTCGGGTGTCCGGAAACCGAGCTCGAGAATTAGGTAATTTAAATAGGGCACTGGCCTCATTTTTGAGGCAATTTCCGTCAACATCTGGGCGCCTACAAAGTTATGCTGTCCGCCATGCTGCCGGGCGGGCACTTCGCTGGTCTCGTCGCATCAATAAACGCTGGTGGCTCTTTGATGCGGCGTTCTGGCGGCAGGTGCGCAGCTTGTTCCCCATCAAGGACGCGCCGCGTTTTATTGAGGCAACAACCGTGGTGTTTCAGGAAAAGCCGCGCTAGGGTCTGTCCCTGAAAAGGCCCTGACCCATGACGACAATTGCCCCTAAAAATCTTGTGTTGCTAGCGGTGTTGTCCGCCTTGGGGGCGTGTTTTTTATGGTCGGGCAATTTCATTCTGGCGCGGGGGGTGCATGAATGGATGCCGCCCATGGCTTTTGCGTTCTGGCGGTGGGTGGTGGCGTTTGTGGTGTTGCTGCCGCTGGGGTGGCCGGGCATCAAGCGGCATAAGGCCGAGTTTCTGAAAGCGTGGAAGCTGATGCTCTTTTTAGGCGTGGTGGGGGTGGGCGCATTTAACACCCTGATTTACATGGCCGGGCATCATACCACGGCGCACCATATTTCCTTGATGGCGGCGACGGCCCCTATCTGGACGCTGTTTTTGGCCGGGATTTTAGGCCATGACGCCCTGACCAAGCGGCGGCTGGCGGCGGTTTTGCTGGCCTTGCTGGGGGCGTCGGTGGTGCTGGGCCACGGCGCGCCGTGGCTGTTGTTTTCTGAAGGGATTGGGGCCGGGGATGGCTTGGCCTTGGCCGGGGCGTTATGCTGGGGGCTGTATTCGGCCTGTTTGCGCTATCGCCCCCACGGCTTGGGGCAGATGGCGTTTTTGACGGTGATTGTCGGCATCGGCATGGTGAGCCTCATCCCGTTTTACCTGTACGAAGCCCTTGTTGTCGCCCCCACGCCGTTTACCCTCACCGCCTGGGGGGTGTATCTGTACGCCGGGGTAGCCTCCTCGGCGGTGGCGTGGCTGCTCTGGAATTATACTATTTCTGTCATCGGGCCAGTACGCACCACCATGTTGTATTACGTCATGCCGATGTTCACCAGCGTCTTTGCCATGCTCCTTTTACACGAAGCATGGCAAGATTATTACGCGATTGGTTTTGGAGGAATTATCGCCGGGATTGTGGTGGGGCTGACGGGGCGGCGGTAAAGATGGATGTTGTTACCGAAAAGCACAACGACCCTGTAAAGCGTTGATAAGTCCTTGTGCTCCACCTTCAGCGTATAATTTATTGGCAGCCGCTAGGGTTTCGTAACTACCACCATAAGCGTCTATCGCTGCTTTCTGCCCACCCGCTACCCCCCCGTTTTTGTCCTTAATGGCGGCAACCAATTCAGCCTTGACGTCGCCATTGGCATCACAGATTTTTGATGCGTTATCGGGTGCTGTGATGTGTTTCGTAAAAGAGGCCCCAGCGGCGACCAACACCATGGCAGTGAAAGCCCCAAATCTTCTCCACAAGTCCTTGTGAGTACGGGGTGTTGGTGTTGCTTCAGTTG
>JBKDWF010000070.1:0-9599 GCA_046338525.1 Holosporales bacterium
CCTCTCCTTTCGGCCTACCCTATGCACACAAGCCCTGAAATTGGCTCTATTCCAGCATTATCGGGGTATAACGCCGCCGCCCGTTGCCTCCTTCTCCCGCGCAGCGGGGGAAGGTGAGGAAGGGGGTGTTTAAAATAAGAAAAACCAATGGCTTTTCACCCCCTCCCCGGCCCTCCCCCGCTGCGCGGGAGAGGGAGTTGCACCGCGCCCTTCCATAGGCTCATGAGACTTGTGTGTATGGGGTAGCCTCTCGGGAGAGATAGCCGCCGTAAGGCAGCGGATTAGGGCGTTATAAGTTCGAGAATAATAGCAAGAAAAACACACTATATTTACTGCAGATATCGGGTTTTTAAATTACTCAATAGACTGTAAATTAGTATTAGCCTTCCAGCGTAAACCGAACACCGGCTAACTCACCACTCTTACCCTGTTGCAGACGTCGCTGCATTTCCGCAATCGCTCTAGCTCTAGGACGATATCTTGGTGCGTGATGACGCAGCTTATCCAACAATAACCTTCTCTGTACCTCAGGGTTCAGGCTCTCAAATGCCGCAGCCTTGGCTTTGGTCACCACATCTGCCATGACATCTTCCACAGCACTCGCACTTTGGGCAAGGCCAGCAAGACGTGATGTTGAGGGCAAGAGAGTATCCGGCAAGACCCGCATCGCCGCCCGTTGGGTATCACCAAAATTGCTAGGCTCAGAAATCCAAGCCTGCCCAAACGCCATACAGGTAGCCTCCAACCTTGCTTTTTCTACACCCAACAAAGGCCGCACCACCGTAATACCATCTTCAACACATTGAGGCCGCATAGCGGCAAGGCCAGACACCCCTGTACCCCGGCATAACCGTAACCACACGGTTTCCGCCTGATCATCTTGATGATGAGCAAGAAAAAGTTGATTTATCCCTGCCTCATAACAATATTTTCGCAACGCTTGACCGCGGGCAATGCGCGCCTGTTCCAACGTATTGCCTTTATTCTTCACGAACACAGTAACAACAGTTGCAGCAACACCCCGCTGACCAAGCCAACGCTGTGCTAGAGTTGCTTCCTTATTGCTTTGGGAACGTAGCCGATGATCGACAATAACCGCCTGCACTGCGCCTGGCCGTACCTGATTCAGCAATAAAGCCAATGCCATGCTATCTGACCCGCCCGACACCCCCACGGCAACTTTATCGCCCAAGGTAACAGGCAGCACGGCCAAAAATTCCTTGGCTGTTATCGGTTCAAGGACAGTCAAGATTTTTACGCTCATTAAGTACCCGTTGCCGCAACGCCTCCGAAGCATCGGGGTACTCTTTCGCAAAGCGGCCATATGCCCGGCAAGCATCAGGTTTATTGCCTAAAGCGGCCAAGGAAAGACCCAATTTCGCAAGACTCTCTGCCGCTTTGCTGGCTTTTGGAAACGTCCGATAAGAGGTCAAAAACTCCTCCGCCGAACGGGTGTAATCCCCGCGAACATAAAACGTCTCTGCCAACCAATATCGGGAGTTTGAGGCTAGATTATCCTTAGGAAACCGAGTTAGAAACTGGGTAAATCCTCGTTCCGCTGCCAGATAATCCTGCTGCCGCAAACTGGTGAACGCTTCATTATATAACTCTGTTGCTGACAAAGTCAGGGTACCAGACGGGTCGGCGGCTGCATCGGTTGCCGGCACGGTGGGGGTTGACCCTGCTGTCCCAGGCGCAGGCACGGGCGGATTCAATGGTGCTACAACGGACGGCGTATTGGCTTTTGCACCTTCTAGAGTTTGGAGACGGCGTTCCACTTGCTCCAACCGAAAGCGCAATTGCTCTGTCGTATCGGTCAAGGCGCGCTGTTCGCGCTCCAAACCATCTTGACGTTCCACTAAGCCGGGGGATTGCTGCGCTAGGGCAGGTAATCCCATGAGCATCCCAAACAGCATTCCCATACAACCAAATGTTCTCATCTCTTGTTAATCCTTTATCTCTCAGCCTTATGTCAATATAATAAACGCACCATATTTAATCAAAGATAACGTGTGCTTACCTCTATTCCATTACAGAAAAGTTCAGCCTTACTCGGCGCGTATAGCGTTTCATGGACAACGGGTATGCCTTGGTTGGAAATTTTATCCCCAGCAGAACAAGCTTTTTTGCAAACACTCACCGCCCCGACAAGACAACAAACTTTTGCTTGGGGACGATGGCTTGTACGCACAAGTCTGTCTCGCCATGCTAGCGTGGCTTCAAGCGGATGGGGGATCAGCCTGCCGGGAACCGGTCGCCCCACTGTCCTTGCACCAGCACTAGCAGAACCCTTGTTTTTCAGTCTCAGCCACTGCGACAACCGAGCCGTTTGCGCCATTGCCAAAACACCCTCTATTGGCATCGACATCGAAGACACACGCCGATCGATACGCATCGCCGCCGTTGCCCAACGACTGTTTGCCCCTGATGAACAGACGGCATTAAGTGCTGAACCCGATCAACGTGCCTTGTTCTTCACCCTCTGGACAAGGCGAGAAGCCTTTGCCAAGGCATCCGGACTAAGCGTTTTGAAATCCCGACAACTATCAATGTTAATCCCGCCGCCTAGCTGGACAATGCAAAGCATTACCTTAGAAAATCACTACCGATTAAGCCTGTCTATCAAAAAAAACTAATCCTCAAAATGCCTTGCTTAGCGCTGCGTCATCGGCATCTAAGTTTGAAAAAACCTGCTGCACATCATCGAGATCATCCAGTGCGTCCAGCATTTTAAGCACCGGCACCGCCGCATCCCCCGCCAACGCCACGGTTGTTTGCGGTACCCAGACAAAAGCGGCCGAAGCCGGCGCGCCGAACTTCGCCTCTAACCCATCACGAACGGCGTGGAGATCATCCGGCGCGGTGGAAATCAAATGCTGGTCGGCACTACTCTCCACATTATCCGCCCCCACCTCAAGAGCCGCATCGAAAACGGTCTCAGCACTGGCAACATTGCCGGGGTAAACAATCTGGCCTACACGCTGGAACAAAAAAGAAACACTGCCGCTTTCCCCTAAAGAACCCCCATATTTGTTGAACAAGGAGCGAATCTCGCTAGCCGTACGATTGCGGTTGTCTGTCAGTGCCTCGACAATGACTGCAACACCGCTAGCCCCGTACCCCTCATAGCGAATATCCTCATAGTTGGCACCATCGATGCCTTCGGTGGCTTTTTTAATGGCTCGTTCAACATTGTCTTTAGGCATGTTTTCCTGCCGCGCCAAGAGTAAGGCCGCCCGCAACCGAGGGTTTGAACCGGGATCAGGCAGGCCATTTTTGATAGAGACAGTAATCTCCCGAATAATTTTGGTAAAAAGCCGGGCACGCTTGGCATCTTGGGCGCCCTTGCGATACATGATATTCTTGAACTGGGAATGACCCGCCATAATTATTTCTTTCCTGTTTTGCCTTTATTAAACCGCCCCACATTACCTACTAACTGTTCTAAAATGCTCATTTTTTTACCCGCTGTAGGGGTGGCTTTCTTGATTGTTTCAAGCTCTTGATATTGATCAAAACCGGTTGCGTAGAGGGCATCGAGTTTTTCGGCTCCATCAAAACTCAACGCCAAAATGTATTGATCCGTCACTTTAGGGTGCAAAAAGGCACGGCGTTCCGTTTTTTGGCTAATATAGTACCAGATATTAGAGTCAAAGGTACTGACCGATGATGGGCTACCAAAGGCCAACAACACATCACTTTTAGTGCTAACCCCGGGCTTTAGGCCAGCAACACCATCAGGGTCAAGGGCATTGCCCCGCTGATCAATTTTGCCAGCACAAGCCGTCAATAGAAAAACAATTGCCAATAAGCGCCAAAACGGCATAGGTAAGCTTCTCATGAGATGCAACGTGTTTACGCTATTAGCGCGCCTTAGTTGGAGACACAAGAGGTCAACCGCACAGGTTCTCTATACTCAAATTGTTGGTGCCGCCCGGGACTCCCGGCTTTATAGGCCGCCTTTTTCAGTGCCCGATACCCCGGCGGGACGGTTTGAAGCTTTGAATCTGCACCTCTGGCTGGTCTTGCGTGGACTAAAAGGTGATGCCCGAGCCAATACCCTCATGGCCTTATTCGCCAACGATTTGGACGCAAGTGCCCGGGAATTAGGGGTCGGCGATCTCTCCGTAGGAAAGAGGGTCAAAGATTTGGTCGCCATCTTTTATGGCCGCATTATCCTTTACGATCGCGCCTTAAAACAAGATGATAGTTGGGCATCTCTACAAGAAGCGTTTGGCGTTCCTATTCCGGCGCTTGCCGAGCGGCTACCGTCTTATGCCCAAAAAATAGAAGATTGGCTCAACAATCCCCATGAAAAAAGCACCTTTCCCCACTGGGCAGATACGCCATTAACGAACTGAAGTAGTGCTGTTGTCGGCTACGTTCGAGGATGCCTCATTGCGGTACAGCTCCAGCTTGGCGTTCATTTCGTCAATGCTCGTCCGAAATGCTTTCAGTTCAGCACCAGATAGCTGAATTCCCGTTGGCAGGTTTACTTTCGCCGGATTAATCTGCGTGCCGCCTCGCAAAATTTCATAGTGCAGGTGTGGTCCAGTAGAACGCCCAGTAGAACCGACATAACCAATGATATCACCTTGTTTAACCTTCACGCCTGGCTTAATACCAGTGCGATACCGACTCAGGTGAGCATAGGCAGTACTAAATTCTTTATTATGGCGAATACGAACATAATTACCATAAGCACCAAAAACACTTGCTTTTTCAATTTCTCCAGAACCCGCCGCCCGAATCGGCGTGCCCGTGGGCGCCGCAAAGTCTATCCCTTTGTGGAAAGTAGAATAGCCCAACACCGGATGCTGACGCATCCCAAATCCAGAACTCATCCGTGCCCCGTCAATAGGCGTACGCAACAACGCACGCTTGATGCTCTGACCGGTGGCATCAAAAAACTCACTCACCCGTGACTTGGGATCACTATAATGGTATATCTTCTGCCACTTTCCGGACAGGTTCATTCCTGCGTATAATATCTTACCGGTACGCGCGACATTACCATTTGGTTCACTAAATTTCTCATAGACCAATTCAAAATGATCGCCTTGTTGCAAATCACGTTGAAAGTCAACGGAATAGCTAAAAGCCTGGATCATTTCAATCAAAACCCCTACCGGAATACGCGCCGCAGTCCCAGCATCAAACAGACTGCTCTGGACAACGCTAGACCCAAAAGCCAAGCTTCGGGTCAGGGGGCGCTCCAGCACTTCACCAGCAAAAGAATCTTGAGAATCTCTATACAGAACAACATCTTTATCGTAGTCTGGCCTAAAATATAGGCCCACAAAACGACGGCTATCACCCGCATTATCACCATTGCGGTACACCACGCCAACTTCCAGGCCAGGCTGTAAGTCACGGGGATTCCAAACACGAGATAATGATTTAATTGCTAGATGCGCCTCCAACCGATCGACCCCACCTTGCTGCAACACCGATAGCAAGGTATCCCCGGGTCGCGCCCGCACCGGAACTTCCACTAAAACATCAATGTTTCCACCAAAAAAACGGGCTAAATCCACCAAGGCAGCAGATTGCCGTTTTGGCAAACTGGACGGAGGCACCGGGATTGCCCGGGCACTTTTCAGCGACTCCTCATTAAGCCCCTGACTTTCTTCGGTCGCCACAAGCTCTTCAAAACGTTGATTTTGATTAATCAACCATCCACCGACAAATGTTAGAGCTGATACTACCAACAAGATCACCAAGCTCGCAGGATTGGCACCAGCCGGGACTATAGCACCCAATGCAGGTCTTAAAGCTTTCGTTTTTAAAACAACCATGCGGAGCCTCTCCCACATTAAAGCGGGTTTCTACACTTATACTATAGCTATGGTAAAGAAAAAATTAACAAATATTTAAAAATAAAGGCATTTTCCAAATTTATTTTCCAATCTTGCCAATACTTCTAAGAGCAGCTAGGTAATGGAGATGCCCAGTTCTAATTTTGCCCAAGGATAGCATATGAGTCGAGTCTTGATGTGTTTCATTATCCTTACCTTCTTCATCGGGATTCATGCTCCAGCGGCTTGGGGGCGCCAACAAATTCGTGTTGTTGGTTCATCGACGGTTTACCCCTTCACCAGCGCGGTTGCCGAAAGCTTCGGCAAGGCCGGCAAATACAAAACGCCGATTGTTGAAGCCACCGGAACTGGAGCGGGGATAAAACTTTTCTGTGCAGGCCTTGGAAATGACACCCCAGACATTGCCAATGCCAGTCGTGCAATTAAAGATAGCGAACGCAGCGAATGCCGCAAAAACGGTGTCACCGATATTATTGAGATCAGTATCGGTTTTGATGGTATCGCGTTTGCCCACAGCAAACACGATGTAGCCTTTGATTTAACTCACAAAGAACTTTTTTTGGCCTTAGCTAAGCAGGTTCCCGTAAACGGCAAGCTTGTAGCCAACCCCAACAAGCGATGGAAAGATATTAATCCTAAATTCCCGGCAGAGCCTATCCTTGTGTACGGTCCTCCCCCAACCTCGGGCACTCGGGATGCTTTTATTGAACTGGTGCTTGATGTTGGCTGCACTCACTTTCCCGAGATCACTGCATTACCCGCCGTTCAGCGGCACCAAGCTTGTGGAACCTTGCGTGAAGATGGTGCTTTTATCGAAAGCGGCGAGAACGACAATGTCATTATCCAGCGCCTCCAAGCCAACAAGCACGCCCTAGGAATTCTAGGTTATAGCTATTATGAACAGAACCGGGACACCCTACAGGCGGCAAAAATAAATGGCATCGCCCCAGAGTTTAACGCCATCTTAGACGGTCGTTACACAGTGGCTCGCTCATTGCACCTTTATGCCAAGAAACAGCATTTCGACAAGATTCCCGGCCTGAAAGATTTTTTGCGTTTCTATGTCTCAGAAGATGCATTGGGTGAGGAAGGCTATCTTATTGAGCGAGGGCTTATTCCCCTACTGCCCGAACTTCGGGGTGCTCAACGTGCTATTGTTGATGCCGGAGAAACCCTAGACCAGCGCGGCACCCCAAGAGTTGGCGGGGGCGGTTCACCCCGGAACTAAACATGCCGGATACATCGTTCCTGTTGCGCTCTGGTAATCGCTTTTGGCGGCGCACCCAAATTGTAGGAATGCTCGTCCACACCATCTTGTTTGCAGCAGCAGCAGTGGCAGTGTTAACTACCTTTTGTATCATCGGCACATTGCTTATTGAAGCTATCAAATTTTTCAACATTGTCCCTCTTAATGATGCCCTGTTTGGACTGCACTGGAGTCCGCAACTTGCCCTTCGTACCGATCAAATAGCGGGATCGGGCAGCTTTGGCTTTGTGCCGCTGTTCTGGGGTACTTTCCAAGTGACGGTCATTGCTCTATTATTAGCCGTGCCGACGGGGGTAACGATTGCATTATTCTTGAACGAATACGCGCCAAAACGCCTCCGATCCATAGCCAAACCTGGCTTGGAGATACTGGCCGGAGTGCCCACCGTCGTGTATGGCTTTTTCGCCATTGCCTTTGTTGGCCCCTTACTGCAAAACAGCGGCGCGGCGATTGGCATAGACGTGACGTCCGAAAGTGCTCTGGCTGCAGGCTTGGTTATTGGCATCATGATAATTCCTTTTATTTCATCTCTATCCGATGATGTTATTCATGCCGTGCCGCAAACCCTGCGCGACGGCTCCTCCGCTATGGGGGCCACCCGGTACGAGACCATTCGCCATGTTGTTCTGCCCTCGGCCATGCCCGGCGTTATGGCGGCGATCTTACTGGCCGTCTCTCGCGCCGCCGGGGAAACCATGATCGTGGTTATGGCCGCCGGGATGGCTGCCAACCTTAGTCTGAATCCTCTTACCGCCACCACAACCGTCACGGTACAGATTGTCTCTCTCTTAGTCGGGGATCAAGAATTTGACAGTCCCAAAACCTTGGCCGCCTATGCGCTAGGATTTTGCTTGTTTTGCGTAACCTTAATGCTCAACATCTGGGCCTTGCGAATCGTCCGCAAATATAGAAAGCGTTATGAATAAAACCCTAGACGAAACCGCTTCTACACACCGGCGGCGGCGCCAACGCCGTGAGCGGGTTTTTGCCCTGTGCGGTATCGCTTCCATCAGTTTTACCTTTCTGATGCTGATTTTGCTTATTGGGAGCGTCACCCTCACAGCCCTCCCCGCGCTACGAAGCACCAGTCTGGCCGTGGTGATTGAGCGTCCCATCCCCGATGGTCTATCCCCCCGCCAAGCCCTAGCCCGCGCCTTACAAATCCAGCTTGGCCTTGAGGGGGGCACACCTGAACGCCGACAACTCTTGGGGCTTTTCAGCCCCAACGCCGCCGATCTTTATGCGAAAGCGACTACAGGTAGCGAACAAAAAATATGGCTCCCTGCCAGTGACGACGTGGATCAATATTATAAATATTACCGTCATCAAACTGCACTTGGCCGCATTAATGAGCTTCAGCAAACTTTTTTAAATGAGCTTGAGCGCACCAATGCCGTCAAAACCAGCTTTAATACCAACCTCTTCTTCAACGCCGACAGCCGAAACCCTGACAGTGCCGGCATTCGCGGGGCACTGATCGGTTCTTTTTGGACGATGCTGGTCACGTTTTTGGTGGCTTTTCCGCTCGGGGTTTTAGCCGCTGTCTATCTCGAAGAATTTGCCAAAAAAGGTCGCCTGGCCGCCTTTTTAGAGATTAACATCAACAACCTCGTGGCCGTACCGTCGGTGGTGTATGGATTGCTGGGGTTGTTTTTGTTCTTACAGGTTTTTAGCCTCCCTCGATCCGCAGCCTTGGTGGGCGGGTTGGTGCTGGCTCTCATGACCATGCCCATCATTGTGATTGCCACGAGAGCCGCGCTGCGTTCCGTGCCGGCGACGCTGCGCCAAGCAGCCCAAGCCTTGGGGGCAAATCAGGTTCAAGTCGCCTTTCACCACGTCGTCCCCTATGCCCTTCCCGGCATCATGACCGGAACGATTATCGGCATGGCGCGGGCGTTGGGGGAGACCGCACCACTGCTCATGATCGGCATGGTGGCTTTTATTGCCGATGTGCCGGGCGGCCTGCTTGACCCCACCACCGTCCTGCCCGTGCAAATTTTCTTATGGGCAGACAGCCCGGAACGGGCCTTTGCCGAAAAAACCGCCGCCGCGATTTTGGTATTGCTGCTGTTTTTGCTGGTCATGAACGCGGCGGCAATCTACCTTCGCAAGAAGTTTGAACGAAAATGGTAAGATGAGCAGCACAACCCCACCCTTTAGTGTTACCGATGTTTGCGTTTTCTACGGCCAGAAGCAGGCGTTGTTTAACATCAGCCTACCCATTGCCGCGTGCCAAGTCACGGCCCTTATCGGCCCGTCGGGCTGCGGCAAATCAACGTTTTTGCGCTGCCTCAACCGGATGAACGACGTGATTACCGATTGCCGGGTCACGGGCAGTATTTTGCTCGACGGTATTAATATTTATGATGCCAATGTGGACGTGGTGCACCTGCGCCGCCAGTTGGGCAAGGTGATACAAAACCACAACCCGATACCAAAAACCATCAACTATAACGTAACCTACGGCCCCCCCATACATCCCCTAGTGCAGACGACAACTGAACTAGAACCCC
>JBKDWF010000035.1:0-38628 GCA_046338525.1 Holosporales bacterium
CCTTTGGTGGAAGCCCACAGGGTGCTACCCAGACCAACGGCGGCTAATACCGCTGATGCTTCGCCACTCCAGCACATGGGAAATCCTCTCGCTGGAGATGCTGGTAGAGAGCAAGGATAAGGTTGTCAAAGGTATTGTGGCAGTTTTAGAAAGAGAGCATGAACCTCTCTCCGCTCTTCGTTGTTGGCGCAGTATTACGCGCACAGGATAATCGGTTTTTGTTATCGCAACGGCCTTTAGGCAAAGCCTACGCAGGGCAGTGGGAGTTTCCCGGCGGCAAGGTTGCGCCGGGTGAGCTTCCGGAGGAGGCACTGGTGCGGGAACTTGCCGAAGAGCTAGGCATCACCGTTCTAATCCAGCACCTCATTCCGTGGACGTTTGTGACCCACCGTTATCCGGAATACGATGTTATTTTACTACTGTACACTTGCGCTACGTGGGCGGGCACACCCTTGGGGCAGGAAGGCCAAGCGGTGCAGTGGGTGACGGCGGCAGAGGCGGCGAGGTTGCCGGTGCTGGAGGCGGACAGGCCATTATTGGTACGGCTTGGAAAAAGCACTGGACTGCAAGAATGACGTTTCTATAGTGGCAATTGCATGCGTGTTTTAACATGGCTTCTTGTTGCAAGCATTCTGTTTAGCAGCCTCATTCCCATGGGATATATGCCCAGTTCCTCAGAAACCGGGCGTTTTTTCAGCATTGTTATCTGTACCGGCTACGGCCCGCAAACCATCACGGTGGATGACAATGGCCAGCCCGTAAAAAAAGACTCGCAAAAACAAACCGCCCACAAATCCCTATGCGTGTTCTCTGTTAACGCCCACGCTATCGCCCCTGTTGATCCGATGGCTCAGGTGGTGTTGACGGGTGCGTATACACTACCATTATCCGCCGCACCTGCCGCCCACCCGGCCACGGCGGTGTTGCGTAAGACCGCGCCGCCGCGTGCGCCGCCCCTGTTCTCCTGACGACTGTGTATTGCTGTACCCTCTAGGTGCGGCCTTTTATCATTTTCAGGAGAATTTTCATGACGATAACCCTTTGCCGCCTTAAAAGTGGCGTATCCATCCTTGCGTTATTAATGGCACTTCAGGCTACGCCTGCGGCAGCGCAAACCGCAAAAAAAGAAGAGCCGTATTTGACGATTACCCAAGGGAATCTGGTTCAAAGCAATACCGTTCCGACGGTTGCCGCCGCGGAACGCGCTATCCGACAAACGCCCGGCGGCGTGGCGTTGGTGCCGCTTAATGATATTGAGAAAAAGTATATCCAGAATTTTCAGGACACACTGTCCTTTGTTCCCGGCGTGTACGCACAAAAACGCTTTGGTGAGGAAGTGCGGCTGTCCATTCGCGGTTCAGGCATCTCTAGGGGCTTTCACATGCGGGGGATTACCCTGCTCCAGGACGGGGTGCCGTTTAACCTGGCCGATGGCGCGGGGGATTTTCAGGAGGCTGATCCCCTCGCGCTGCAATACATTGAGGTGTACAAGGGCGGCAACGCGCTGGCCTACGGCGGCAACAGCTTGGGCGGGGCCATTAACCTAGTCTCCCCCACAGGGTATTCCGCCCCGGGCAATCAGGCGCGGGTTGAGGCGGGTTCGGAAAACACCTACCGCGCCAATTTTCGCAGCGGGGTTGTTTCGGGCAATCAAGATGCGTTTGCAAGCCTCACCACCACCTCTAGCAACGGCTTCCGCCAGCACAGCGAACAGTCCAGCGTGAAGTTCAACAGCAATTACGGCATCAAGCTGCGGGATAATCTGGAAACACGTTTCTACCTGAGTGCTAATGCGATTGAGCAGGAACTTCCCGGTACTCTCAGTCGCTTTGATGCGTTGCATAACCCCAACAAAGCTAACCCTGCACAGGTAACTGGTACACCTCCACAGCAAAACGGCGATCAAAAACGCGATATTCGCAGCCTGCGTCTTGCCAATAAAACCGCCTACCGGGTGTCCGCCGCGCAGACACTGGAAGGCGGCGTGTTTATGAACATGAAAGACTTGTTCCATCCCATCAATATTGTTGTTGATCAGGAAACTTTTGATTACGGCGGGTTTGGCACACTGAAAGGCAACTATGCCTTGGGTGAGTATCAGAACCGTTACCGGTTGGGTTTTATTGCTCAGGCGGGCACAGTGGACGCGCTGCGCTATACTAACGTGCGGGGTAATCGCGGCACGCTGACTGGCGATTCTGATCAAAAATCCCAGACGTATAACGTTTTTGCCGAAAACCATTTTTATATTACCCAGCCTGTTGCCTTGGTAACTGGCGCGCAGTTGACGTGGGCATCGCGGGAGAGTTTTGATAATCTAAACCCCAGCGACAGCGACGATCGGGTGTATCAATCCTTTAACCCCAAACTGGGTATCTTGTACGAACCCGTAGCAGGCAATCAGTTCTACGCCAACGTCAGCAAAAGTAATGAGGTGCCGACGTTTACCGAACTCACCCAAAGCGGCACCACGGGCTTTATTCCCGTGAACGCACAGCAGGCATGGACGGCGGAAGTTGGCACGAGGGGCACATACAGCCGGTACAGTTGGGACGCGAGTATTTACCGCTCCTGGGTGAAAGACGAGATGCTGCAATACACCACTGGCGCTGGTATCCCTGCCAGCACCTTCAACGCCAATAAAACCATTCACCAAGGGCTAGAGTTGGGTCTTGATATGAACCTCACGAAAACAATCAAATGGCAGAACGCCTATACCTTTAGTGATTTTACCTTCCAAGGCGATCCGCAATACGGCGACAACCGCATCGCCGGGGTGCCAGAGCATTTCTATAAAACAGCGGTGCGCTATACTGATCCCGCAAGGTGGTATGTTGCACCAAATCTAGAATGGGTACCCGTGGGGGCAGAAGTCGATTTTGCCAATACCCTCGATGCACCAGGGTATGCCGTGCTTGGGCTAGAAGCGGGGTATGACATCAATGAACGGGTTAGCCTTTTTGCCGATGCCCGCAACCTCACAGATGAGAGGTATATCAGCAATTTCAGCACGATTACCAAGGCAAACTCATCAAACAGCACTGTATTTTACCCCGGCGAAGGGATTAGTGCCTTTGCTGGTATCATCGTGAGGTTCTGATGCTGGCGATACTGTATAAATGGCATCTGCGCCTTGGCGTTATCGCCGGCGTTGCCATGATCGTCTGGGCGGCATCGGGGCTGATTCACCCGTTGTTGTCTTTTACGGGCATCAAACCAGCGGCGTTTTCTCCGCCGCCGGAAACGGTTGTGGTAGAGGGGGCGAAAGCTCTCTCTACCCTGTCTTTTGAGAACGTCACGGCTTTAAGGCTCGTGTCTGTTGAAGGTACCCCGCATTATCAAGTAACGTTGCAAAATCAAGCGGAACGCTTGTATTTTAATGCGGTTACAGGTGCCCCAGTGCCAACAGCCGATGCAGAGCGTGCCCAAGCCTTGGCGCGGCATTACAGCGGCGAGAAAACCGCTAAGGTGCTTTCTTCGACGCTGCAAACCGCTTTTGATAAAAACTACCCGCCCATCAATAAATATCTTCCCGTGTGGCGGGTGGCGTTTGATCGGCCCGATGGCCTTGTTGTGTATGTGGATACCTTTGGGGACAAGCTGGGCAGTATCAACACGCCTTATAAACAAACCCTGCTGTGGTTGTTTCAGAACATCCATACTCTTAAATTTCTGGAAGAGAGTGCTGAGGGTGTGCGGCTGGGGATTATCACCTGCGCCATGCTGGTCATAGTGGCCATGGCGTGCCTTGGTATTGCTCTGCTGGGGGTATTAAGACGCCCTCATACTCCCAAGGGAGTGCGGGGGCTGCACCGCCGTTTGGCGTGGGTGGTGTGGCTTCCGGTGCTGGCCTTCTCAACCAGCGGCCTGTTTCACTTGTGGGTGCAAAGCACAACAAAACCAGCAACGCCCGTACAGGCTCCATGGATCAATCTGGCGTTCGTTACGTCCTTGCCGATAGGCATAGAAACAGCAACGGATATACGGCTGAGCAATACGCCGCTAGGGCTTTTCTGGCGAGTGGAGACGGCAATACCTGCTGCGGAAAAACCCGCAGGTAATAATCCTCATGCCCATCACAAGGGGAAATCCGTAAAAACAAGAACGCAGTATTTTTCGGTGGATACCGGTGCATTGTTGCCCATGGCTGATAGCGAGATTGCTCTGGCGATAGCGCAGCAAGAAACTGGAAAGCCCACCTTGGTGCCGATGTTCAGTCCTGAATACGGTTTTGCTAATAAACGCTTGCCGGTCTGGCGGGTCGAAACCCCTGACGGGTTGGTGTTTGTGGATGCCAAAGCGGGCTTAGTGGCGGCGCGGGTGTCCCTGCTTCATAAAGCCGAGTTGTGGAGTTTCAGTAACCTGCACAAGGGCCAGTTTTTTGATAAGCTCCTTGGCATCACCCACACCCAGCGCGACGGGATCATGGCCGGGATTGCTGTTTTGGTGCTGATCATGAGCGGTGTTGGCCTGTGGCTGCACCAGCGCAGGCGGCGCAGTGCCCGTAGCAGGGCTTCTTGATCCCTCATCCAAACAGTGGTAGCACAAGGCCATGCTGAACCCCGCCGATCGTATTTTTACCAACCTTTATGGCCAGGCCGATTGGCGCCTTGCGGGCGCAAAACAGCGCGGCGTGTGGGACGGCACGAAAAAGCTGCTGGAGCTGGGTCGGGACGGCATTATTCAGGCCATTAAAGACAGCGGCTTGCGTGGTCGCGGCGGCGCGGGCTTTGGCACTGGCATGAAATGGTCGTTTATGCCGAAAGAGGTCGGCGAGCGGCCACACTATCTTATTGTTAATGCCGATGAGTCCGAGCCTGGCACCTGTAAAGACCGCGATATTCTCCGCCATGATCCGCATCGTTTGCTGGAGGGGTGCTTGATGGCGGCTTTTGCGATGCAGGCCAAGGCCGTGTATATCTACATCCGGGGTGAGTTTTACAATGAGGCCAGCAACGTCGCGGCTGCTATTGATGAGGCTTATGCGGCGGGGCTGCTCGGCAAGAACGCCTGCGGTTCCGGCTGGGACTGCGATGTCTACCTGCACCGGGGCGCGGGGGCGTATATTTGCGGCGAGGAAACGGCTCTGATGGAAAGCTTGGAGGGCCGCAAGGGTCAACCCCGCCTGAAGCCGCCGTTCCCCGCCGGGGTTGGCCTCTACGGCTGCCCCACAACGATTAACAACGTCGAAACCATTGCGGTGGTGCCGGAAATTCTGCGCCGGGGCGGGGCGTGGTTCGCTGGCATTGGCCGCCCTAACAATACAGGTACCAAGATTTTCTGTATCTCTGGTCATGTTAACACGCCATGCAATGTGGAAGAGGAAATGGGCATCCCTCTGCGGGAATTGATTGAGAAGCACGCCGGCGGGGTGCGGGGCGGCTGGGACAACCTGTTGGCCGTCATTCCGGGAGGTAGCTCTGTGCCGTTGTTACCCAAGGAGACCTGCGACACCGTGCTGATGGACTTCGATAGCCTACGCGCCGTGCAGTCCGGCCTTGGCACCGCCGGGGTGATTGTCATGGACAAGAGCACCGATATTGTCGCGGCCATTGCCCGGTTGTCGCACTTCTATAAACATGAATCCTGCGGCCAGTGCACCCCTTGCCGGGAGGGAACCGGTTGGCTCTGGCGGATGCTGGAGCGGATGGTGGTGGGCGACGCAAAAGTGGGAGAGATCGATACTTTGCAGGAAGTCACCAAACAGATTGAGGGTCATACGATTTGCGCCCTCGGTGATGCCGCCGCTTGGCCAGTGCAGGGTCTCATCCGCCACTTCCGGCCGGAGATTGAGCGGCGTATTAGTGAGCGTGCCCGCAAGGCGGCGTGATGATTGTCTTATACTAATTTACAGTCTATTGAGTAATTTAAAAACCCAATCTCTGCAGTAATACCGCTTTGCGTTCAATATGTAGAAAAAATTTACGCAAAGCGGCAAGCCCGCGCGGCGTTTGAGCGAAGCATTTTGCAATCACTTGATTGCAAAATGGTATAACTATACTCCTTGCACATGAAGAATGTGCAAGGGCTTCGCTCAAGTGCCGCGCGGGCTGTACCGCTCGCAAGATGGAGAGGGGAAGTTTTGATGTGCGAGCGGGGCGTTGTTGCATAAGTTTTAAGCTGCCCTTGGCTTAGGCGGAAGTTGTTGTAAAAATGCCACAAAAATTCATTTTTGTTATCAACTGCTTGCGAATTATGCAACAACGCCTGCGAGCGGTATACAATAATAAAATGATGCTTGATTGCTCCACACTAGGGAATTGAACGTGCTGAAACAGCCTCAAGAAAAAATTGCAAACCCATAATTATACTTTACAGTAGTGCATATGCATTAAATAGCAAAATTCCCATTGACAAAGTATTATATAAAGAATACCTACCATGAATGCTTTTGAGCCTCTATGCTATCCATGAAAGCCAAATACGCCCTGCGGGCACTCATGGTGCTGGGCAAAGGCAACACGATGATGGCCACCAAAGCCTTGGCCGAGGAAGCCGACGTGCCGGCAAAATTTTTGGAAACAATCCTGCAAGACCTGCGGCACCACGGCGTGGTGGACAGCAAACGCGGTATTTTTGGCGGCTATTTCCTCCGCAAGACAATCGAGACTACCACGGTAGGGGAGGTGGTGCGGATTCTGGACGGACCATTAGCCCCCATTCGCTGTGCCAGCGTAACAGCGTTTTCACCCTGCGACGATTGCCACGATGTTGATGCGTGCGCTGTACGCAAAACAATGCTCGAAGTCCGCAATGCTATTGCTGATGTCCTTGATCGCAAAACGCTTGCTGATTTAATATCCGCCTCTTAACTTCTAGGATTTATTATGAAAAAAGTTCTCCTCGGGAGCGCATTAATAGCCTCCCTAACCTTAGCCGCGCCTGCGTTCGCCGCCACCAATGCCGAAACCGTTATGGCCCGCATCCAAAAACTGGAAGAAGAAATAGCTCTCCTCAAGCGGCAACAAGAAATTGACCAAGAAAAAGCCAAATCTGTTGCTGAAAAAGCCGCCACAGTAGAATACGGACCCGGTGGCCTTGCTATTTCATCCCCGGACAAACGCTACAGCTTGCGCATGCGCGCCTATGCTCAGATAGACAACCGCAGTTTTCTGGATAACAGCAACGCTGGCAACGTCGATCAATTCCTTGTCAGGACGGCACGGCCCATTATTGAGGCAACTTTTGATAATGATTTCTCGGCGCGTTTAATGTTCGACTTTGCGAACAACCAGTCGCGGCTTTTGGACAGCTATCTGGACTATAAACCCGATACGGCGTTTGGTGTGCGCCTTGGCAAGTTCAAAGTACCCTTGGGCATTGAACGCTGGCAATCCGAACAGGAAATTGAGTTTGTCGAACGCGGCCTTACCACCAACTTAGTGCCGTTTCGGGATTTGGGGGTGATGGTCTTTGGCGATATTTTGCCGCAGCAGCTAGAGTATCATCTGGCCTATACGAATGGCACCGCCGATTTGGGCGACCCCAGTGGCGATAACGATAACGGCAAGGAGATAACAGCGCGTCTGTTTGCCCATCCGTTCCGCAATGCCGATACAATCTGGCTCCAAGGGCTTGGTGTTGGCGTTGCCGCCAGTACCGGCAACCGCAACGGCACCACGTCAAGCACCAACCTCACCGACGGCTACCGCACCCCGGCTCAAGCTAGATTCTTTACTTGGACACCCGGCGGCACCACGCCTTATGCCGCCGGGGATCAGCGCCGGGTTAATCCCCAAGCCTATTATTTTTACGGCTCCCTAGGTGCCATGGCCGAATATGTGGTCAGTGAACAAGACATCAAAAAAGACACGGTGCAGCAATCCATCCGCAGCAATGGGTACATGACTACGCTCACCTATATTCTCACTGGCGAGAAAGCCTCTTTTGACGGGGTCAAGCCTGATGCCGATTTCGCCCCCCGCCGCAACCAGTGGGGCGCGTTTGAAGTGGCTGGACGGCTCAGCGGTCTGTGGATTGAAGATGCGGCTTTTCCGACATTTTCCAACCCGGCCACTTCGGCTAGAGCCGCACGAGAAAAAACCATTGGCCTGAACTGGTACCTAAACCGTAACCTCAAGCTCAACGCCAATTATTCCCACACAACTTTTGATGGTGGTGCGGCGGCCAACCAAGATCGGGAAACGGAAAAAGTCTTCCTAACCCGTGTTCAAGTTCGTTTTTAATTACCAATTTCTTGTAAAGGATACCCATCATGATCCGTGTTTTTTTTGCTCTTTTTACCTCATTCTGGATAACTGTCGCGGTTGCCGCCGATCGGGAAATCCTTAATGTCTCCTACGATCCAACGCGGGAGCTATACACCGACTATAACGCTTGGTTTGCCAAACAATGGAAAGCTAAAACCGGCGATACCCTCACAGTGCGCCAATCCCACGGCGGATCGGGTAAGCAGGCGCGTTCGGTTATTGAAGGCTTGGGAGCCGACGTTGTCACCCTTGCGCTAGCGTTTGATATTGACGCTATTGCCCAACGGGCAAAGCTGCTTCCGCTTAACTGGCAGGAAAAGTTTCCCCACAACAGCTCACCCTACACCTCAACGATTGTTTTTTTAGTACGCAAGGGTAACCCTAAAAAAATTCATGACTGGAGCGATCTCGTTCGTGATGATGTAAAGGTTATCACCCCCAACCCAAAAACTTCTGGTGGGGCGCGGTGGAATTATCTTGCCGCCTACGGGTATGCCCTGCGCGCCAATGGCGGGGATGAAACCAAGGCGATAGCGTTCCTCAAGAAATTGTTTGCCAACGTGCCGGTGCTGGATACTGGTGTCCGCGGTGCCACCACCACCTTTGCCCAGCGGGGGATAGGTGATGCCTTGATTACTTGGGAGAATGAAGCGTATCTGGCCTTTAATGAACTTGGCAAAGATAAATTTGAAATTATTACGCCCAAGCTTAGCATTCTTGCCGAACCGGTTGTAGCGGTGGTAGATAAAAACGCGGCCAATAAAGGCACCATAGAGATAGCGCGAGCTTATTTAGAAGGACTCTACGATCCCGCCGCGCAACGCCTGATTGCCAAACACTACTTTCGACCTGTTGATCCAACAGTGCTTACAGAGAATATCAAAAAATTCCCAACCCTAGAGTTGCTTACCATTGCCGACTTTGGCGGCTGGACAGCGGTGCAGGACACGCACTTTGTCGATGGCGGCGTATTCGATCAGGTAACAACAAAATAAGGCATACCGGCAATACTCCTTGCACATGAAGCATGTGCAAGGGCTTCGCTCAAGTGCCGCGCGGGCTTGCCGCTTTGCGTAAATTTTTTGTACATATTGAACGCAAAGCGGTATCAAAATCTGTTAATTATCGAGGCGCCAAACACTGACGAAAAAAATCCTGGCCATTCATTAATAAATGGCCAGGAACATTCTTTATTTAATAAATTCAATATGAATTTATTTTTTCTTTTTATGTGCTTTGGTGTCTATTTTTTTGTCTGTTTTGCTATTGGTATGAGTGGTTTTGTCGATGGCTTTGCTGGTACCTTGGGCTGTGTCCGTCACGCCAGTACCAACACTTTGGACATCTTTGCCAACACCTTCAACGGTATTGCAAGCTGTTAGGCCAAAAGCCAACACAATGGTAAGAAGGGAAAGAAAACGCATTATTTGCTCCTGTTGTTATAAAAAAAACCCCGTGAAAAATCACGAAAGGATAGCCTTGTATAGAACGATACGAGTAAGAGTAAAGAAGTCTTTATCTGTTTAACAAGGCTTTTTTATGATGACATGAACATGCCTTTTCTTTCCGGCAGAGAGCTTTGCCGCACCCTGTATTATTCCAGGCATTAGACGGGCATTTTCTTCTCGCGGTATCGCAGTATTATTTAAACGCACACCACCATCACGAAGCAACCGCCTAGCCTCACTCTTACTCGATGCAAGCCCTGCCTGCATCAACACATCGGCATAGGCAACACCGTCAACAGGCAGAGTAATTTCAACTTCGGGCAATCCCTCCAACCCACCGCCACCAAAAGCACGAGCAGCGGTGGCGGCGGCATCCCTTGCGGCATCCATGCCACGAGCAAGAGCTGTCACCTCTGTCGCCAAAAGAATTTTCACCGCGTTAACCGCAGCACCACCATCCACCGTTACGGCCTCAATTTCCTCCACAGGAAGCAACGTAAAAAGTTTTAAAAAGCGATTCACATCTGCATCATCAACATTACGCCAATACTGCCAAAAATCCAAACCAGACAGTCTGTCGGGGTTCAGCCACACGGCTCCTCCAGCGGTTTTGCCCATCTTAACACCCCCGGCGGTGGTGAGCAGCGGCGTGGTCACGGCAAAAGCCTCACCCCCGGCCACCCGGCGCACCAAATCAGTGCCGTTAACCATATTCCCCCACTGATCCGAACCACCCATTTGCACTACGCACTCATGTCGCCGGAATAATTCAAGAAAATCATAAGCCTGAAGCAACATATAATTAAACTCAAGAAACGACAGGGGTTGTTCCCGTTCCAAGCGCAACCGCACGCTATCAAACGTCAACATCCGATTGATAGTAAAATGCACACCAATATCCCGCAAAAAAGGAATATAAGCCAACGTATCGAGCCACACAGCGTTATCCACCACCACCGCCCCGGTAGGACTGTCATCAAAACGCAAATAACGACGAAAAGTAGCCTCAATCCCAACTTTATTGGCCTGAATCTGTTGTTCATTCAAAAACTGACGCTGGGTGTCTTTACCAGTAGGATCGCCAACTTTTGTTGTCCCCCCTCCCAACAACACAATCGGGCGGTGCCCGGCATCCTGCCAATGGCGCAACAACATAATACTTATCAAATGCCCTACATGCAGGCTATCTGCTGTTAAATCAAAACCAACGTACGCTGTTAGGGGCGTTTTTGTTGCCATCAATAACGTGTCCAGCCGCTCACCCTCTGTTACTTGGTGAATAAAGCCCCGATCGGATAGAGTACGGAGAAAAGAAGATTGAAACATTAATATATCCTTGGGTAGTGAGTAGGGAGTGGTGAGTGGTGGGTACATTGCCCTTTTTTGAACACTTTTTCAAGAAAAGGCGGTAAACACTCCACTCACTACTCACCACTCACCACTCACCACTCACCAGATACACAATGCATCAAAACCAGAACCACTACCAGAAGTACACCGCCCTTGGCCTGATGAGCGGCACGTCCGCCGATGGCATTGATGCCGCGATTATTGAAACTGACGGCTTTGAACAAACCCGTACCTTGGCAGCAGCGACATTTCCCTATGATGCTTCTTTTGCCAGCGAACTCCTTGAAGCTGCGGCCACCCACGCCGCCACCCCTGACCTAGTAGAGCGTTTGACACACCTTCATTATGACGCTGTTCACGCTGTGGCAGCATTTCTCCCCGGCGGATTAAATCATGTCAATGTAATCGGTTTTCACGGCCACACCATCGCCCATAACCCGGCAGCAGGCTACACTACACAAATTGGCAATGGCTCGTTGCTGGCGGAACGCACCAAGCGTCCCGTGGTTTTTGATTTTCGCAGTGCCGATGTTATCGCTGGTGGCCACGGCGCACCGCTGGTTCCCATCTACCACGCGGCACTAGCCCAGCATCTTCCCAAACCATTAGCTATCATTAACATTGGGGGAGTTGCCAACATAACATATATAGGACAGGATAACAAACTACTGGCTTTTGATACCGGAACGGGCAACGCTCTGATCAACGATGCCATGCAGCGTTGTTACGGTCATGCTTATGATGCCAATGGAGCAACCGCGGCCACGGGAACCGTACATGAAGATTTGCTGCATGAATGGTTAAACCACCCATTTTTTGCCCTACTTCCTCCAAAATCCCTCGATCGCAACACCTTTGCCCCTATATCGGCAATGGCCTGCTCTTTAACCGAAGCTGATGCCATTGCTACCCTAACCGCCTTCACCGCCGCCGGTATTGTTGCAGGATTGAAACACGTTCCCCGCCCGCCAGAACGCTTACTTATTACCGGGGGTGGTGTTTACAACATGACTTTACGTCACATGATTTATGAACGCAGCGGCTTGCCCATTGTCTCCGTCGCTGAAGTTGGTTGGAACCCTGACAGCCTTGAAGCGGAGGCTTTTGCCTTTCTAGCTGTACGACGACTATTAAACCTGCCCACCAGCTTTCCCAGCACTACAGGAGTGTCCCGCCCCATTGTCGGCGGGCAACTAGCTCAGCCATGATTCTAAAAACACTCCGTAAACGGGCAAGCTTTGTTGCCGGTAACGCGAGCCTAGTACGCTGGCGCAGTCCCTTGCTGGTGGTTCAAGCTTTACCTGCCAAAGAGATTATGCATCTTGAACACCTAGAAACCTTACCGGAAGGAACTATCATTGTCGGCTATACTGCCACCAAACGCCTCGGGGGTGCCGTCGTTCGCAATCGTGCCAAGCGACGCCTTCGGGCCGCAAGTCGGACAGTGTTGGCAACCATCAAAACACCCGCGCCTGGATTTATTTTTATCGCCACCGCAGGAACCCTAACCACCACTTATGCGGCCTTACTATCTGAAACCAAACGAGCCATAGAGGTGTTACTACGAAAAATGACACCAACACACTAACGCCCATGATGAACAGTCCGCACCCTCTGGAACCCCTATTTAAACCGGCTTCTATCCTTCCCGGTATTGGTGCACAGGTACTAGCCCGGCTAAAAAAACTGACCGGGCGGGGCAGGGTGATCGATCTGCTCTATCACATGCCCACGGGGGTGCAGCATTGGCGCACGATAGCGCGCCTGAAAGATGCCCAGCCGGGGGAGGCCATTCGCTGTCTCATCCGCATCAACGACGTCGCACCCGGCAAAACGCCCCGGCAACCCCACCGGATTGGTATTGTTGATGCTGGGGGAGGGCAGGGGGAGATTGTGCTGTTCAATACCCCGCTACCAATACTGGAACGACGTTTTATCCCCGGCGTAACCTATTTATTAGCTGGCACGTTAGCCGAAGGGCGGCTACTGCCCACCTTTTTACACCCCGCCTTGGTTGCCCCAGGTTCCGCAGTGGGAGACGAAACCGCCCTGACAGTATACCCCCTCACAGCGGGTCTATTACCCCAAGCTGTGCGGCGGTATATTCAGGCGGCTCTAACCGCCGCCCCGAACCTGCCGGAATGGCTGTCCCCGGAGAGTCTGGCCCGATTTGGCGGCCTGTCTTGGAAGACGGCGCTGGGCAAACTCCACCAGAACGCCGATGAAGAAGCTCGCCGCCGCTTGGCTTACGATGAACTGCTAGCACGAGCGATAGCCTTTCACCACTGGCGCAATGCCAGCGGCGGGGAAGCGTTACCTTTGCTACCCCTCGACGAGGACATGTCCGTCCTTCGTACCGCCTTACCCTTTACCCTCACCCACGGCCAGGAAGAGGCCATTGCCGCGATTTTAAGCGACATGACCAAACCAACCCCCATGCTGCGCCTCCTGCAAGGTGATGTGGGGAGTGGCAAAACTATCGTCGCGTTTTTTGCCATTGCCGCGGCCATCTCGGCCGGGGCGCAGGCCGCCCTTTTGGTTCCCACCGAAATCCTCGCCAGACAACACGCGGAAAAACTGGCGTTACTGGCTGGCCATCTGGGTCAAGTACCGCGGCTATTGCTGGGGCAAACAACCAAGAAAAACCGCGGGCAACTGCTCGACGATCTTGCCGAGGGAACAGCGGGGTTTGTTATCGGCACCCATGCCTTATTTGAAGATGATGTAATCTTTAAAAATCTTGGCCTCGTGGTCATGGACGAACAGCACCGCTTCGGGGTACAGCAGCGCCTACGCCTCGTGCAAAAAGGCACTGCTCCCCACGTGCTGGTCATGACGGCCACCCCCATCCCCCGCACCCTCCACCTCGTCACGTACCACGGCATGGACACCGTCGTGCTGAACGAAAAACCCCCTGGGCGTCAGCCTATTCGCACCACCGTTTTGCGCCAAGCCGAAAGCCCCCGTTTGCTGGAACGGCTGGAGGCGGCACTGGCCAGGGGTGAGCAGGCCTACTGGGTCTGCCCCCTAGTCGAACAGTCGGAAAAAATCGATCTGGCCGCCGCCATCGCCCGGTTTGAGGAACTTAAAGATCGCTTTGGTGCCGGCATCGTCGGCTTGCTGCATGGCCGGATGAAGGCGGCAGAGAAAGAGGCCGCGATGGGAGCCTTCTCAAGAGGCGAGACGCGCCTGCTCGTCGTCACCACCGTGGTGGAGGTCGGGGTGGACGTGCCCAATGCTTCCATTATGATTATCGAGCACGCCGAACGCTTTGGCCTAGCGCAACTGCATCAGCTACGGGGCAGGGTGGGGCGAGGGGAAAAACCCTCCTCCTGCGTCCTCCTGCACGGGGTCGCTCTCAGTGCCGTCGGCAAGCAACGCCTGCAAGCCATGGTCAATTCCCAAGATGGCTTTTACCTTGCCGAAGTGGACCTGGAACTGCGCGGGGCAGGGGATGTGGTCGGCACGGCGCAATCGGGGCTGCCCCTATTCTTGGCTGCCCGCCTTCCTGATGATGAAGAGCTTGTTGCCCTTGCCCAAACCGAGGCAGCCCAACGCTGGCGCAGCGGCGATCCGGCGTTGGGCGTACTGCTGGAACTTTTTGGGCGGGGAGGGGCGGAAGAGTTAGGAGGGGCGGGGTAAAATTTGCTTTTTATGTCCTTTTGCGCTATAATGGCCACAAAGGAGCATTGCCCATGAAAACCTTTGCCGCTCGGGAAGCAAAAAATGGTTTTGGCCAAGTACTAGACCTTGCTCGGCATGAACCCGTTGCCATTGAACGCCACGGACGCCCGGCTGTAGTGATGATTGCCGCCGAGGAATATGCCCGGCTCGAGGCACTGGAAAACACTTTTTGGCAGCAAAAAGCCGAGGAAGGCGAAGCCAGCGGCTGGCTTGGCCCAGAGAAAAGTGCCCTTGCACTAAAGGAACTCCTCCGTGCTAAAAATTGATTTGAGCAAGAACACCGTCAAGGCACTGCAATCGCTACCACCCAAACACCAACGCCAAGTATCCGCAAAAATCCTCTCCCTACAAGAAAACCCGCAGCCCCATGACAGCATTGTCCTTAAAAGCACCGATCGCCAATGGCGGCGCGTTGACAGCGGTGAATACAGGATTATTTACCGCACCGAAGCATCCCTTCTGAAAATTGCCGCCGTTGGTCATCGTAACGATGACCGGGTGTACAGGGATTTTGAGCGGGGTTTGTAGGGTGTGTCCTAAGATGCCGGGTAATAAAACTCCGCTTTTTATAATCCAGCACGCACCATGAATTACTATAGGCAAAGGTATGCCATTGCCCCCGTCCGGGGACTTTTTCAGGCAAATGAACAGGGCAAGGAACGAGTGTTTCTTGGTAAGCTTCCGGCGTTAAAGTATCAATATGGGCAAACACTACCCCGCGGCCATAACCACCACGGCAATCCTGTCCGGGACGAAATAAGTGCCCTTCGTGCTCAAACAGACTGCCCGCCATTCTACCGCCTGTGGCACTTTGAACAATAGGATTGGCAGGGTGCGGGTGCCAATCCCCAAAGGGATCATCAGCATAAAACAACACTAATTCATCCCAGTTGGGAATATACGCCCGGGCAGGACTGGCAAAAAGCCACCACCGCTGCCCATCATAATGCAACCGCCGAGCCATGGTTAGGATTCTTTTTTACAAAGTAGAAAAAATATGATATTAATCACTTTATGGGATTGATTGACCAAATTACATCATCAAACGCTTGGTCGCAGGTTATGAAAGAGTTTCAGACACTTTCACCTGAAGATTATTCAATGAATCGAGCTGGCACGTGTAAAAAAATGGTCAGTTTACTAACTTCAACAGTTAACCCAAACCTTCTTATCCCAGCCCACCCAGAGGGATCTGATAACCAGAATGCTTGGCATTCCTACTCAGTCATAAGAAGCGAAACTAAAAAGCCAGAAGATGACATAATTGTAGATTTAACAGTTGGTCAGATTATACCTGATATTGCCCCTTTTATAGGGACGCGTTCAGAGCTTCATGCGCAAATAGAACTTGCATACACACAGGGTCGTATCAATCCAGAATTTATGGAATGGTTTGCAGAGGAAATGTCAAAAGAAGGGAAGAATGCAGACTCAGAAAGAATATTTGAGAATTTTTACGGTCATGCGTCATTAAATGCTTTTTCTAATGAGCCTCTTCATGAAGAGCGTAAAAATACACATATGAATGGTGGGGGACAGATAAGTGTGTCTGTTGATGTTGACCCCCCTCAAGAAGATTTGATGACCTTATTAGTGATGCAAAAAATTCAAGGGCGATAATTTACTCTAAGCGTATCCTAAAAACAAACGAAACCAATAGTATTTTTGTTGAGGAATAGGCGAAACATCAGGCCAAAAGAGCTTAATCGAAAAGACAATCTCTCTACACAAACGCTGTGAGTTTTCTCGCCGTCTCTGGAAAAGCCTTAATCACGTCAGCATCCATGGTAACAAGCGGCATACCCTCCTGCTGGGTCAAGGCGACATATTCACAGTCATAAGCAGTACAGCCACTCTCCGCAGCCAGCTTCAACACGCTGTCCGAGGGCACCTCAAAAGTATGCCTACCCAATATTTCTTCCATGTTTTCATAAAGTACCAGAGCTTTGCTCAGTGGGACAATCGATTTTTGAACATACCGTGCCAATACATTACGGAATTCACTTCGCCACAACGACGGTGCCGCCCATACAGGTTCACGCACCAACAACCGCTCTGCGTGTTCTGTAAATGTTGAGGGTAGGGCCAAATACACCAGAATGTTCGTATCAACGACGATCACAAACGTCCCTTATTCTTAGCCTCTTGAATGTCTTCAGCCTTCAAAGGAGGTATAACAGGCCGCAGGGCACGCAACCGTTCCAACCGTTGTTGGGAAGACAAAGACTCACTGGGCCCAAAAAGAACCTTCTCAAGACAGTAAATCACCTGAGCGTTCAACGAGCGATGCTCTCTCCGAGCCACAAATTTAAGGGCTTCATACACCTTGTCCGGAATGTTTTTGAGCGTCAGTGCTGTCATAATGCGACCATTATGAAACCTTTTGCATTATTTTGCAAGCACTTTCAATACCTCCCACAACAACCCGTGCATTTGCCATTGTGCAAAACAGCCGTTTTGCTCTACATATCCCCCCATGACTGCTGCTTTATCGTTAGGATTTTCGTTCTCGTTTGCTGATCTGTACGCCCACGCTGGGCTGGTGCGCGTGGATCAGGAATTTCTCTCGCATCTTGAGGCTGCCGATGCGGGGCTATACCAGCGGCTGCTGGCGGCGCGGGCGACCCCGGAAACCTTGGATCACAAAGCCGAAGGCGATCTCCTCCTCGCCCTCGCCCCGCACCTCGATGATTTCATCGGCGCGTTGTTCAATATTCGCGGCGAGGTCTTGACTCTAAAAGCCAGGCACACTGAGCTTGCACCACTATATAGCGTAAAACGCCTGTTTGTGCAGCGCACAGCCCTGCGGAAATATAAGGAAGACGCGGCGAAGGCTTTTGACGGAGAATCCTTGAAAGCGATGCTGGAAAAACTCCTTAACAAACCTTTGACAGAGCTGATGTTTACCAAAGCGGTGGCGGGATGGTTAGACAATGAGGCCGACCACGCCGATGCCTTAGACACCGCCGCCCGCTACGCCGCCTGGGCCAGTGCCGGCAACGCGCCGGTGGGCAGCATCCTGTTCACCCACCCGCATAAACTCGATTTTCAGAACCTTGTCCCGGTGGAAACGGTGCAGCGCGACGGGGTGACGATGCTGCGCTTACCCCCCGAGCACTGGCGCACCCGCCACGGCTTTTCCCTTACCGATGAGGGGTTCTCCTTAGAACACGCCTTGGATCAGGCCAACTACTGCATCTGGTGCCAGCATCAGGGCAAGGACAGTTGCTCCAAAGGACTGAAAGATAAAAAGACTGAGACTTTCCAAAAAAGCCCCCTGGGCGTGACTTTGGCGGGCTGTCCGCTCGAGGAAAAAATCTCGGAAATGAACGAGGCCAAGGCCAGCGGCCATGTTATCGGTGCATTAGGCATCATTACCGTAGACAACCCCATGTGCGCCGGCACCGGGCACCGGATTTGCAACGACTGCATGAAGAGCTGCATCTACCAGAAACAAGAAGCCGTGAACATTCCGGCGGTGGAGACGCGGACGCTGCAAGACGTGCTGGATTTGCCCTGGGGTTTTGAGGTGTACAGCCTCCTGACCCGGTGGAACCCGCTGAATATCCGGCGGCCTTTGCCGAAACCCGATTCGGGCTATAAGATTTTGGTGGCGGGCCTTGGCCCGTCGGGGTTTACGCTTAGCCACCACCTGCTCAACGATGGCCATACGGTGGTGGCCGTGGACGGCCTGAAGATTGAACCCCTAGACCCGGCGTTGTCCGGGGTAGATGCCCACGGAAAGCGCGTGCCTTTTGCCCCCATTCACACGGTGCGCGATTTGTATGAAGATTTGAACGAGCGCGTCGCCTACGGCTTTGGCGGCGTGGCGGAATACGGGATTACCGTGCGGTGGAACAAGAATTACCTCAAGGTCATTCGCCTGCTTTTGGAACGCCGGGCCGCCTTCACCATGATGGGCGGCGTGCGCATGGGCGGCACGGTGACGACGGAATCGGCCCTCAGCATGGGCTTTGACCACGTTGCCCTGTGCCTTGGGGCGGGCAAGCCGACCCTCATTGACATGGATAACAAACTGGCGCGGGGGGTGCGGCAGGCCTCGGACTTCCTCATGGCCTTGCAATTAACCGGGGCAGGGCGGGCGAATTCCATCGCCAACCTGACGGTGCGCCTGCCGGTGGTGGTCATCGGCGGCGGCCTCACCGGGGTTGATACCGCCACGGAGGCCTTGGCCTATTACCCGGTGCAGGTGGAAAAATTCCTGAGCCGCGTCGAAGCCCTCGGCGAACACACCGTACGAGCGGGGTTGAGCGCCGAGGAGCAAGAACTGGCCGACGAATGGCTATCCCATGGCCGGGCTTTACGCCTTGAGAAAGCCAAGCCCAAAGGCGGCAATGTGATTGCCTTGCTGCAATCGTGGGGGGGCAGCACGCTGGCCTACCGCCGCCGTCTGGTGGACGCGCCCAGCTACACCCTCAACCATGAGGAAGTGCACAAGGCCTTGGAAGAAGGCATCTTCTTCGCCGAAAATCTCACCCCCACCAAGGTGGAAATGGATGAGCATGGCGCGGCCTGCGCCTTGGTGTGCAAGGATGCCCACGCGGTTGAGCATCGCCTGCCTGCCCGGACAATTCTGGTGGCGGCGGGGACTCAGCCTAACACCGTGCTGGCCCGGGAAGAAACCTTCTTAGAGCTGGACGGCAAGTACTTCAAAGCCATTGCCAGCGACGGCACCACCGTCCACCCCGAACGCAGCAGCAAGCCCAGCGAACCCCACGTCCTCATGCACAAAACCCCTGACGGCCGCTTCATCAGCTTTTTTGGCGATCTGCACCCCTCCTTTGCCGGGAACGTCGTCAAAGCTATGGGCAGCGCGAAGCAGGGCTATCCGGCCATCTCTCATGTCCTCGCTCAGCAGCCGCCTAAGGCCGCACCGGGCCTCGTGGATAAAGTCAACGATGAGTGGCGGGCGCGGGTGGAGAAAGTCGAACGCCTGACCCCGACGATTGTCGAAGTATCGGTGCACGCCCCCGCCGCAGCAAAGGCGTTTCAACCGGGGCAGTTCTACCGCCTGCAAAATTTTGAGGCCAACGCCCGGCGCGTCGAAGGGACGACGTTGGCCATGGAAGGCCTCGCCCTCACCGGGGCATCGGTGGATGTGGAGAAAGGTATCTTGTCCACGATAGTGCTGGAAATGGGCGGTTCGGCCAACCTCTGCGCCGATCTGAAGCCCGGCGAACCCGTGATCCTCATGGGGCCGACGGGAACACCGACGGAGATTCCCCACGGCAAAACCGTCCTGCTGGCCGGGGGCGGGCTGGGCAACGCCGTGCTGTTCTCCATCGGCAAAGCCTTGCGGGCCAACGGCTCCAAAGTCCTCTACTTCGCCGGGTATAAAAAAATGGAAGACCGCTACAAAGTGGCGGACATCGAAGCCGCCGCCGACGTGGTGGTGTGGTGCAGCGACGAAGCCCCCGGCTTTACCCCCACCCGGCCTCAGGATCGCAGCTTTGTGGGGAATATTGTTGCAGCGATGAAGGCATGGAATGAGGGGGCCTTGGGCACCCCCCCCATTACCTTAAATACCGTCGATCACCTCATCGCCATCGGCAGCGACCGGATGATGCGCGCCGTCGCCGAGGCCCGCCACGCCGTGCTCAAAGGCTGTTTCTCCCACGATCACGAGGCCGTGGGTAGCATCAACTCCCCCATGCAGTGCATGATGAAGGAAATCTGCGCCCAGTGCCTGCAACGCCACGTCGATCCCGCCACGGGCAAGGAAACCGTGGTGTTTAGCTGCTTTAATCAGGATCAACCGCTGGATAAGGTGGACTTTGGGAATCTCAACGAACGCCTGAAGCAGAATAGCGTGCAGGAGAAGGTGACGGCGGGGTGGTTGAGGAGGGTGCGGGGGTAAAAAAAGCATATAATGACCTAAAATATAAGCATATTTTACTTTAGACGAAGATTTTTTATTAACAAAAATACATAAAAGCAAGATAACACATAGACAACATTGATTACCGTGATAACATTATATGACTTTATATAACTATGATAACTACCAAAAATTTATAAAATATTGATAAACATAAATAATCTAGCCAATAAAAGCATAAAAAAATCCATTAAAATATTGAGTTGACATATATATGCCAATTGGGTATTTCTTAAAGGCATCTTACATACTGTAAAGCACTCCAAAAATTTTCTTTATGTCTTTGCTTTAATTAAATAATTCATTGTAAAAGATGATTATACCATTTTTACCCAATCAAGGTTTTTATGACATCTTCCCCTACCAGACAAGCACACATGCAAGCTAAATATGACGCTATACGTTCAGAATTATGGCCTGATTTATCTCCAGACGATATTTGGGAATTCAATAAAAATACAAAAGGTTATCTTAGAATCCCCAGAATAATGCCTCTCCTTTTTAGGGTAATGGATGGAATCTCAAAAGGAAAACCTTTATCTAATGTGTATTTAGAGTTATGGTGCAGAGTCATGAGCGGTGGGTTCCTTATTGTTAAGGATAAGGATAGCATGGCTTTTTTTTCGGGGTTTTCTGGTGAACGAGCCTTACGCACATGGCGTGACCGTATCTACGCTCTGGAAAAAGAAGGATTCATCTTAATCAAAGAAAGATCCAAAGGAGATATCAGCCATCTTTTCATAATCAACCCTTATAAAGTTTTATGGAAATTAAAAAAAGAACACAAAATACCCCAAACACTGTGGGACGAACTATCAAGTCGCCTTGGAGATATAGGTGCTCTCGAAGAATTCAAAAAACTTCAAGGAGAAAACTAATGGACTGGGAGATTATTGGACAAGCAGCAATTGCACTTAGTGTTCTACTCTGCGCTTACACTTATAATTCAGACAAATCAAACATTAAAGAAGATGTTTCTTCAAAAGCCGATAAGTCCTATGTAGAATTTAGACTGAACGAAATTTCGTCTAAGCTAGACAAATTGGAAGTACGTTCCCATGAAAAATAACTTACACCCAACCCACCCCGGCACTTTCCTCAAAACCGAAGTCCTCGACCCCCACGGCTTATCTGTTACTGAAGCGGCGTGGGTGCTGGGGGTGAGCCGCCCGGCGTTGTCGGCGGTGCTCAATGGCCGGGCAGCGTTGTCGCCGGAAATGGCCCTGCGGGTGGAAAAGGCGTTTGGCCTGAAAATGGAAACCTTGCTGCAGATGCAAACCCGCTTTGCCATCGCCACGTGGCGCAACAAAGCCGCCAGCATTAAGGTCAAGGCCTACCGCCCCGCATCCTCCTAACCCCACACCACAACATTGCCATTTCCGCGCCCCGGTGTATGATACCCCCCTTATCCTATGAAGGAATTACATACTCGTGTCCTGGCTATCCAACCTCGTCCGCCCGAAAATCCGGGCTTTCGTTCCGAAAAAGTCGGAGATTCCCGATAACCTCTGGCACAAGTGCCCCAATTGCGGCGAGATGCTGTTCCACCGCGACTACGCGGCTAATCTAAACGTCTGTCATTATTGCAATTTTCACGGCAAGGTGCCGGTGCGGCGGCGGCTTGAGCTGTTGTTCGACGGCGGCGACTACACCCGCATTGAGATGCCCAAGGGTGCCCACGATCCCCTGCGCTTTCGCGATCGCAAACGTTACGCCGATCGCTTAAAGGAAGCCCAGGCCGAAACCCGGGAACAAGACGCCGCTATCGTCGCCCACGGCAAGATTGGCGGCCAGGCCGCCGTCGTCTGCGCCTTCAACTTTGAATTCATGGGCGGATCCATGGGCACGGCAGTGGGGGAGGCTATTTATGCCGGCTCCCGCCTTGCGGTGCTGCAAAAAGCCGCCTACATCGTCGTGCCCTCCTCCGGCGGCGCGAGAATGCAGGAGGGAATCTTGTCCCTCATGCAAATGGCCCGCACCACCATTGGGGTGCAACGCCTGCGGGAGGAGGGGCTACCCTATATCGTCCTGCTCACCAACCCCACCACCGGCGGCGTGACGGCGTCCTTTGCCATGATCGGCGATGTGACCTTGGCCGAACCCGGCGCGGTCATCGGCTTTGCCGGGGCGCGGGTCATTGAGGAAACCATCCGGGAAAAACTCCCCGAAGGGTTCCAGCGGGCCGAGTACCTCCTCGATCACGGCATGATTGACCGCATCGTCCAACGCAAGGATTTAGCAAAAGAAATTGGCGGGCTGTTAAGGTTCTTCATGAACAAGAAGAACAAGGGCATAGCCTCCAGCGGTAAGGACTTGCCGTTAGTGCCGTTGCTGTCCATGAAGCGGGCGTGAGGGGGGGGGTTATTGGCTACCCTATGCACAACGATCTTATGAGCCTATCGAAGGGCGCGGTGCAACTCCCTCTCCCGCGCAGCGGGGGAGGCGTAAGGCCGATGGCCTTACGGGGAGGGGGTGAAGAGCATGAAAACAGATCATTGTTTTTAATTATTTTAAAGCCCCCCTTCCTCACCTTCCCCCGCTGCGCGGGAGAAGGGGTCAATAGACAGCGGCGTTGTACCCCGCTAATGCTGGAACAGAGCCAATTTTACGACTTCTGTGCATAGGATAGGGGTTATTGGGGCTGTTCAGCCACCACCACAGGCTCAAAACACAGCCGCAGCTTATTTCCCGTCGCCTTGGCATAGCGTTGCAGGGTTTTTAAAGAGGTGTTCTGACTCCCCCCTTCCAGCCGGGCGATGGCCGATTGGGAGGTGCGCATCCGCTGGGCCAGCTCTTTTTGGGAAAGACCCGACCGATCCCGCGCCTCCATCAACGCCGACGCCAGCGCGAATTCTTCCTCCAGCGCATTGAATTCCCGAACGTAGTCAGGGTTTTTCAGCCATTGCGCGTGAAGCTGCGCGGCGGTTTTTCCGGTGATGGTCATACGACCTCCTTTATAGCACATTGAAGTGCTCGGTGTAACTCCATCCACCGCACGCGGGAGGGCAACGGTCAACTTTCCCGGGAATTGTTCAACATCTGCATCTGCATCTGCATATTTGTGTCCAAACCTTTCCGGGATGTGTTAAGAACTATCTCTATCGAATTGATAGCTGCCTGTCTTTCTCTAATAGTTGGGTGTTTGATTATTTCAGGTGGCATATGAGGGTTCATTAGACTTATTATTTTAGGTGGGATACGAGAATTTAGACTTGATAGCCAGCCCGGGGAAACCGCCGTTAGTACAGCTCCATTTTTCGGAATACTTATGGACAAATTAACTAGTGCCTTCATAACAGGTTCAATCACTGTCTTACCCGAGAATATTGTTCCAAATTCATCTGCATCAAATTCATCTTGCCGATACAACTGTTCCAGTTTTTTCGCATCTCGCTCGGCAGCTTCTTTCATCAATACAGATGCCGCTGTGCCGCCAATACCGCCAATAAGAGTCTCTAAAGCCCATTTTTGCATATCAGCACCTAAGGTACCGCAATTACTGGCAATAGCCACCACTACAGAAGTCACTGCTCCAGCCAATGCTATCCGCGCGGATAACATCTTATTGCCCATTGCAGATTCCAATCGCGCATGTTCAGATTCTTTCCCCCGCCCCCGATACTGAACAAGATGCTTGACTTCGTGCCCAATAAGAGTAGCTAAATCATCTGTATCAATCTTTTTTTCTTCAACTAAGTCAAAAACTTTCTCATTTATAAACACCCAACCTCTCCCATCTTCCGATAGCGTTGCTAGTGCGAGAGTCTTTTGCGAAGACCCAGTAACACACAACGGAATAGGCGTATTCAATGCACTACACGCTTCATTAACAAATTTTAATACATCCGCGTGAAAAGGACTATCTGGATGCAACAGTCTTGCATTATCAATATTACAACTTTCACCAAATCTCTCAACCAACTTCAGACTATCCTCTTCCGGTTCTGGATTTGAGTCGGCCATTTTATTCTCCTGCGGCAATCGGATTCTAGCATAATTCCTTAATCTTAAAGAATACTTACACCTTGGCTTCCCCCAAAAACTCCCCTATAAACCCGGGATCATGACCCAGCACGCCCACGTCCGCAACAGCTTTATCCGTTTTTTCAAAGAACACGGCCACACGTTGGTAGCCCCAAGTCCCATTATTCCAGCGGATGATCCGACCCTGCTGTTCACCAACGCCGGGATGAACCAGTTTAAAGACGTTTTGCTGGGCAAGGAAAAACGCGCCTACACCCGGGCGATTTCGGTGCAGCCGTGCATGCGGGTAGGGGGCAAGCACAACGATCTGGACGAGGTGGGCCGGGACGGGCGGCACCTGACGTGGTTTGAGATGCTGGGCAACTGGTCGTTTGGTGATTACGGTAAGGAGGCCGCCATTCGCTTTGCATGGGAGTTTGTGACCAAGGAACTGCACCTCGACACCTCCCGCATCCACGTTTCCGTGTACAAGAACGACGATGAGGCCCACAAACTGTGGCGCAGCATTTCCGGCCTGCCCGAGGCGCGGATTGTTCGCCTGGGGGATATTGAGCAAGGCGATGAGGAAAACTTCTGGTCCATGGGGCCGACGGGGCCGTGTGGCCGATGCACCGAGCTGTACTACGATCAGGGTGAGGCCCTGTTCGGTCCTGACGTGGTGGGGGGCAAGACCGATCGCTTTCTGGAATTCTGGAACCTCGTGTTCATGGAATTCAACCGGGATGAGGCGGGGGTGATGACCCCGCTGCCCATGCTGTCGGTGGATACCGGCATGGGGATGGAGCGGATTACGGCCATCCTTGAAGGCAAAAGCAACGTCTTTGATACCTCCCTGTTTGCCCCATTTATACAGCACGTTGCCCATTTGTGCGGGCGTGAGGCAGAGGGCGAGGCTCTGACCTCCATGCGGGTTTTAGCCGATCACGTCCGGGGGCTGACCTTTACCCTCGCCGAAGGGGCGAGCTTTGACCGGGCAGGGCGGGGCTATGTCCTGCGCCGCATCCTCCGCCGCGCCGTATTATGGGGTAAAAAGCTGGGCTTTGAAGCACCGTTTCTCCACAGCTTAGTGGATAAAGTGATTGAGATTCTGCCGTTTTATAATCTCAGCCCCGCCCAAGTGGCCAGTGTCCGCACCACCATTCGCGGTGAGGAGGAGAAATTCTTTGAAACCCTCGATCGCGGCCTGGTATTTTTTGCCAAAGCCGCCAGCCACGCGAAAAACAATATCATCAGCGGCCCTGAGGCCTTTCAGCTCCACGATACCTACGGCTTTCCCGTCGATCTCACCCGCCTTTTGGCCGAAGAACGCGGCCTGAGCGTGGATGCCGCCGGGTTTGAAAAAGCCTTGGATGAGCAGCGGCACCGCTCCGCCGCCGCCGCCGATTTCTACGACAAGGGCGGCTGGGTCAAGGTGGCCGAAGGCGAGCCAGGCGGCTTTGCTGGCCATGATGCTGACGTCAAAGACGTGACCGTGCTGCAATACCGGGTGCGGGACGAGGGGCAGGTTGATCTTCTCCTAGGAACCACACCGTTTTATGTCGAGGGCGGCGGGGAGAGTGCCGATCACGGCACGCTGCATGGGGGCAGCGTCCACCTCACCGTGCTGGACGTGCAAAAAACCGATCTGGGTGTGGTGCACACGGCGCGGCTGGACAAGGGCAGTGTGGAGGCATTGGCCAAGCTCAAGACCCTCCACGCCCATGTGGACACCGCCCGGCGTTCGGCCAAGGCCGCTCACCACACGGCAACGCACTTGCTTCACGCCGGGCTGCGCCGTGTGCTGGGCGCCGGGGTGCGCCAGGCCGGAAGCTTGGTGGAGGCCGATCGCCTGCGCTTTGATATACGTTTTGAACGCGCCCTAACGCTTGAGGAAATTCTGGCTGTCGAAGCTTGGGTGAATGACCGCGTCCGCGCCGCTGAGCCCGTGACCCATCTGCCCGACATGACCATGGCCGAGGCTCAGGCCATGGGCGCACTGGCCTTCTTTGGCGACAAGTACGGCGAGCGCGTTCGGGTCATCAACATCCCCGGCGAAAGCTGTGAGCTGTGCGGCGGCAACCACGTTCGCAACACCGGGGAAATCGGGCAAGTCCTGATCCTCAGCGACGAAGCCTTGGGTTCCGGCATCCGTCGTCTTGAGGCCGTGGCCGGGGCCGCCGCCCTGAGGCTGGCCCAAGAACAACGCGCCAGCCTGCGCGGCCTTGCCCGCCGCCTGTCCGTCCCCGTTGAGGCCATTGCTGGCCGGGTGGAAAAACTCCAGCACACCCTGAAAGAAAAAGAGGCCGCCCTCAAAAAAGCCGCCCGTAGCGGCGGCGGTATCGATACCGAGGCCTTGCTCCGCGACGCTGTCATCAAGGACGCAATCCGCATCATCGTTGCCGACGTGGGCACCATGGATGAAGAAATTATCATGGGCGGCGTCACCAAGCTCCGCGCCTTGGCCGATGTTGTGGTGGTACTGGTAGCCGACGTGAACGAAAAAGGCCTTGTCCTCATTGGCGCGGGCAGCACCGCCCAAACCAAGGGCCACCATGCCGGCAAGCTAGCCAAAGCCATTGGTGAGGTTTTGGGCAGCGGCGGTGGCGGCAAACCCGACTTTGCCCGCACGGGTTTCAAGGACAAGGATACTAAAGAGGCAACCGCCTTAGCCACAACAGCCGTTTTCAAAAACGTGCCCTAGGGCCATGTTTCCCCGCTCCCCCACGCCCCGCGTTGCGGTTCTCCTGCGCCGCTGGTGGCGGCAACCGCCATGGTTTGGGTTAGCGGTGGCACTAGCGATAGTGTGTGTTGGCGGCACCGCTATTTCCCTGATTGGCCTATCAAAAGCCAGTGCGGAAGGGTTACTCATCCTCGTCGCCATTGATGCTATAGCCTTGTTGCTGCTGGCCGTACCAGTAGCCCGAAGGGTAGGGGGGTTATGGCGTATGCGCCGCCAGGGTATTGTCGGGGCAAAACTCTATTCCCGTTTAGTCTCTTTATTCTCCCTGCTGGCCGTGGTTCCGGCACTGCTGGTGCTGGTATTTTCCGCCGTCATGTTCAATGCCGGACTGGAACATTGGTTTTCTCAAAAAGTCAAAACTGCCCTGTCCGAATCTCTGGACGTCGCCCAAGCCTACCTAGAAGAGCATCAACAGATTATCCGCGCTGATGCCGTGGCTATGGCCAACGACTTAAACTGGTCCGCACCACTGTTGCTCAGCTCCCCCCAAGCTCTGGCTACCGCCATCACCAACCAAACGGGAGTACGCGGCCTTACCGAGGCGGTCTTATTTGACAGTAAGCTCAATATTCTCGCCCGCAGCGGCTACAGCCTAAGCCTTGAGTTTGCAGCGATTCCCGCTGTTGCCTTAAACCAAGCCGCAACAGGGGAAGTAGTCGTGCTCACGTCCCCACAAGGTGACCGGGTACGAGCCTTGCTGCGCCTCGATCGTTTCGTCGATGCTTTTTTATATGTAGGTCGAGCCGTCGATCCCAAAGTCATTGCCCACACCGAAACCACGAAAAGTGCCGTGGGTGCATATCTGGAAACTGAGCGCCAACGCCTGCACCTAAAAATCCTTGTCACTGCTCTTATTGCACTGGTGGGATTGGTGTTGCTGCTGCTTGCTACATGGCTGGGGCTGATTTTTGCCAACCGCTTAGTTCAACCTATTGCACGTCTTGCCGCCGGGGCGGAAGCATTACGCCAAGGCCGTCACCATGACATTCCATTGCCCAATGAACGCGATGAAATCCGCAATCTCACCAAAACTTTTAACCGTATGGCAGTAGATTTAACCGAACAACGCAAAAAGCTTGAAGACACAAATGAACAGCTTGATCTGCGCCGCCGTTTTACTGAAACTGTCCTCGAAGGGGTTACCGCCGGGGTTATCGGTCTTGATGAGGAAAAAAAACTGCAAATCTTTAACCACCGCGCAGGCACACTCCTGCACGCCCCACTGTCTGAATATTTCAACCATCCTATTGAGACTATCTTTCCGGAAATTCTCCCCCTTGTTGAGCAACATCCTAGGCCAACTGAGGCTTTTACCGAAAAGCAGTTGCTCATTGAACGCGGCGACACCACACGCACCCTATTAGCCCGCGCCGCGCCGGAAATACGCGGAGGCGAAGTTATTGGTTACATTTTGACTTTTGATGACATTACCGATTTATTGCACGCTCAGAAAACAGCTGCTTGGGCTGACGTTGCTCGCCGCTTAGCCCACGAAATCAAAAACCCTCTCACGCCTATTCAATTAGCCGCAGAACGATTACAACGCCGCTTTGGCACCCAAATTCATGAAGGACAGCATCTTTACGAAGAGCTAACCTCCACCATCGTCCGGCAAGTCAATGATATTGGCCGCTTAGTGGATGAGTTTTCAAGTTTTGCCCGCATGCCCACCCCCGTCAAACGGCGGGAGAATTTAATACGCCTGCTTTCTGAAGCTATCACCTTATTTAAAGAAACAACACCTCATGTAGCTTTTCGATTAAACACGCACAATGCTACCATTTTATTGCCGCTAGATGCCGGATTGCTGCGCCAAGCCTTCACCAATATTTTAAAAAATGCCGTTGAAGCCCTTGAGGAAAAATTCGGCACTAACACCGGCGGCATTATAGAAATTTCTGTCCATCAACAAAACAATCAAATTACCATTTCTTTCAAGGATAATGGCCACGGGTTCAAAGCCGATCTGACCCATAAACCAAATCAACTCTATTTCACCACCAAACGCAACGGCACAGGGCTTGGACTATCTATCGTGCGAAAAATCCTTGAAGATAACGGCGGCAGCTTCACCTTACGCAACAATACAACCGGCGGTGCCGAAGTCCGTGTGAGTTTTACTAGCAAAAGCGATACCAGTGGTATATGAGCAACAGTAACGACAAAAGGATCATCCATGGCTCATGATATTCTGATAATCGATGATGAACAGGATATTCGCACACAACTTCAAGGCCTTCTTAACGACGAAGGTTATGATACCCGCACCGCTGCCACCAGTAACGATGCCCTAACCGCTTTTCGCTTACGTATTCCTTCTTTGGTCATATTAGATATTTGGCTAGGACAAAAAAGCCCTATGGATGGACTTGATTTGTTAGCCGATATTAAAAAAGATCATCCTGATCTTCCCGTACTGATGATTTCTGGGCACGGCACCATTGAAACAGCTGTCAGTGCCTTGAAAAAAGGAGCCTATGATTACGTAGAAAAACCCTTTAAAACAGACAGATTACTAACCGTTATTTCCCGCGCTCTTGAAACAGCAAAACTCAAGAAAGAAAATGCCGAACTGCGCCAGCGAGGCGTTGCAGATTTTGATTTTATTGGCTCTGCTGCATCAATCCAACAACTACGCACCAACATTGAAAAGATCGCCCCCACCAACAGCCGGGTCATGATTCTTGGTGCACCAGGCAGTGGCAAAGAAACCGTAGCTCGGTTAGTTCACAGTCGATCCAAACGTGCGCCCGAGCCATTTGTTACCCTCAACTGCGCCCTCATTACCCCCGATAAAATGGAAGTCGAACTATTCGGCACCGAACCCGGCTATATTATCGGCCAACCCCGCAAAGTTGGCCTGTTCGAACAGGCCCACAAAGGAACTTTATTTTTTGATGAAATTACAGACATGCCTATGGAAACCCAAGGCAAAATTCTGCGTGTACTTTTAGAGCAGAAATTTACCCGTCTTGGCGGCGATCGACCGGTGGAGGTTGATATTCGCGTGATAGCCAGCAGTGGCCGTGACTGTAAACAAGCCATCGCGGATCGAAAACTCCGAGAAGATTTGTACTATCGCCTAAGTGTCGTGCCGTTAACCGTGCCCTCATTAAAAGAACGCCGCGACGATATAATAAATTTATTTCAATATTTTATTCAACGTGCCGCCAGCATTTCAGGCCTGCCAGCACGGCATCTAGCCAGCGACGCCTTAAGCACCCTACAGGCTTACGCTTGGCCGGGCAATGTCCGCCAACTCCGCAACGTTGTCGAGTGGCTGCTGATCATGGCACCAGGAACGGGCAGGGATCCAATTACCGCGGAAATGCTGCCGCCCGACATTCTTGGCGATCTTACTGGCGGCCTCGTCAGTGAACGACCCATCGAAATTATGACCCTGCCACTCCGCGAGGCACGAGAGAGCTTTGAACGAGAATATCTCCTTGCTCAAATAGCCCGCTTTAATGGTAATATTTCCCATACAGCCTCCTTTATCGGTATGGAACGTTCGGCCCTGCACCGCAAGATGCGCGGCCTTGGTATTTCTGCCGTAAACGATCGCGATGACGGCAAAAATCAGTTGATGACAGGATAATATTTTGTGGGCGATTTTTATTTGTATGGTCAGCACGCTGTTTTAGCCGCCCTTAAAAACCCCAAGCGCCGCCTCAAGCGACTCTACATCGCCGCAGAACATAAAGTTACCGCTTCTTGCCCCATTACTATCACAGAAAAATCAACCTTCTCACGACTATTACCCCAAGGGGCTGTGCACCAAGGGTATGCCTTAGCCACCGAACCTTTAGAGCAACCCGGGCTAGACGATATTCTGGACACAGCCCCCAAACATCTGCTGGTTCTTGATCAAGTCACCGATCCGCAAAACATCGGGGCCATCCTGCGCACCGCCGCCGCGTTTGGGGTGCAGGCCATCATCGTTCAGGATCGCCACGCGCCCCATGAGACCTCGGCCATGGTTAAGACCGCCTGCGGGGCTTTTGAGCGCATTGACTACGTGGCCGTCACCAACCTGAGCCGAAGCCTTGAAGCCCTCAAAAACGCCGGCTACTGGTGCATCGGGTTCAGCGAGCGGGGGAGGGAGGTTTTCACCCCGCGCCATGCCGCCGATAAAACCGCGTTTGTCTTCGGGGCCGAAGGCGACGGCCTGCGCCGCCTCGTGGCGCAAACGTGCGACGCGCTGGTGCGCCTGCCAACGGTGCCCGATTTCCCCAGCCTCAACGTCGGGGCGGCGGTTGCGGCGACGTTGGGGAGTTATGCCACTTATAAGTGAAGTATTACTGAAACACGGCTACCTACCCCGATGTTCTCTTTTTTCCTCACCGCCGCTTTGACAGGCAACAAGTAAGCACCCCTTGTTGCATCCGGGAAAATGGATGTTTGCCAACGAGTATTTCCTATAGTTGCGCTGACGCCTACGGATCCCCATCCGCGCCTGTGATGCTCGGTAAAAAACTTAATCTGCGCAGAAACATCTTGAGGTACCGTGATAAAAAACCACGCTCCCTTACCAGAATACATCCATAGTTCTGATGAAAAAGTTAAATCCATATCAATCATTATTCTCAATACAACGACTTAAATAATCACGATAGGTTTTTCCTTTTTCAGACGCAAAGCACTCTTGCAAGAGTGCAAGCGACTGTAAGCGATCAAGGCGAAAAACACGAAAATCATTGCGCAATTCACACCACGCCGTCAGTGTCCAGACTTTACCCCAATACTCAAGACCCAAGGGTCGTACTGTTCGGGATGTTTGATGGCCATGTTCATCCCCATAAAAAAAAGATATTTTCTTATTATTATCAATTGCATGCCGCATCTTTTTTAAGAATTCTTTTGTTTTTCCGTCACTGGAAAAATACACATAACCAGCGGGGGAATAATTGTTGTCCCAAAGAGACGACGGCAAGACATCCCGCAGTTTTATCGCCACTTCCTGCGCACAGGCAGAAACCTCATCATCCGCCACAGCCTTAACCATGCTGATTCCAAGTTGAATCGCGCGAAGCTCCAACGGCGTAAAATGTAACGGAGGAAGTTCTAGGGGCTGACGGATCACGTAACCCATGCCTGGCTCTCCTTCAATAGGAACACCAGCAGCCATCAGCCCCTGAATATCACGATAAACAGTACGAACAGACACGCCAAGCTTTTCCGAAATCATCGCCGCAGTACGCAACCGTTGACCACGCAACAGTTGGATAATTTCAAAAAGCCTATCAATCTTTCGCATCTACATCGCAGCTTTCACGTCAAAATGCCGCATATGCATGGTTTCATGATTGATCATGGAAAAAAATCCTTGCACAGCGTCTGCTGTCATAGAGAGTGCTCCTGCATCTTTTGCGGCTTTCATCGTAGTCCACTCCACAATATCAATCCACAGGCCTTGTTCATTTTGGCCAAGATGACGCTTAATAAAGCCGGGGAGGGATGAAAGAAACACATTGGTTTTTTGAAATTCAGACAGGAAGGCTGTCGTTGTTACACCATTATTCAATTTGAATTCAACAACTTCTAAAACATGTTGGATCATATCGCTATTCCTTATTCTGGTTAAACGGAAACACAAGCTATCATACCCATCCTGACACCTTATGTCAGGATATACGGAACGCTTTCATACCAAACAGCCCAGCGGTAATGCTGGGCATAATAATCATCAAAAAAATTTTAATTCCATAATTCGCATTATGATTAAAAATGACATAGGTAGAAAAACAAGAAAAAATCATATCTATACAGTTCTATGCCGCCCGAACTTCTGCCAAAAATTCTTGAACTTGATCATGAAGAACCTGAGCTTGCTCTTGCAACACAGACGCGGCGTTACGCACATGCTTGCATGCATCACCAGTTTGACCCGCAGCGGTTTGGACAGACGCAACACTATTTACCGCTTGATTAATACTCGCGGCCGCTTCCACCGCACGCCGACTGATATCCGCCGTTGTCGTGGCTTGTTCCTCAAGGCTTAGGGCCACACGCCCCGACGACGTATCAATCTCCTGCACACAGGATACAATTTCACATGTTGTATCAATTGCTTGTGCAGATGTTTGCTTCACAGCGTTAATTTTCTCATCAATGCTAACTGTCATTTCCGTTGTCTTGTTAGCCAAAACTTTCACTTCTGCTGCTACAACAGCAAAACCGCGGCCTTGTTCCCCCGCCCGTGAAGCCTCAATCGTAGCATTCAATGCCAACAAATTTGTTTGCTCCGTAATCACTCGAATAGAATCGACAATACCGTCAATATCACTCAACACGGTTCTAAGCTTATCCAGTTGTTGTTGTGACTGTTGTACCTGCGCGGCAGAGCTACGACATACCGTAGTCGTGTTCGCCACTGTCGCGGATACTTCCTTGAGAACCCCTGTAAATTCTCCCGCTGCATGAGAAACTGCCTGCACGTTGGTGCTGGCATGTTTCACTGCTTGGAGTAATTCTTGACTTTCAGTACCTGCGGTTTCAGCAGCCTTGGTCAACACCTCCGCGACACCGCCTAAATCCTTGACGGCGTGCAACACCCTTTTAACAACAGAGCCTATTTTTGCATCAAAAGCCTCCGCCAACCGATGCATCGTCAGGCGACGATCCTCTTCTGCTTTTGCCTTGGTGCTTTCACGCTCCCGTTGCAACGTGTTCATCGCAACAATAGCGTCACGAAACACCGCCACGGCTCGGCTTATTTCCCCCATCTCATCGGTGCGTTTTTCGCCAATAATGTGAACATTCGTTTCATGATTAGCCAACTGCTGCATCACCTTAATGAGGGCACGTTGCGGAGAAAAAATCTGCCGATACGCGTACACCGGGACACTAGCTACCCCAAGCAGGCAAAGCACTGAACCAAAAGCAAAAAATAAACTTACCTGGCGTTCTATCGCTCCAATATCTTGCTCTATGCTGTCTTTCCATTCCAGCAAAAGATCGGAAACAGATTCATTGGCATCTTCCATAGCCTCAAATTTCTTTTGAAAAATTGTCATTTCCACATCATGAGGCTTACCCGCAACAATCAATGCTATAACAGCATCCGCCGCCGCAAAATATTCCACAAGTGCTTGATCAGCTCCCACGAATAAGCCCGAGATATGATACGGCACCCGAGTTTCTGCTTTATTTGCAGCAATATTGTGAGCAAACTTTTCATAGTGCTCCTTCAAATCTACCCGCGCCTTCAGCACATTAACCCGTTCACCCAGACTATCCGCCAATACCGCAGCAAACACGTCACTACGCATGGCATCGTGCATCATATCGCCTTCCATGTGACGTTGGATAATTATCGGGGTTACCCCTAATGCTGCTGTATTTTCTTTTATAATCACAGACTGCCACCGCTGCACAATCACAAGGCCGAGCACTAGAAATGCACTTAATATGCTAACAATCAAAAACTTGCTTTGTATTTTCATTTGAGTTCTCATGATTAGAATTCAAAGAAAATAACAACTCATAATTGCAAAACTGTTAACAAAAAAAGGGCAGTGGCTTTTTAAGCCACCGCCCTCACCATGAAAACGCCCTAGCTTTTATGAAGACTGTTTGATCTGATCTTTGACTTCATCAATAATTTCATTGGCACGTTTAGTAAAAATTTCAACGGCTTCACGGCTTGACCTAGCGTACACTTCGGCCAGCTCACCGGCATTGGCAATCGCCTTTTCAAAAGCATGTTTATAAATCTCAGCACCATTGGCCAATTTCTGGTTGGCAGGGCTTTGCACCAAGTCACGGAAAGACTTACTGAAATCAGCAAAAGCTTCTTGGGTTATTTGCTGGTGACGTTTATGAAGCGCCTGAAAATACTCCAAAAACAACTGGTTGGCAGCAGTGACAGCCTCAAGATTTTTACGATAGCTATCGTTATTAATCCCGTAAAAACTGAAGCTATTGCTCAATTTTTCAAAAAAATTATCAGTCGCGGCCATAGATTTCTTCTCCTTTACAGATGGCTGGTTTTGCTGAACAGAGGCTTGCGGTGACGGAACCGGAACAGGCACCGCAACGGATGAAGACGCAACAGACTGCTTGCGAACCTGAGAGGTTGTAGTTTTAGCAACGGTCATAAACATGCTCCATTGAATTGTCCGTCTCAACCACTACACTATCTAAAAGCCACGATCGAGTTCTTTTGAACGTTCAGCGGCAGCAAAAAGCGTTTTTTGCAAAAGAACCTCCAAGGCGTTGCCATCCTGCAACACTTCAAGCCCCGCCGCCGTCGTCCCGCCGCGACTAGTCACTTGTTCACGCAAGCGTGCCAATACAGTTATATCGGGTGCACTTCCACCATGCTTAGAAAGCCAAGCAGTTGTTCCGTGCCACAATTGAGCCGCGAGCGACTGCGCCACCTCTGGGGGCAAACCCACCTGCGCCGCCGCTTTCAACAACCCCTCCCACACCGAAATGAGAAAAGCAGGACCGCTGCCCGATAACGCGGTCACGCCATGAAAATGCTCTTCATTATCAAGCCACACAGTGTGCCCCGCCGCATCAAACAATCCTTGGACGATCCCTCGCATCTCCGGCATCACGGCGGGGGTTGCCCATAAGGCGGTTGCACTCTGGCCAACGCTGGCCGCAAGATTCGGCATGGCACGCACCATGCCGCCCGGGACACCGCCGCCGGCCCACGCTGTAAGCGTGGCCGTTGACAACCCCGCTGCGATACTCACCACAGATGCCCCCTTTTCAATAAGGGGAACATAATCAGCTATAATTTCCTGAAATTGCTGGGGTTTAATGGAAAAAAAGAGCAGGGGGGATGCCTCAAAATACAAAGACCCCACCGCTTCAGGGGATACAACCTGAAGGTTAAGATATTCCTGCCAAGTAACGAACGGCACAAGCGGCGATGGCTCAACAACCTGCAATTGTGAAAAGGTTAACGCCTGCCTCCGAGCCGCCCCAGCCCAGGCATCCAACAACGCCCGACCCATAGCACCGCAGCCAATCACTACAAGGGGCGGTATTCTAAGCATTGCCGATAGGCTTTAACAAATGCAGCACCCTTATTATCGCTCCCGTGTATTCATTATCATCCATCGTTACCTCATTAAACAGGGCAAAAATGGCTTTGTACCCCGCTGCTAACGTGATGTAATCAGCCAATACCTCTGCTAGGTGTTCCCGGTAGGCGAGCACTTGGCATTCCCGTCGTGACAAAAAACTAACAAAGGAAAACATCTGGCTGTTTGGATAAGCCGAGAAGCTTCCCGATTCAACCTCATTATTAATAGCGTTTAAAAACACCTTCAGTGTCGCCCGTCGCGCCTCATTAGCAAACAAAAAAGGAATCGCCGCAACCTCAATAACCACTTGGGCGTAGTCTTTCATAATATCAAAGATAACATCCACCGAGAACACTTGTTCATAATGCGGTATAAACACGGTCAGTTCCGTATCACTCAACCGTTCCAATTCCCATCCGGCTGCACGGCAGGCATCCTCAAAGGCATCGATAGGGGCAAACGGCTCCTCTTCTTCCTGCAACGAAAGAAGCGCCGCCAGCTCTTCTGCATCCTCATCGTCGCGACCAAGGGTTGCCATGGTGGCGATGATAAAGAAAAAGTCTTTACCAAATGAGAACAAAGTCCTCAAAAGTTAACGATTGATCCCGGGGTGAGGCCCATTCGGGGGTTTTACCCCCAAAGAAAGTGCTAAAAAACAATCCTTTCAACCGCACGTTGGAATTTATACGCCAGACAACCGCCGTGTCTTCAAAAGTTAACACGCCGTCCACCCACAGGCGCAACACCCCATCGGCGCGGCCAGGGGTATTAAGGAGTATTTCCTGTTTAATGCGCGTGCGGCGGTCAGGGGTCAGGGTAAAACTGCCCCGGCCAAGGTAGGTGCCGCAGGCTTTTGATGCGTTAACCTTTTGGGTCAGTTCATGTTGATTGGGGGCATCGGGTGCATACACATAAATACTTCCAGCGCCGTTTTCCCGCCACATCAGCCGGGCCGAAAAACCGTTAACGATTTGGCTGTGGTCACAACCAGACGGCGGTTTTTTTAGGTTTTCGTTGAGGCCGTATAACCCCGGCAGCTTGCCGCCTTTGCCAAACGCAAACTCCTTGGGGACAAGGATATCGTACGATAATGTTGCGTGTTCCACTCCCGCCTCATGCAGGCCCAAGGAATCCAAGAACTCCCCTCCCCCACCCGGGGCAGAGGGATTGCTCGGGTTGATGGAACCCTTAGGGTAGAAGGCGGTGACGCGCCCTACCCTGCCCTGCCCATCGCGTTCTATTTTTAGCGTCGCCATTGCGGGCGAGAATGTTACGGCACATAGGGCGATGATGATTAAGACGCGGATCATGGGGCGGTTGTACGATCCCCCGTGGGAAGGGCAAGTTTTTTTGCTTGTTGGGCGCAATACGTGATTTACGCCACAGCCACAGCCACAGCCACAGCCACAGCGTAGAGTGGGGGTGTAAAGCCCAGCGTCAAAAAACTTTTTTTGACCCTTCGTATGATCTTTTTACCGGGATCATCTTAAAACATATCAAACTATTGATTGGATTAGGAGAAGGAAGTGCTGGGGTAAAATCAACGTAGCTCAAAAAAATCATGAAGAAAATGAAGAAAATTTCGTTGTTTGTTTGTATCTCGCTTGTTGTTTTGTCCGGGTTTGGCGCCTCCGCCAACCAAGGACAAACTCTGACCGTATCGAAAATTGAAAAAATTTCAAAAGACAAACTATTACTGTTTTTTGAAAACAGTAATATAAACTATTTATGGTCAGGACCCTTCATTCCCACAAAAGGGCAGAAGTTCTGCCTTAAAAATAACAAACTTACAGTAGGAGCCTGTAAGTAAAATTCCAAAACCCCCCGCAAGGGGGTTTTGCTTTTTTCCCCGCCCTGCCCCGCCGTTGCTCCCTTCTCCCCCCGGGAGAAGGGTTGGGGATGAGGGCGTTTGAGGCAGCACAGAGAGTTTTATGGGAACCACCCTGCCCTATCCCTTCCCTCAACAACTCCCCAACGCCGTTGCCTTGAAGAAGATAACCGCCGCCTATTGCCCCCTTCTCCCGCGCAGCGGGGGAAGGTGAGGAAGGGGGTGTTTAAAATGAGAAAAACCAATGATTTTTAACCCCCTCCCCAACCCTCCCCCGCTGCGCGGGAGAGGGAGCTAAACCGAGCACTTCAACAGGCTCACAAGACTTGTGTGCATAGGGTAGCCCGGGGGGAGAGCCCGCTATAAAAACAATAACTTGCCCTCATGCCTTGCACCCCCACCCCAACCCACCCCCCCAGCGCGGGAGAGGGAGCTGCACCCCGCCCATCAAACAAAAACTACACA
>JBKDWF010000051.1:0-24435 GCA_046338525.1 Holosporales bacterium
GCCCTTCACCAACAACCTTGCCGAACGCGATATTCGCATGATGAAGGTCAAACAAAAAATCTCCGGCGGCTTCCGCTCCATGCAAGGGGCACTAAACTTCGCCATTATACGCTCATTCCTCTCCACCGCCGCAAAGCAAAATCTTAACCTCATGCACGCTATTAAAAATGCCTTTGCAGGATTGCCCCCACCCATTGGGGCTTAGCGGGTACCTGGGGAGTTACATATATATACTGGATGCAGATGGTGGTTTCCAAAACGAAGTGCGTTCAGTTATGAAATATGGAATTTTTCTCATGGTACTTTTTTCCGGCACCCTTTCTGCTTCTGCTCAAGAGGCATTAAAAAAACTCACCCCCCTCCAATATCATGTGACCCAAGAAGGCGGTACAGAACGTCCCTTTCAAAACGCGTATTGGGATAACAAGCGCGAAGGCATCTATGTGGACGTGGTGACGGGCAAGGCGTTGTTTTCCTCCACCGATAAATACGATTCCGGCACGGGTTGGCCGAGTTTTACCAAGCCCATTGATGAGGTGGCCGTGGTCTCCCACGCCGACACCACCTTGGGGATGACCAGAACGGAAGTTCGATCAGCCGATAGCAACAGCCACCTTGGCCACGTGTTTGATGATGGTCCCCGCGATAAAGGCGGGCGGCGCTTTTGCATGAATTCAGCGGCACTGCGTTTTGTGCCAAGGGAAGAGATGGCGGCCCAGGGGTATGGGCAGTATTTGGGGCTGTTTGGGAAGTGATGTGTTCAAAGGGCATCTCTGTATACCGCTCGCACATGAAGACTTCCCATCTAATACCATTTTGCAATCAATTGATTGCAAAATTCTTCGCTCAAACGCCGCGCGGGCTAGCCGCTTTGCGTAAATATTTTCTACATATTGAACGCAAAGCGGTATAAGCCCTTGCACATTTAAGCCCTTGCACATTCTTTATGTGCAAGGGGTATAGAGGCACCCTATAATTTAAATCACCCGCTCCAGCATCTCCTGCTTAATCGCCCCAATCGCCTTGGCGGGGTTGAGGCCTTTGGGGCAGGTGCGGGTGCAATTCATAATGGTGTGGCAGCGGTAGAGGCGGAAGGGATCCTCTAGGTTATCGAGGCGTTTGCCTGTGGCCTCATCGCGGCTGTCGGTAATCCAGCGGTAAGCCTGCAGCAAAATGGCCGGACCTAAGTAGCGATCCCCGTTCCACCAATAACTTGGGCAACTGGTGGAACAGCAAAAACACAGGATGCATTCCCACAGTCCATCCAGTTTCTCACGCTCTTCAATACTTTGGCGGCGTTCGTGGCGCGGGGACGGGGTAGTATCTGCCTGCATCCACGGTTCAATAGACTGATATTGAGCAAAGAGTAACGAGATATCCGGCACTAAATCCTTGACGACCTCGAGATGGGGCAAGGGAAAAACTTTCACTGCGCCGCGCACGTCGCTGATGGGCTTGAGGCAGGCCAACGTGTTGGTGCCGTCAATGTTCATGGCGCAACTGCCGCAAATACCCTCACGGCAGGAGCGGCGGAATGTCACCGTCGGGTCAATCTCATTCTTAATTTTAATCAAAGCGTCCAGCACCATGGGACCGCATTTGTCGAGATCAATTTCATAGCTATCCAGACGCGGGTTGCTGGTATCTTCCGGGTTCCAGCGGTAGAGGACAAAGCTGCCCTTTCGCTTTGTGTCCGCCGGGGCGGGGTGGGTTTTACCCTTGGTATAGCGGGCGTTTTTCGGCAATCTAAATTGAGCCATACGATTTATCCTTTAATGTTCTGAGCAGGAGGGAGGAATAGCAATGTCGAATCCCTGTCCGCTGTTGATGTCAAAACAACGCCCTCCGTATACTTTAAAGTCTTGATACCAAGAAACGGGGGGCAAATGAACAAGGGCACATTTTATCATGGGTTTATTATCAATGCCCTTCAAAATAACTTGGCTGTATATTGGTGTCTGGGCTGTGTTGGTGAGTGAATCCTTCGCCGGGATATTGACAGCAAAAGAGAGTTTGGGGGCATCAGTGTACGGGACAGCGGCACCGACACATGCACCCGTTAAAGTAACACCACCACGGGTTATCGACATCTTCAGGCAAGAGGTATCATCATAAATAAATTGGCCTTTTAATGGTTCTTTTGGATTCATTGCCTGGGGGTTCGAACTGGTCAGAAGGAAGGGCTTTGTATCGTTTATGAGACCTTTGACCGCGCACTCTGGATCGCAGGCTGTAACCCCTAACAGCACTACCAACAAAAGCCAGTATTGAAAGAGGTGCATACCGTTCCCTTAGTATTTACGCACTTGCGGTGCAATAAACGGGGTTTCGGGGGTTAAGGTATATTGGTGCACGGGGCGATAGTCGATGCGCACCGTGCCTTGGTTCTGCCACCAAGCCAGCGTGTGCTTGATCCAGTTGGCATCGTCCCGGTTCGGGAAATCCTCATGAGCGTGGGCACCCCGGCTCTCATGACGGGCGTTGGCGGAATTGAGGGTTACTACGGCTTGACTGAGTAGATTGTCCAACTCTAGGGCTTCAACCAGATCAGAGTTCCAAATCAACGACCTATCCGCCAGGCGAATATCGCCAAGCCCGCTGATAGTCTTGCTGATTTTCTCGACGCCCTCGGCTAGGACTTGAGTACTACGGAACACAGCACAGTTGTTTTGCATGATTTTTTGCATTTCAAGGCGCAGCGATCCAACGCTGGTAGCACCGTGAGCGTAGCGAATTTTGTCGAGGCGCGCGAGAGCAGCATCGGTGGCCACTTGGTTGGGCTTGGGGTGGGGAGTATTAGGACGGATAATTTCAGCAGCCCGCAAAGCAGCAGCCCGCCCAAACACGACAATATCAAGAAGAGAATTGCACCCAAGGCGGTTGGCACCGTGCACCGAAACGCAGGCCGCTTCGCCAATGGCCATAAGGCCGGGGGCGACGGCATCGGGGCTATCCTTGGTGGGGCGCAGGACTTCCCCATGATAATTGGTCGGAATACCGCCCATATTGTAATGGACGGTGGGCTGGACAGGAATGGGGGATTTCGTGACATCCACCCCGGCAAAAATGCGCGCCGTTTCGGAAATACCGGGCAAGCGTTTTTTAAGAACGTCGGCACCAAGATGCTCCAGATGCAAAAAGATATGATCGTTTTCTGCGCCGACACCCCGGCCTTCCCGCACTTCCATAGTCATGGAACGAGATACCACGTCACGGGAGGCCAAATCCTTAGCGTTTGGGGCATACCGCTCCATAAAGCGTTCGCCCTTAGAGTTGGTCAGGTAACCGCCTTCGCCCCGCGCGCCTTCGGTAATAAGGCATCCCGCGCCGTAAATACCCGTGGGGTGGAACTGAACAAACTCCATATCCTGAAGCGGCAAGCCAGCCCGCAGAGCCATGGCATTACCATCGCCGGTGCAGGTGTGGGCAGAGGTGCAGGAGAAATACACCCGTCCATACCCGCCCGTGGCCAGCACGGTCTGATGGGCGTTAAAGCGGTGCAAGGTACCATCGGCGAGGCACAACGCTAAAAGGCCGCGGCAAGTGCCCTCGGCATCCATGAGCAAGTCGAGAGCAAAATATTCATTATAGAATTCAGCTTTATGCTTAAGGCACTGCTGGTATAGGGTGTGCAAAATAGCATGGCCGGTGGAATCCGCCGCCGCGCAAGCACGCCGAGCCATTTTTGCCCCGTGGCCAATGGTATGGCCGCCGAAGGGGCGCTGGTAAATCCGGCCATCCTCGGTGCGGGAAAAGGGGACGCCAAAATGCTCCAACTCGATAACCGCCTGAATGGCATTTTTACACATATATTCAATGGCATCTTGGTCGGCTAGCCAGTCCGATCCCTTAACAGTATCGTACATATGATCTTGCCATGTATCGTCGTCTAAATTGGCAAGAGCCGCAGCAACCCCGCCCTGAGCGGCGACGGTATGGCTGCGCGTGGGGTAAACTTTGGTGACGCAGGCAGCTTTCAGGCCGGCGGCAGCCATGCCCAAGGTAGCGCGCAAGCCGGCACCCCCAGCCCCTACAACAACAACATCATGATAATGATCGGTAATGGGATAGGCTGAGGTCACGGACAGTGTTTCCTATTATGCTGAAATAATGAGTTTAGCGATAGCCAGCCCTGAGGCAACAATGCCAGCAGCAGCGAGAATTTTAATGATAATTAACAAGACAACCTTTATTGCTGTAGAATGCAGGTAATCTTCAACAACGACGGTTAACCCCAATTTGGCGTGCCATAACATGGCGGTCAGAAGGGCAAAAACTCCCAAGCCCTGCAGGGGGGACGATAAAAAATCCGCCGCACTGGCCGCATTCAGTGTCGGTATTTGCACCAAAATGTAAAAAGCCCACAAAGTCAACGGAATGAGAACAATGGCCGTTAGACGCTGAAGCCACCAGTGCTGAACACCGGATTTTGCGCTTCCTAGCCCTCGGACACGTTTAAGGGGAGTACTTAAAGAATCAACCATGAAGATACCATATCGTTAAAATAGTTGCACTAAGCGATACGAATACTACTACAACACCGCTTTTATATACAGCACCAAGACTAAACCCCTTGCCGGCATCCCAAAACAAATGCCTAATACCATTGGCAAAATGATAAAAAAACGCAAAAATCCACCCAGCAGTTACGATAACGCCCAAGGAATGTTGTACTAATAACGCCCGTATATCCTCAAACAACGTCGGATTAAACGCGGCACTGTACACCAACAGCGCAAGCACCAAGGCTCCGCCGCTAAGCACAATGCCCGTAATGCGATGAAAAATGGACAGCACGCTGGTTAATTGCGGCTTATAAACCTGCAGATGCGGCGACAAAGGCCGGGAAGATGAAATAGGCACGGAACAAGCCCCTTTTTATATTTCCCATTATAGCAAAAAACTTTGTTGGACAGCAAGAGGGCAGTTTTAAAAGGGCAGTTTTACAAACAAAATCCGGTGGTATACTCCTTGCATATGAAGGCCTATGAAGGCATATGAAGAATGTGCCGTGCGGGCTGTAGCGCTGATGCATGAGAAATTCTCTTGGGCACCTCTATTAACTCATTTATGGGGATGAGTGGCTAGAAAGAAATTTGCGAGCAACCGTAAGCGTACTCGAACGTACGTGCGGATTGCGAGCAAAGACCTGACGACGCCAATAGCCCCAGAAATGAGGTTAATAGAGGTGCCCTCTTAACATTCTTGCGAGCGGTGTATGCGGGGAATATAAAAAAATCTGTGGACTTTTACTTCCCCATTGCTGAAGTCAGCTTAAATGTTCCCTACGTCATTGCTTTAGGAATGATGGCTGGCTTTTTTGCTGGGCTGTTTGGAGTGGGTGGCGGTTTTATTTTAACGCCACTACTGATTTTCAGTAGCGTACCCCCAGCGGTGGCCGTGGCTACTCAGGCGAGCCAACTAGTGGCCTCATCGTCTTTTGGAGCATTAAACCATTGGCAACAAAAAATAGTGGATACCCGCATGGCAATGGTGTTGTCGGCGGGAGGAATTATCGGGGGTTGGGGGGGGCTAAGGCTGTTTGCCTTGCTTATGGGCAAGGGGCACATTGATCTTGTTATTTCAATATTTTATGTAATTTTCCTTGGAGGAATTGGTGTTTTTATGCTCTGGGATATGCTGCGTGTGCGTCGATTGCTACGCAGTGGCCAGATACCGACAGTCCGGCGACACTTGTGGCTGCATGGCCTACCCTTGCGAGTATGGTTTCCGGCATCCCGGCTGTACATTAGCGTCCTGCCTATCCTGTTTATTGGAGCAGGCGTGGGAATGCTTGTCTCCTTTATGGGTATTGGCGGTGGGTTTTTGATGATTCCTGCACTGCTCTATATTGTTCGGGTGCCCGTACGTTTAGTGGCGGGAACATCGTTATTTCAAATTCTGGTGGTGTCCATTCTGGCCACCCTAGTCCAAGCGGCAAGGCACCACACGGTGGACATCCTACTCGCCCTAACACTGGTCATAGGCAGTATTAGCGGCGCACATCTTGGCGGTAAGATTGCCCGTCGCTGGAAAGGAGAGGCAATACGGATGGTCTTCTGCTCAATTCTAGTGGCACTTGCCGGGTTGATGCTGGCACGATTAGTGCTAATCCCGGGGGCACCTTTTGTTTGGGAGGTAACCCGATGAGACGGGTGTGCACACTGCTGCTCATTTTTATGCACTGGTGTGCACCAGCCTTTGGGCAAGCGTTGATTGCAGATTTATCCAGTCATATTATCGCTGTTAACGCAGGCTTCCAAGGCGCAGAGCTGGTGTTATTCGGCAGTCTTGATGCCCCATTGACACCAACGGATGAAATAGTGGTGGTAGTTAATGGCGCACCTGCATCAGTGAGAGTGCGGGAAAAAATCCAACATTTTGGAGTCTGGGGCGTGAGTAAGCCTGTGGATTTTCAGACGGTACCGCAATTTCACGCAGTATTAACAGCCCAAAGCGCTTTGGAAAAAATTCCCCTATTTATCCGTGCCAGCTATCGTCTAGGGGCACTGTACCCAGACTGGCCCGTGAGCAGTGAATTGGATGCAGACACACAGGAGCGGTTTAGGTCTGGTCTATATACGGGAATGCAGCAACGCGGTCTTTACACTGTACATCCTAAAAAAATTCATTTTTTAGGCGATCGTCTGTTCCGATCAACGTTGCAATTTCCGCAACATGTGCCGGTTGGACGCTATCAAGTAACAGTATATTTGCTACGTAGCGGAGATGTGGTTGCGGCACAAAGCACCGGTTTGCTTGTCTCAAAAGATGGTCTTGGTGCTGATGTCGCTTGGATAGCCCATCGTTACCCTATCGCAAACGCTTTTGCAGCAGTAGTTTTAGCTATAGGATGCGGCTGGATAGGTCATTTTCTATTGCGGAGAGCTTCATGAACGGGGTTGTGTTATGCATAGTAGATGATTCATCAGAATTGCATGCTGCGGTACGCTTTGCGACCCGTCTTGCCCAACGCCAGGGAGCAGAGGTGGGCTTATTAGCAGTACTAGAACCGTTAGGACTTAATTATTGGATGGGCGTGGCCAGTGATGCCGCCAGCCAACAACGGGCAACAGCTGAGGCTGCTCTACACTATTGGAGCAATGCGGTCCACGCTCTTACAAATAAAAGACCTCTACACTATATTCGTGAAGGCGAGAAACGACAGGAGATTCTCGAATTTATCCGCATACCAAACTCACCCGTGCGTCAACTAGTATTGGCCGCGGCAAGCAACAGCGGGAATCCAGGGCCGTTAGTATCATCCTTGGTGGGTAAAGATAGTGGCCAATTACCGATTCCAGTAACGGTAGTACCCGGACAATTAACCGATATTGCTATTGATCGGTTGACGGGATTTGTAAGCGAGGAAGAACCTGAACCCACTTGGGCATTGTTTCGGGGAGAAGGGATTTAACGCTTTGCTCTCTTGGAGCAGTTTCCACTACTGTGCCTACGGGAATATTAGCCCAATAAACGCCCCCGGCACTACTGGTGACCAAGGTTTCACCGGGGGTGAACACAGCATTGACCGGACGGTGAAGGAACGTCAGCATATTAGTTCCGTTCCCTGCTAAAATAGCCTCAGCACCGCTATTTAGCCCACGCACGGGAATACGGCTACTAGCATCAAAAACATGGGTAATACGAACAATCCCTAAGGCCGGTGCATTGGTTCGCCCAAGCAATATACCGTCAACTATAACGGCTTGATTTTTATTAATAGATGTCGATTCAGAAGTGCCTACGACCAAAGAATTTTTGGATGTACTGTATAAAGTCGCATAGACAGGCAAAACTGCTTGCGGCGGGGGCAACGCTGACCCTTCAACGTGTAATAACTCACGCAGGATTTTGTTTTCTGCGAACACCTGTTCAGCGCGAAGATTCTCGTTTTTTAAAGCGATAATTTGTTGATGTAGAAGAGCATTATTTTCTAACGCATTTTGTATTTGAAAAAATTTTTGGCTTTTCTCGTCAAAGCTTTGAAAAACATTGGACAATGTCTGTCGGACAGGATTGAGCAGATGGAAAAATACTTCTTTGGTTTCAGAAATAAAGCTATTAGCTCGATGTTGACTATTATTATCTAAAAAACTTACCGATGCGAGTGCTACACAAAGAATACAACCAACAAACCACAGCCGCACTTTTGGGCTCTGAAATCGCAGGCTATAAGCAAACAGGTGGACGGGCGCATGCATGACTGGAATCCCTATAATAGTAAAATATTTTGATTAAGGAATTGTTATGACGCAACTGTTTCCGGGCTTAGGCGTAATAAAGTGATTTGATTGCGCTGACGTCGAATAATTTCAAAACGAAATCCATGAAAAACAAATATTTGACTTATTTCTGGAATCCGACGGGCTTCGTGCAACACTAACCCAGCGATCGTGGTTGCCTTATCATCAGGCAATTCCCATGAAAATTCACGATTAAGATCGCGAATGGCAACTGTACCCTGCACAATAAAGCTGCCGTCGGGTTGACGACGTACGCCCGCAACAATTTGATCATGTTCGTCAGAAATTTCCCCGACTATTTCTTCTAAAATATCTTCTAACGTTACAATTCCCTCAAAAACACCATATTCATCAACAACAAAGGCAAAATGCTCGCGCCGATCACGAAAAGCCTGAAGCTGATCAAGTAAATTAGCAGTCTCAGGGATAAACCACGGCTTATTTGCCAAATCCTTAATATCGAGTTTTTCTGGTGACATACCCCCTTGCAAGGCGCGCACTAACGATTTTGAATGCAGCAGGCCAATAATATTTCCAGGATCATTCTGCCACACGGGAATACGGGTGTATGGACTTGAAAGAACATCACTTATAATAGTCGTTACAGCCTCTTCAGCATCAATCATCATGACATTACGACGGTGCGTCATGACTTTAGCAACGGTAACATCTTGAAGATCAAGAATGCTGTGCAGCATGCGGCGTTCTTTTTGAATATCCAAGGATGCCGCTGTTTCTCCGCCATGCAAATCAATAGCCCCACGTAGTTCTGCATCGCTTAAATGCTCACCCAGACGGGCTTTCTTTGCACCAATAACGTGAAGAAAAAAAGTCGTAACACGATCAAGACACGCGGTAACAGGCCACGATAGCCACAACCACGCTCGTACAGGGCGGGCCATAATAAGCGCACAAGAATCAGGTGCATTCAAGGCATAGGCCTTTGGTGCTACCTCTCCAAATATCAGTACCACTACCGTCATCACCGCCGTTGCATAGAGCACCCCAGCCTCTCCAAATAAGGCGATGAATACCCAAGTAGTTAAAGCGGTAGCGGCAATATTAGTGATCGTATTGCCTAACAAAATAGCTCCGATAAGGCTTTCGCTACGGGTTCGCAGTGTATTGACCAAGCGGGCGCGGCGATTTCCTTCTTTCGCTAACTGATGCATCCGAGGCCGCGAGGCCGCCGTTAGAGCAGTTTCGGCAACAGAAAAAAATGCCGCTAAAAGTTGCAACACCAAAATAACTAAAATGTACAGCAGGAGAATTGTTGATGACACACGCTCACCGTTCTACAATATTAAAAACATGATCCGGGTCTAGATAGTACTGTTTAAGGTTATGCAGCAAGCACCTTGTATACGCCCAAGCTTGTTCATCCATATCTTGGTGATGGGTGAGGATACCTATATGTTTCCAGCCTTGATAGAGCGCGCGCAGCAATGCCGCTGTAGTCCGGTATCTACCGCGAAAAGGACGGCTATCGTTAATGCCCCACCGAATAGGATCAGCGGCGCAGTCCCGGCGGGGCAAAGGATGGTCGGTTTCGCGGTGTGCATACGAAGACCAAGCGTTAAAGCCTAGGCCAGGTAATTGCTCCACAAGAGCGGGATCGATGCGATTCCAAGGTGGTACTAAAATAGAACGATACTGCTCCCCAAAGGCATCTTCTAACCGACGTTTTTCTTGGGTTAGCAGCGCGCTATCAAACCCCGCAACTAACTCCTGTTTTTTTTGCCCTTGAGGGGCATGATTATGGTGACTGACCCCATGTTGTGCAACACGAACCAGTGGGTATTGGCGTACTAAGGCGATAAGACTGGCTTCCATGCATTGGGGGATAACAGCAAGCAACAGTGGAATTTTTGTTTCTGCTGACAAATCAAGCAGCCGCCGCAAGGCGGGCGTATCCCGTACTGCATCGTCATCACGCCACCAGAGCTTTGCTCCGTAAAGACGCAAAGCAACACCAAGAATGATGGCATCAACCATCCGCAATTACGCCGCAGTATCGACGCTAGAAGCTACAATAGCCACCATAGCGGGGCGCAGCAAGCGATCGTGCAGCGTATAGCCGTCCTGCATGACTTGGGCGATAGTGCCAGGGGCTTGACCCTCGGCACCGGGAACCTGGGCTACAGCTTGGTGATGGTTATGATTAAAGGCATCACCAATCTTGCCAACCTTAGCAATTCCATGTTTTGATAAGACTTTTTCCAACTCTGATGCGGTAAGTTGTATTCCAGCCACAAACCCTGCCGCTGCATCGATGGGGGCATTTGTAAGCGCCCGGGAAAGATTATCGGCTACGGCCAAAAGATCGCGGGCAAACCCAGAAACCGCATAGCGTAATGCCTCTTGTTTGTCGCGTTCGGTACGCTTGCGAATATTCTCTGCTTCCGCCATGGCGTAAAGTGCCTGATCTTTTAGGGTCTTGTTTTCTTCGCGCAACCGAACAAGCTCCAGCTCTGTTTCTGGTATAGACTGCGCTTCGGGAGGGTTTTGTGAAAGGTCATCTGTTGTCATAGGATCAGAAGTAAAGCATTTTTGCCAAGCATAGGCAAGCGATACCCATAATTGAGAGACACGGTATAAAGCACTACAATTGGGCACCTTTATTAATCTGATTTCTAGGGCGACCGGCATCATCAGGTCTGCGCTCGCAATCCGGGTGTACGCTTGCTCGCACATCCCTTTATAGCCACTCATCTCTATAACGGGGTTATTAGATGTGCCCAATGGTGGGAGCACCGGGACTCGAACCCGGACAGTCTTACGACCGAGGGATTTTAAGTCCCTTGCGTCTACCGATTCCGCCATGCTCCCAGCAATCTATCCTTTGTGCGCCGCTAAAACAGCACCGACAAGATAGAGCGAACCGGCAATGACAATATCTCCCGGTGGCTCAAGGTCAAGCATTGCCTGCACGGCTCCGGCAATATCCTCATAGGCACCCGCTACAATACCAAGATTTTGCCAGACAACTGCTGCTTTTCCGGGGTCATGGCACACATGATCGGGGATAGGCACGCAGGCCACCCTCCGTGCAATCCCAGCAAAATGAATGGCATATGCGAATAAATCTTTATTTTTTCCCATTCCAACAATTAAATACACAGGGCGCTTCCACGATGCACAGGCCGTTGCCAAAACCTCGCCGCCTTGGGGGTTATGGCCACCGTCCAACCAAACACGCCAACCAGCAGGCAATTCCGGCCATGCCAACGGTTGCAACCGTCCTGGCCAGCGAACAGTTTTTAACCCCTGCATCATCGCCTGCTCCGTCACTGGCAGAAGATCATGGATAATATCAAGACACGCCAACACCCCCCCGGCGTTACCTATTTGGTGTACCCCAGCCAAAGCCGGCAAGGGATACCGATGCACCACACCGTCAAGACCAGTATATGTAAAATCCTCACCCTGCCCTGCCACATCCCAATCTAGCCCGGCACTGTATAACGGCGCGCACTGCTGCATCGCCACCTTCGCTAAAACATTAGCTACCTCAAGGGGTTGACGGGCACTGACGACCGGCACGCCGGGCTTAATAATCCCGGCCTTTTCAAAGGCAATCTTTGCAAGAGTATTCCCCAAATAATCTTGATGATCCTTAGAAATAGGGGTGATGATGCAGCATGCCGGCGCATCCACCACATTGGTGGCGTCTAATCGCCCACCTAATCCAACCTCTAAAAGAAGCACATCTGCCCGCGTGTCGGCAAACAGCACAAACGCCGCAGCCGTGGTAAGTTCAAAAAAAGTAATAGGTTCACTACAATTGGCAATGAGCACTTTTTCTAATGCATCAATAAGAAGCGCGTCAGCAACGTCTTCTCCCGCAAGATTAATCCGTTCATTAAAGCGCACCAAGTGCGGCGATATATAGCTGTGCACTCGATAGCCCGCTTGACCAAGAACTGTCCGCAGCATCGCCACCGTGCTGCCCTTGCCGTTCGTGCCAGCCACGTGCACGACAGGAGGTAGGCGGCGTTCGGGATGGCCGAGCGCGCTCAACAGCCGCTGGATGCGCCCCAGGGATAAATCAATAACTTTTGGATGGAGTTTCTGCATCCGATCCAAAATGGCCTGCACTGTCCTTGATGTCATGGCAGAGTAATCACCGATACCTGTCGCCCATAATTTTTTTGCCCTTCTAAAGTGGCACGGCGAAAGCTAAAATACACATCAGGTTGGGTTAATGTATCTTGCTGTACGTCGGCAACGTGGGTAATTCCGGCGTTATACAATAAAAACGTACAAAATCTTGGCAGGTCAAAGCGATGGCATCCTGGCGTCTGATCATCATCGGTAAAAAATGCTTGGTACGCCCTGGAAACTTGTAGCACTTGTTTATAAAATGGTTCGTCCACTTGGTAAGAGGCCGGATGAATGCACGGGCCTATCACCGCTATTATGTTTTCTGTCCGCGATCCAAGGCGAAGCATCGCCTGTACTGTTGCCCCTAAAACCCCGGCCACCGCGCCCCGCCATCCTGCATGGGCAGCCCCCACCACGCCGGCTATAGGATCATAAAACAACACGGGCGCACAATCTGCCGTCTGTACTCCAATAACGCTGCCAGACATATTCGTCACAATGGCATCGCCTTCAGGAATGACCCCGTTGGCAAAATCTTCCGGTCGCACCACAACAATGCCATGCACCTGACGCGGGGTTAATAAGACCGCATCTGGCCTCTCTAAAGCCGAAGTGACTAAGCAACGGTTTTGCATCACTGCTTCAGGGGCATCGTTACTGGAAAGCCCAACGTTAAGAGAAGCATATATTCCTGTGCTAACACCCCCTTGACGGCCAAAAAAGCCGTGGGGGCAAGCGGAAAGCATCGGATGACTGATGAAAGCTGTGGACATAGCGATTTAATAACGCTTCTGTTAAAATATTAAAGTGTCTATACTCCTTGCACACGAAGAATGTGCAAGGGCTTCGCTCAAGTGCCGCGCGGGCTGTACCGCTCGCAAGATTGAGAAGGGAAGTTTTGATGTGCGAGCGGTCTATATTAACCCTCACCAGTGTTTTGGATGATTGGCAGGCCACGCTGGCCAACCAGGGGCGTTTGGCCAATAATACCAAGGCGGCGTATGCCCGTGACGTTGCTTTGTTGATTGATTTCCTGACCCATTATCATGCAATGCCATGCACCTTAAAAACACTTCAACAATTAAAAGTGAACGATCTACGAGCATTCTTGGCGCATTTGGGTGGTGAACGACGGCGCAGCAGTGTCATTCGCAATTTTTTAGGCGTAAAAAGCCTACTGCGCCACGGGGTAAGACGGGGCTGGCTCCCGGAATCAGCACTTTTGGCCATGCGCCCCCCCAAAGCAGAAAAAGCATTGCCACGCGCCATCTCTCAAAGAGCCACAACTACTCTGGTTCAAGCAGCAGGCACCCAAGAACAAGAGCCGTGGCTGAATCTGCGCGACAGAGCTTTAATCATACTTCTCTATGGTACCGGGTTACGGATTAGTGAGGCTCTTGCACTATGCCCCGATCATATCGACAACAATAAACTTCGTGTAGAACATGGAAAAGGTGGCAAAAGCCGGGACGTTCCACTGCTGCCTGAGGTTGCGTCGGCTTTACGCATATACCAAAATGCTTGTCCATATCCCCTTGCTGGGGATGAGCCACTTTTTCGTGGTGCCCGGGGCGGCATCTGGCAATCTGGAGCGGCCAATAGCGTGCTAAGACGCTTAAGGCGATTATATCGTCTGCCAGAAATCGTAACGCCTCACGCTTTACGCCATTCATGCGCGACGCATTTACTGGAAAACGGCGCTGATCTTAGGGCTATTCAAGAATTGTTAGGGCACCAGCATCTAGCCACCACAAGCCGCTACACGCACCTTAATATGACACAGCTTCGGCGTACGTACCACGCGGCACATCCCCGTGCGGCATCAGAATAGGACGATGCGCCTGTGCTTGCCTTGCTAACAAATGCTCTACTAAAAAAATTCGCACTGCTGAGGTGAATGCTTGAGAACGATACCGCATAGCAATCATATTGCACAGCTCATGCACCGTTTGACTTTCTTGTTCGGCGATAAGCTCTAAGGCATTCCATAAAGGTGCTTCCAAGCGAATACTCGTACGTTTACCATTAATAACAACATTATGTAGCTCCAACAATGAAACGTATTCCTTGGGACGTGCCATAGTTTTTCTCTCCGGTGAGCATCTTGATAATATATTTTATACATTAATACAATCATAAGATGTACATGCGAAAAATTTACTATTTTTCAACTTTTATTGGGTATATTCACGAAGATGCGTTGGTGTGCCCACCCCGTGCCCGGCATAAACATTGCATCAAAAAAGCAAAGGGCACCTCTATTAACCCATTTATGGGGATAAGTGGCTCTGATGAGATTTGCGGGCAACCGTAAGCGTACTCGAACGTACGTGCGGATTGCGAGCAAAGACCTGACGATGCCAATCGCCCCAGAAATGAGGTTAATAAAGGTGCCACAAAAGCGGAGAGGCCTATGTCCAGCACCACCAGCACAGGATTTGCCAATCTTGGGTCTGTTAGGGTTGACCAAAATACAGGCAGAGCAACTATTGGCGGTACATTATTTGGCATTGATGCCAACAAGTTGGCCAATGATTTAGCCGATGTTAAAGCACTCCCAATTAGAGCAATAGACGCTAAAATTTCAAAAAATGCAACCAAGGTTACTGCACTCAATGGTTTAAAAACTTTGCTTCAGGATTTAAAAGATGCAGCATCAGCATTACGCAACCCCACCATGTCCCAAGGTGGCGGAGACGTTTTCCGCAAAAAGAATGCAAGCCTTATAACAACCACGGGCACAACTCCGGCTGCTTCTTTATTATCCGTCACACCGTTGGGCGATGCTCAAAATGGCAGCTTTATGGTTAAAATCAACCGAACGGCGAAAAACGATCTTATTAGTTCCAGCACAACATTTGCCAGTGCCACCGCCACACCCATTACAACCCCCGGTAATTTGGTTATTAATGGTAAAACCATTGCTGTTACCAATGCCACCACCCTGACCGAATTGCGTGATAGCATTAATGCGACCACAGACATCGGCGTGACGGCCAACCTCATACAAATCAGCGCTACATCCTATACAATGAGCCTCACCGCCAGCAACACAGGGAAAGCCATTGATCTTACGGGCAGCGACGCAAGCATTCTTACTGATTTATCTATTGCCGCGTCCGGGGCTACAGACACCAGTCTCAGCGCAGAAATTCAATACAATGGCACTACTTTAGTGCGCCCAAAAAATACCATAGAAGATGTTGTTACTGGGGTGCGGTTAAATTTGGTGGGAGCAGATTCGGGGAGTGAAGTCACAGTAAGTTTGAGCACCAACACCACCGCCATTAAAGACGCTATTGTTAAATTTAAAGACAGGTATAATGCTATTAATACATTTGTTAAGCAACAGCGCGCAGCAAATGCTGATGGGACTATTGCCGATACATCTGTTCTTTATGGCGAAACAAGCCTGCGCGACCTTTCCACGCAGCTCAAGCAAATGGTCACCAGCGTAGTATCCGGTGTTACGGGGATAAATAGCCTTCGCGGCTCAGGGCTTGGGTTCAGCGCCGATGGTTCTTTAACGTTTGTTAGCACCACCGGTACTACTAGTGGTCAGCCTACCACTGATGATACCGATTTTACGAATATAATAAACAACAATAGCGCTGAATTAGCGAATTTTTATAGTTTCAAATCCACTCTTAGCAGCCCTAATATTGTCGTCTTAAATCGTCCCACAGAGCTTGGCAGCTTAGCAGGAAAAACCATCACCCTCACCGTAACCGCCACCGACAGCGGCGGCACTGCGACAGCAGCATCATTATCCGTTGATGGACAAGTGATTCCCTCCGCCATCAATGGCGGTCGTATCGTGGCTGGTGATGCTTCCATCCTTAAGGGTTTTTCTTTTGGGTATGCTGGCAGTGTAATAAATACTGGCGATCCAGCATTCACCGCTACTATTAAGAACACCCAAGGAGTCGCCGATCGAATTGCCGGATTAACAGATGTGTATCTTGAAACTAAAGGTATTTTAGATGGTGCCATTGCCAATGTTCAAGACAACACCGCAGTACTCAATAGAAAAATTGATAAAATAAATACCACCACTGAGGCTTACCGCGCTAGGCTTCTCAAACAATTTCAGTACGCTCAAGATTCTTATACAAAGTTCAGCGCCTTTAAAAGCAGCCTCGATGCCTTCAGCAGATCTCAAAACAGTGGTAACTAGCCATGAACCCTTATAGTAAAGCCAAACAATACAAAGCTACCGATGTTACACATCTCACCCCGTGTGAGCAAGTGGCACGGCTGTTGGAGTTGGCAGCAAAGCATATCTTTATTGCCAAAGATCATGCCAAGAAAAAAGAATATCTAGAACGTTTAGAGCAAACAGAAAAAGCTACTATTATTCTACATGGACTACAAAATTGCTTAGATGACTCTCCAGAAGCAGAGAGTATCTCAAAGGTTTTGCATGACTATTACAATACCATGACAGTGCTAATAACAAAAATTAACATTAAAAATGATGCTGAGTTGTGTGATGCGGTAGCACAATCCCTACGCAGCATGGCCGAAACATGGCGGGAGATCGATGATAAAGTCCGCCAAGAAAATCTCGCCGCCCACAAATCTGCCACACCAGAAAACTTTTTCCCCAACCTAAGCGCATAACGGCATATCATTTGCATATAAAAAATAAGTAGGAGTCCGTCATGATGCAAAATCAACCACTTCAAAAATCAAATTCCGCATACCTCACCGAACAAGAAATCGGACGTTTGTTTGATAAGACCATGGCGGCTCTTAAGGATACTGTCTATTATTCCATTGTTGAGAACATTCCCGCCCGAGACGCAGCCTTAGAAACCAGCCGCACGTTACTCGGCTATCTGGCCAAGTCTGTTGAAACGGAAACTGACATCCCTGAAGCCAAAAACATGCATAATCTATTACAGTTTTTGACCTACAGTCTCGAGGGCATCAAAAAACGCAACAACCCTGCTGCTGCTCAGGAAGCATTGGCACTGCTTGCTCCTATCCGAGATACTTATCTGGCGATGGGTTAATCACTTCCGGGCACCTCTATTAACCCATTTATAGGGATGAGTGGCTAGAAAGGTATATGTGAGCAAACGTAAGCGTACTCAACCGTACGTGCGGATTGCGAGCATAGACCTGACGACGCCAATCGCCCTAGAAATGAGGTTAATAGAGGTGCCCTTCCCTTAGGTTAATCGCCCCCCCTTGTCACGCCCCCCCTTGTCAACAGTCTATCTCTCTGGCATTGTCAAATACCGCACGGTACAGGAGCATAGCTCAATTGGTAGAGCAGCGGTCTCCAAAACCGCAGGTTGGGGGTTCGACTCCCTCTGCTCCTGCCAAGCGGTTTCTAAGGGAGAGTGCCTTATTTATGGCCAAGACGACTATTGTATCGAAAAATAATACCACTGCCCTCACTAAGGCCGTGGATCGAGATGCCGAAGCCGTTGCTCCGCGCGTGTCCGTTGCCCAATACATTCGCAATATCAAGCTTGAAATTGCTAGGGTTGCATTCCCTACCCGCAAAGAAACCATGGTTACTACGTTGATGGTGGTTTTGATGGTCAGTCTTATGGCTGTGTTCTTTTTTCTTGTGGATCAAGCCCTATCTTGGGGCATTAAAACGATTCTAGGTTAGTTTTCATGATTTTATTGACTGGTGGCACAGGATTTATTGGCTCCAACGTCCTTGCAGCCTTGGGAAATCAACCCGTAGTAGTGGTTGATGTTCTGGGTAATCACGAGAAATGGCGTAATATTACCACGTGTCGCTTTGAACGGTTGCTGCACCCTGCACAATTAGCCAGCTTTATCAATAGCCCAGCAGCAGAAGCCATTAATACGGTTATCCATATGGGCGCGATTTCCAGCACTACCGAGCGTGATGCCGATCTGATCGCCGCCGTGAATATTACCCTTCCCCAGGATTTATGGCGCTGGTGCGCCGCCAAAGGTGTGCGCTTTTTGTACGCCTCTTCTGCTAGCGTGTATGGTGATGGCAGCCTTGGCTTTAGCGATGATCTTAATGTTGAACGCCTCAGTCAATTACGTCCCTTGAATCCTTACGCTTGGTCAAAACTGGCCTTTGATCGGTTTGTAGCTCATGAAGTTGCATTAGGTCGTCCCGTGCCACCGCAATGGGCTGGGCTACGGTTTTTTAATGTTTATGGCCCTAATGAGACTCATAAAGGCAGTCAGCAGTCGGTTGTTCCGCAATTTTTCCGTCAGATTATGGAAACTGGAAGCTGCCGACTCTTTAAATCCTACCGCGCCGGGATTGAGCACGGCGATCAACGCCGGGATTTTATCCATGTTGATGATTGCGTGAACGTTCTTGGCTGGCTGTACGCCAACCCTTCGGTGAACGGTATTTTTAATGTGGGCAGCGGTGTAGCCTCAACCTTTAATACATTAGCCAACTCCGTGTTTACCGCTCTGGGTAGGCCGCCCGTGCTGGAATATATCGACATGCCCGAAGGCCTCCGCCCAGCGTATCAGTATTACACCTGTGCCGAACTAGGCCGACTCAGGGCTGCAGGCTATAGCGCTCCTATGCGGAGCCTTAACGACGGGGTTGGTGAATACGTCAACCGCTATCTGGCCGCTGGCACCGCTTGGCGATGACCTCGCGGCGCGCTATCGTCGCTATGTCCGGCGGGGTGGATAGTTCGGTGGTTGCGGCACTTCTTCACGAACAAGGCTTTGAAGTAATTGGAATAACCCTGCAATTATACGATCACGGGGCAATAATTCAAAAGGCCAAGGCCTGCTGCGCTGGACAAGATATTGCCGACGCCAAGGCTGTGGCGGATACCTTGGGCATTGCCCACTACACTTTTGATTATGAGAGCCGCTTTAAACAGGCAGTGATGGATACCTTTGCCGACAGCTATCTGCGCGGGGAAACCCCCATTCCGTGCGTTCAATGCAACCAGACAGTCAAGTTTAGGGACTTACTGGAAGTCGCCCGTGACTTGGGCGGTGAATTCTTAGCCACTGGGCATTACGTCCAACGCATAGAAGGGTCACACGGCCCTGAATTGCACCAAGGCTTCGAAGCCACGAAAGATCAGAGCTATTTTCTCTTCCAGACAACAAAACATCAACTTGATTTTCTTCGGTTTCCCTTAGGGGGACAAACCAAAACGCAAACACGTGCCCTAGCGTCTCGTTTTGGCCTGAGCGTTGCCGATAAACCCGATAGCCAAGACATCTGTTTTGTGCCGAATGGTGACTACGCTAGTATCGTGGCCAAACTTCGTCCCGAAGCTCACCAACCTGGGGATATTGTCCTGCACGATGGCACTGTTATTGGCAAGCACGAGGGGATTGCTCACTTTACCATTGGCCAGCGCCGGGGCATTGGCATCGGCGGGGGCGAACCGCTCTACGTCCTGCGCCTAGACCCTGATACCCGCCGGGTAGTAGTGGGTCGCAAGGAATATCTTGGACAAACGGCACTCCAGCTTACAGATTTAAATTGGTTGGGGGATACACCCATCCCCGCAGAAGGTTTTGAAGGCGTGATGAAAATACGTTCCGCTAAGCCGCCTGTATCCGCGACGTTATATCCAGATGGACGGGTCGTATTTGCCGCCCCACAAGAAGCCATTGCCCCCGGACAGGCAGGGGTTATCTATCGTGGAACGCGCTGCATGGGTGGTGGGTGGATAAAACGATCGCCGCTTCAATAAATACTGAATGGAAAGTATTTATCATTGATAGATTGATACGTGCCATCGGCTCGAATTTTCTCTAAGGCGGTGTTGATGGTTGCCAATAGTTCCGTGTCATCTTTACGCAAAGCCATACCAATCCCTTGATCCACAAATACGGTTTCGCCACGAAAGCCAAATTTCTGCCCTTCAGGCGATTGCAACCACTGCCACGTCATCAAGGCATCGGCAATGTAAGCATCAAGCCGTCCAGCGGCTAAATCGCTCAAACCATTTTCATGGGTATCATACAATTTGACATCGACAATCCCACGGTAGCGTTCTTCCAAATAGGTGGCACTGGTGGTGGCCCGCTGGGCACCGATGCGTTTATTTTTAAGACCTTCATCACTGACAATAAAGCCAGCATCGCTCGGCACAAGAAAGCGGATTGGGGTGCGGTAATAACGATTTGAGAAAGCCACCGCTTGCTTGCGTGCCTCAGTAATAGAAAGACTGGAGGCAATAATATCGTATTTCGATGTTAAAAGTCCGGGAATGAGGCCATCCCATGCTTGGGTAATAAATTCACAAGTTAATTGTGCGGCTGCGCAAACCGCCACGGCAATATCATAATCAAAACCCGACAGCTTGCCTTCGGCGTTGGTAAAATTAAAGGGTGCGTATGACCCTTCCATGGCAACGCGCACCACCCTCCCGGTATTGGCTATATTATCGGCAGTAGAGAGGGTAGTTTCAGATTTTTGCGACCGCAACATCCAAGCAAGCGCGCCAACAGCCATAGCTAAAATAATAAACAATAAAGCAGAGCGGCGCATGGTACATTCTTTCTTTGCCGGAATCCTAGCTTTTTAAGCCCCAACACTCAACGAAAAACCGCAACAATAAACAAATGGGCAATTCTAATGGGCACCTCTATTAACCCATTTATAGGGATGAGTGGCTCTGATGGTATTAATCCGTCCATAGATATTCCGACATTCAAGCGGCGTATTTGAGGGAGGGCTTTTGGTAGAAGGCGATGATCTTGGCGGGGTTGTTTTGCAGTTGGCGCATGGATCGGGTGACTTTTTCCTTGAAATCTGCGGAACTGGAGATACTCATACGCCCTACTGTATCGGCCTTGAGATGCTTCCAAACAAGCTCGTCTGGGTTGCGGTCGGGTGAGTAGGCGGGGAGGAAAAACAGCTGGAGGCGGCCCTTGAGGCTTGCGACAAACTGGGCTGTTTTCTTGGCCCGGTGGGCTGAGCCGCGATCAACAATCAGGAAAATCGTACGTTTTGCGCCGGTTACCAGGCGTTTCAAAAAGTCAATAAACGTATCGGCGTCAACGCCGCCTTTTTCCTTGATCATGAAGCGCATGTGGCCCTTGGCGGTGATGGCGGAAATCAGGCTCATGCCGTAACGCGCCCCGGTGGTGGTCACAATCGGCGTCTGGCCGCGCCGACCCCAGCTTGTCCCCGCGTGATAATCCGACCGAATATGCGCTGCATCGCCAAAATAAATCTCCGCATTTTCCTTGAGCGCCGCCGCTTTGATCGCCGGATAATCTTCAACTAACCAACGTTCTACCAGCGTTGCATCTTGCTCCCTAGCCCGGTCCAGCGGCTTCTGGCAGGTGATGCCAAGCTGCGCCAACAGCCGCCCCACCGAGTTCGCCGCCAGCCGAATTTTGAACTTCCTCCAAATCAAATCCGCCACCATATCCCGTGTCCACAACGCAAACTCAAATTGAAGTTGCTGCGGTGTCTTATCCACCACGACGCGGTAAATCCAACGCATCGCTGCCGCGTCCAGCTTGGGTTTGCGCCCCGGTGCCGCTCGACGCTTCAGCGCGCTCCAGCCGCCCTGACGGTACTTCGCCAGCCAACCATAAATACTGTCCCGATTGACCCCAAAAACCTTTGCAACAACCTCAGGACTCTGACCCCCTTGCACAGCCGCAACCGCACGCATTCTCAGGCTTTCCTGCGTCCCACGATCCAATTTACGCGCATCATTCGCTCTCATCAAACTCATTAATCCATTCCATTGAGCCAGTGTCAAGAACTTTATGTCGGAATATCTATGGACGGATTAATATATGCGAGCAAACGTAAGCGTACTCAAACGTACGTGCGGATTGCGAGCATAGACCTGACGACGCCAATCGCCCTAGAAATGAGGTTAATAGAGGTGCCCTAATACCATTTTGCAATCACTTAATTGCAAAATATACCGCTCGCACATCAAGACTTCCCCTCTCAATCTTGCAAGCGGTACAGCCCGCGCGGCGCTTGAGCGAAGCCCTTGCACATTCTTCATGTGCAAGGAGTATAAAGACAGCGAAATCAAAAAGGTTTTAAAACAGCCAGCACAACAATACCAATGAGCAACACTGTCGGCACTTCATTGAGTATCCTATAAAAACGCCCAGTGTTGGCGTTCTCACCAGCGGCAAATTTCTTTCGGCAAACAGACAGATACCCGTGGTAGCCGGCCAGAATGAACACCAGCAACAGCTTGCTGTGCAGCCACCCCCCCGAAAGAACGGCTGGATTGGCATGGATGAGCAAAAACCCAAAAACAAACGTCAGCAGCATCGCCGGGGTCATGATGATTCGTTGCAGGCGGCGTTCCATGAGTTGAAATAACACATCAGATTCTGAACCTCGCGCTACACCCGCATGATAAACAAACAAACGCGGCAGATAAAACAGTGCCGCCATCCAAGCGGTAAACGAGATAATATGCAGGGCTTTAAACCACAAGTATCCGTTGCCCATTCCCTAATTCTCCAAAAATTTCCAAAGCCTTAAAGAAGCTTCAAACGCCCGCGCCAGGAACACCAGCAGTTCAACACTTTGGCCTGGCGCAAAGCTGCCTGGTTGAGGCGCACCAAAAGCCAGCATGCCCACTGGCGTAGTGTAATCTAGGCGCACTTTAATCAGCGCGTCAGAACGCACCCCTAAGGCTGCGGCACCAAAAATAAGTTTCTCCCCCTGCACTAAAGGGCGCAGCAAAACATTGTGCTTGTGACCGATAAGGCGGTTAATAGTACCGGGTTCCATGCTTACAATCATGCTATCTTCAAACCATGCGTGGCCTGATGGGGCTTTTTCTAAGCAAAAATTAATCGCCGCCATTTCTAAGACTTGTGGCCAGTCGCTTAGAACAACATCAAGCAAATCGGCACTTCCCTCCGCATCAAGGGCGAGCAACACGCATTCGTGAATTTTTTGCTGGGTTAAAAGATTATCCCTAGCGGTATTAAAAAAATCGCTTTGCTGGCTGCGCATATTGGCCAGTTTATGTTGCAAAGTTTCAATCTGATATTGCTGAAAATCTGCTGCTCCAGCAATATCAGAACGCCGCGGGGGAAGTAAATCCGCCAATACATCAGGATGACGCTGTAAAAAATCAGGGTTGGACAATAAAAACTGGGTAACTTGCTGTTCTGTGACAACTAAATCGTTTTGATTGACCGGCGATGAAGAAAAAGTACTCACGCAATTTACCCCTTAGGATAAAGGATTAGGGTGAAGAATGGTTTGTCCCGTTTTTTGCCAATCTGCCACAAAAGTGGCGAGACCTTTGTCGGTTAAGGGATGCTGATAAAGTTGCTTTAGGACACTGGGCGGCATGGTGGCAACGTGCGCCCCTAGCTTAGCTACAGCCAGAATATGTTGAGGATGGCGAATAGAGGCGGCTAGAACCTTGGTATGGAACTGAGGATACTTTTCATAAATATTTAAAATATCACAAATAAGTTCGAGACCATCAACACCTATATCATCAAGCCTGCCAATAAATGGCGAGATATAAGAAGCCCCGGCTTTAGCAGCAATAAGTGCTTGGTTAGCGGAAAAACAAAGTGTCACGTTGACCGGGATACCATCGCTGGCCAGTTCATGGCAAACCCGCAGACCGTCTTGGGTGAGGGGAACTTTAACCACCACGTTACTGGCGATCTTTGCTAAGGCGCGGCCTTCTTGAATCATGGTCGCATAATCAGTGGCAGCAACCTCTGCACTAACAGGTCCCTGTATAAGATGACAAATTTCAGCAATAGCTTCTAAAAAATTTCTACCCGCTTTAGCTACAAGAGAAGGGTTGGTTGTAACCCCATCAACAAGCCCACTAGGGACAAGAGCGCGAATTTCATTAATATCTGCAGTATCAAGAAAGAATTCCATGCGATTCCCTTTAGGCGACAACTTACCGGGATGCGGCATAGGGCGCAAGCCCTGAAATTGGCTCTATTCCAGCATTAGCGCGGTGCAACAAGCGTACTCGAACGTATTGCCTTCCCCACTAAGGTTTGACCTTTTGGAACAAAACTATCGCCCTGAGAATGGACCGCTTTAAAGATGCCCCGGTGCGTTGCAAAAATTTTCTGGCATAATGTTTGATGGTTGCCCATGAGTTTTCGATTTTAT
>JBKDWF010000040.1:0-127063 GCA_046338525.1 Holosporales bacterium
GCGATCCAGCGTTCATTTTTTCTGGATGGCCACGGCGCTCCGCGCCTCGCCAAGACGGAGTTTCTTCCTGAAAGGTTGCTGAGCTGTAAAATATTGCCTGAATGGGGTGCGTGTTCCACCCACCCATTTTGGGAAAGAGCCTTAATTCATAGTATCTTTCTTGACCTTAAGGTTTTTTTGATTTTTTAGATGCAAATATTTCTATATACACTCAAAAGATGTAGGTCTTTATTTATGGAATACAGCATCGACCACCACGGAACATCCCTAATCGTCACTTTGCGAGGAGAGTTTTTGGCCAAACATCATTCAAGCTTCCGCAAACTTTTAGACACCCTCATGAATACCGAATTTCCTCAATGTATCTTTGATATTCAGCATATTAGATTTATTGATTCCGGCGGTCTTGGAATGTTGTTAATGGCACAAGATGTATTACAAACTAAAAACAGACAGCTTGTGATTCGCAGCCCAAAAAACGACGTGAAAAAAGCTTTACTCCTAGCCAATTTTGAACAAATCCTGACGATAGAGTTTTAATTATGGTACGCACTGTTCTCCCCACCAAAAAGAAACCTCTAAAAACACTGCCTGATACTTGGAAAAACCTGCGGTCCATTGCTTTTTCATGGACTTTTACCAGTCTACAGGCTCATCAAAAAAATCTCACCACAGAGATTATTGAGCATCTTCATAAATTTGTTAATCTTGATGCCGATCTAAAATTCCGTATTCGTTTTTGCCTACAAGAAGCCATTACCAATGCTCTCCTCCACGGAAATCTTGAACTACCCTCAATGCCTGGAACTCTAGAAGGCATGGATCGCTTTGCTGCGGAATTACATGCTCGAATGACACGACCTGAATTCGCTAACAAAAAAATACACATTGATATTATAATCAAAGAGGATTCAGAAATAATACTAAAGATTGGCGATGAGGGTAATGGTCTTGTCAAAAACGATGCAATGGTAGAACGGTCTTTTTTTGGACGCGGATTACGCCTTGTAGAACAATGTGCGAATGATGTCTCTTATATTCAAGACAAACGGACTCTTCACATTGTACTAAAAAAAATTCCAAAGGAACAGCCTCCATCATGACCCCTGACGTACGAACCTCCAGTATTTTAGTAGTCGATGATGAACCTACGGCACTGGCACTCATTATCGAGTTGCTTCGCGCTCGTGGCTATACCAATCTACACACGGCATCAAGCAGCCGTAAAGCTTTAGACTTTCTAAGGAATAATTCATGCGATCTCATTATTGCTGATCTCATTATGCCTGATATTGACGGTTTTGCATTGTGCAAAATCCTACGCCAAGATGCAAAATTTCTCGACATTCCCATCGTCGTGCAAACTTACTTAGATCAAGCCAATGATCGCGCTCGTGCTTTTATTGCCGGAGCCACAGATTTTATCACAAAACCTATTAACAGTGCTGAACTTAATGCACGCGTACACATTCATTTAGAACGTCGCCTCATTATAAACGAGCTACGTAACTATAAAGAGCGCATTGAAAATGAACTTGCAATCGCAGAGCGCATTCAATTATCAGCCCTACCACGGCCAGAAGATTACAAAAAACTCATAAAAACACATAATATTGCCATATCTGCTTATACTTGTAACAGCTCTGAGCTTGGTGGTGATATGTGGAACCTGCGCCGCCTCAATGGCGGGCGAATAGCCATATATAGCATTGATTTTTCAGGACATGGCGTAAACGCCGCTCTCAATGCCATTCGACTTGATGCACTTATCAGTAGCACCTGCGAGCAATTCCACGATCCTGGACAAATGTTAGATTATCTTCATGCGGAATTAATACGAGTTATCCCTAGCGGTCAGTTTGCAACTCTTTTTTATGGTATCATCAACACTAAAACCGCCGACCTGCACTTGGCGAGTGCTGGTGCACCACCAGCTTTATATTGGGCCACCGCCGAAGAAAACAAACCAGTTCCCTTAGAGGATAGCGACCTTCCTCTCGGCGTGGGTTTCACTAGTTATAAAACAAAACATCTAGCTTTTCCAAAAGGTGCAAAACTGTTCTTATACAGTGACGGTCTCACGCATCCCTTTAATGGAGCTGCTGGCCTCACAGAGGCAGGCATTATAGCAATGACAAAAAGTACGCAGAAATCATTGTTTTTTAAAATTCTTAGAGACAAGATACAACAAGAGTACACTAAGCCTCTTGCTGACGATATCACGATGGTCTTCATCGAACATGCGGATTCTCATGAATGAACAATGCACCACTCTTTGACGAGGAACGAGTACAAGAACTTGTCGATATTATCGGTATCGCTGGCTATGAACGGCTTTTAGATATTTTATGGAACGATTTACCTCAACACCTTGAGAGAATGTTACAAAACCAAGAACAAAACAATCTAACCGGAGTATCTCAAATGATTCATACTTTGCGGGGCAGTCTTAGCAATCTTGGATTTAACACCTTAGGTAATATATTGACGCATTGCGCTGTTAATAAAGAAAGAATAGAGAGCTTTAAAAACAAGGCGGCCATTGCCTATGATGCGGTTAAAAGAAAACTAAAATCCTAGCAATCAAAAATTGCAGGATCGATTTCAGTATGGTAGCCAATGTTACCATGACAAATTCTTCTTTTTCTTTTACAGCAGAAAATCAGCGCCGTGCAGAACAGATCGTTGCCCGTTACCCAAAAACCCGCCAAGCTTCGGCAACCCTTCCCTTGCTTGATATTGCACAGCGTCAAAATGGTAACTGGCTCTCTCGTTCAGCTATTGCCCATGTCGCCGACTATTTATCCGTGCCGTTCATGCGTGTCTATGAAGTCGCCAGTTTTTATACCATGTTTAATCTCAAACCTGTTGGCCAATACTTGGTTCAAGTGTGCCGGACAACGCCTTGCTGGCTACGCGGAAGCGATAGCATTACCCACTCTTGTGAAGAACATTTGAATACCTCTCTTGGAGCCACCACTTCGGATAATACATTTACCCTGGTAGAAGTTGAATGTCTTGGAGCCTGTGTTAACGCCCCAGTTGTCCAGATTAACGATAATTATTATGAAGACTTAACTAAAGATTCCATCAAAATTATTCTCGACCATCTGGCACGAGGTGAACAACCACGCGCCGGAAGCCAAACCCATCGACAATTTTCTGCCCCCACGGAACCGTCATGTACCGCCCAGGCGTAGGCATTGCCTTATTTAACAACAAAGGCCACGTTTTTATAGGACAGCGTCTGGACAACGCCGCTGAGGCGTGGCAATTACCACAAGGTGGTATTGATCCCGGTGAGAGCCCAGAAACCGCTATGTGGCGCGAACTAGCCGAAGAAACAGGTCTGAAAACAGCACACTTTCTACAGCAACTCCCGGGCATCTTTCGTTACGATCTGCCCCCTGATTTGGCACCTATCTTTTGGGGGGGACGCTACAAAGGCCAAGAACAGGTATGGTTTGCCCTGCGCCACGACGGGGATGATAATGCCATTAATATTCATACTGTAGAGCCTGAATTTAGAGCATGGCGATGGGCAATGCTCAATGAGCTTCCTAGCCTCATCGTGCCTTTCAAACGACCTCTGTATAACGCTTTAATACCAGAGTTAGAAAAAATATGGGTCAACCATGGCACATCTTGGTGAAATAATAGGGCGCAATTTCCTACATCTTTTGCCCCCCGAACTTGCGCACAACCTCGCACTAATCGCCCTGAAAAATGGCCTTGTCCCACGCATCAGTGTTCCTGAACGCACTATAAACCTCTGGGGAAAAACCCTCCGCCATCCATTAGGTCTTGCCGCCGGGTTTGATAAAGATGGTATAGCCCTGCCTGGACTCATTAAAATGGGTTTCAGTGCTATTGAAGTTGGCACAACTACCCCCCTGCCTCAACTAGGAAACCCTAAACCACGCCTGTTTCGAATCCCCGGTCAACGTGCGTTAATCAATCGCCTTGGATTTAATAATGCGGGTCATGATACCCTTCGTCAACGCTTAGAGTGTCTTAATCCCATGCTCCGCGCCCGCATTCTTCTTGGCGTAAATATTGGTAAAAATAAGGAAAGCCCTTCCGCCATTGCCGACTACACTGCAGGAGTGCGCGCCTTTGCTGATCTCGCGGACTACATCGTCGTTAATATCTCTTCCCCAAACACCCCAGGCCTGCGGGCATTACAAGATAAGGCCGCACTGGAACCCTTACTAGAAACAGTATCCGACACCATGGCACGCCAACCATCACCCAAACCCGTGTGCCTCAAAATCGCCCCGGATTTATCCTCTGAGGCTATTGCTAAAATAGCTGAACTCGCTGTCACTTATCGCCTTGGCGGCCTAGTTATCAGCAATACCACCATCACCCGCCCGGAGTCCCTGCCCCGTTGGGCACAACAACAAATAGGCGGATTAAGTGGCGTTCCCCTAAAGCCCTTAGCCCTTACCGCTCTAAGTGCCGCCAGAGCCGCCGCCCCAACACTGCCCCTTATTGGCGTGGGCGGCATCAGCTCTAGAAAAGATTTGGAAGAACGTCTCGCCGCCGGAGCGTCTTTTGTGCAAGTCTACAGTGCCTTTGTGTATCAAGGTGCAGGGGTATTGCGCTGGTAACTGGTGTGCAGCGCCCAAACCTGGGCATCCCGCCCGGAGCCATAATAATTCCGCCGCATGCCGACTTGCTCACCCCCCACGCTAGCATACAGAGCCTGAGCAGGAATATTATCTTCCTCAACCTCTAGATACAGTATCATAATACCTGCAGCCCTTGCAGCATGGATGCAAGCTGCTAATATTTTTTGTGCCCACCCGCGCTGCTGCCACGATGGTAACACACCAATAAAAAGAAGTTCTCCAGTATCAATGTCCAAGCGTTGACAAAGACATGCCCCAATAAGCCTGCTTCCCTGCGCTGCAAACGAAAGCCCTTGATTTATAACACACTGATAATATTCATCATCCCAAACTACATCTATTGTTGCCCGATGTAGAGCGGCTAAACCATCTGGATTTCTCAACACTATCACATCGGGCTGTTCTTGAAGCACAAGGTCTTGTACACTAAAAGCGTGACCAAATTCCATTCTCCTCGTTATGAAAACCGAAAAGCTCGGTTTAACGTTGCTATTGATGAAACGCTGGAGGCAGGCATTGAACTACTCGGCAGCGAGGTCAAATCCCTGCGCCTTGGCCGAGCCAGCATCAATGAAGCCTTTGCTATCAATCGAGGCGATGAACTATACCTGCTCAACTGCACCATTCCTGAATACCCTGGTGCTAATCGCTTTAACCATAACCCAAATCGAGAACGTCGGTTATTGCTACACCGTGGACAACTTAACAAAATCATCGGTGCCGTCACTCGGGAAAGGGTCGCCGTCGTCCCTCTTGCGCTCTATTTTAATCAACGTGGCCGGGTTAAATGCCTTATTGGTATCGGTAAGGGCAAGAACAAGGAAGACAAACGCGCCACTATCAAAGAACGCGACTGGCAGCGGGAGAAGTCCCGCATTCTCAAAGGCGATTAGACTCCCCGCCCTAGAAAATCTCTTTACCCCGGCATCGGCCAGCTAAATACAGAAATGGCGTATCGCACATGCTGATTACCACCCGCAACAAGTACGTTCCCAAAATGTAGGTAAAAAACAGCGCGTCCCAACCCACAGGGTGATCCGCCAATACATGCCACGCCAATACTGAAAAAACTGTATTATCAATAAAATTTGAGACCAAAGCCGCTGCGTTATTCCGCAGCCACAACATCTTCCCATTTGTCCGCCCGCGTAGCCACGCGTACAGGTACACATCGTTAAGCTGGCTCACCAAATACGCCGCGAGACTGGCAATAAGCAACGCCGGCGCGGGCAGGAACAAGGCCTTCATGTGCTCATGATACGGCAGGTTCCAAGCCATGGTTTCACCAGCTTGTTCTGGTGTTAGAGGGCTGTAGCCCAACGCGATGAGCACAAAAACAATAAAAATCAGGTACCCAAAAAATCCCACAAACACCGCCTTGCGTGCCGCCGCTTTGCCATACCATTCATTTAAAATATCCGTCGCTAAATAAATCGAAGCATAAACAACAGTACCCAACGCCAACGGATCGGCGTAAAAGGGAAACTGTACCGCTTTCAACACGGCAATGTTTGCCGCAATCACCGCAATGGGAATATAGGCATACATGCCCGCCGGCCCAAAAAGGCGCAACATCAGCAGCAAAGAACTATAGCAAAGAGCCATCTCTACCACCAGAAGAACCGCTGGAGGCAACCCATTCAACCACAAAACTAAAGATTCAAGCACGCCTATGCGGCAATTTTAAGCAACTGTCGCTTTACCGCCAACGCTTCCAGCGGCAAATCCAGATCAGAAGTTTTCAGCAAGAACGCATCTAAACCACCGGCGTGCTCCACACAGCGAACCCCGTACGGGGTGGCGCGAAAGCGAAAACCGCGCTGAAGTTTCTCAGAAACCAGCGTTATCTGCTGTAAATTCGGCAGAAAACGACGACGTGTTTTATTGTTCGCGTGGCTGACGTTATTCCCCGTCTGCACACCCCGACCTGTCAATTCGCAACGCCGCGCCATAAAATTCTCCAATTAAAGGACGAGCTTTCTAACAAAACAAAGGCTTTGCTGTCAATGCTTTCAGTGTTAGGATAGCAATCATCAATAAAAGCCATTAAAAACAAAAGCAACAAAATATCTATTGGTTGACCAGCCCCGGCACATGCCTATACTTGGTCATCATGTCCACCGTTCCCGCATTGCCCGATATCCCTACCTCATGGCCGTTTCAAGAGGCCACAAAACTTCAGGATCGATCCCATGAGAAGGGATACATTCTGTTTGAAACGGGGTACGGCCCTTCGGGTCTGCCGCATTTGGGCACGTTTGGTGAAGTCTTGCGGACAAGCATGGTGCGTAAGGCCTTTGAAACATTGTGCCCCGGCATTGCCACAAAACTCATCGCCTTTTCCGACGACATGGACGGCCTGCGCAAGGTGCCGGGCAACGTGCCCAATCAGGATTTGCTGGCCCAGCATTTGCACAAGCCATTGACGAAAGTTCCCGATCCCTTTGCAATTTATCCCAGTTTTGGAGAGCATAACAATGCCAAACTGTGCAGCTTTTTGGACGCCTTCGGCTTTAACTACGATTTTCGTAGTGCCACCGAATGCTACAAAACCGGAGTTTTTGACGAAACCCTGCTCAACGTGCTGCACCATTATGATGCCATTATGGCCGTGATGCTACCGACCTTGGGCAAAGATCGTCAGGAGACTTACAGCCCCTTTCTGCCCATCTGCCCCGCCACAGGAAAAGTCCTGCAGGCCTCTGTAACGGCTCGTGATACAGGCAAGGGTACCATCACCTACACCGATCCGGATACGGGCAAAAGCATTGAGGTTCCAGTAACGGGGGGAGCCTGTAAGCTGCAATGGAAAGTGGACTGGGCCATGCGCTGGGTCACGTTGGGGGTGGATTATGAGATGGCGGGCAAGGATTTGACGGATTCCCTTAAACTTTCCGATAAAATCTGCCGCATTTTGGGCGGAACGCCGCCTGTGCATCTGATTTATGAGCTTTTTCTCGATGACAAGGGTGAGAAAATCTCCAAGTCCAAAGGCAACGGCCTATCTTTGGAGGACTGGCTGCGCTACGCACCCCAAGAAAGCTTGGCCTATTACCTCTTTCTTACCCCTACCCGAGCCAAAAAACTGTATTTCGATGTTATTCCCAAAGCCGCCGATGAATATCTAACGTTCTTAGGCAAGTATCCAGGACAAACCCCCGTCCAACAACACGATAACCCAGTCTGGCATACCCACGGCGGCACGCCGCCGCGTCTGGACGCCGATATTTCCTTCAGTCTGCTGCTCAACCTAGCGGCGGCCTGCAACGCCGAGGATGCAACCATCCTATGGGGCTTTATCCGGCGCAGCAACCCGTCCCTAACCCCAAAGGACGCTCCGTTCCTCGATCACTTGGTGGGCTTTGCCGTCCGATACTACCATGATTTTGTCCGAGCCAAGAAAACTTACCGCCCAGCTACAACCCTTGAGGCCGCCGCGATGAAGGACATGAAAGAGCGGCTGCTGGCCAGCACCGCCCGTGATGCCGAAAGCCTACAGACTTTAGTCTATACCGTAGGCACCGAACATGGTTTTACCAACCTCCGCGACTGGTTTGGCGCACTGTACGCAGTGCTGTTGGGCCAAGAAACCGGCCCCCGGATGGGCTCGTTCATCGCCCTGTTTGGCGTGGACACGTTTTGCACACTGATCGACGAGAAACTATGACCCACGCCACCGAAGCACAAAAAACCGCCGCGACGGCTTGGTTTACCAAACTGCGCGATGATCTCTGCTCTGTATTTGAGGCGATTGAAGACGCTGCCACCGCGTCCCGTCCGGCGGGGCGATTTGTCCGCACGTCTTGGGAACGCGATCCGGCCACCGGCGCGGGCGGCGGCGAGATGTCCCTCCTGCGCGGCGGGCGTGTGTTTGAAAAAGTCGGCGTTAATATCTCTGCGGTCTGGGGTGATTTTAGCCACGAATTTCGTGGCCAGATTCCCGGAACCAAAGAAAGCCCAACTTTCTGGGCATCGGGCGTATCCTTGGTAGCCCACATGCAATCCCCCTTGGTACCAGCGGCACACTTCAACACCCGAATGATAAGCACCGGCATTACCTGGTTCGGCGGCGGCGGCGACCTCAACCCCATGTACCCGGTGCAGCAGGACACGGCGGACTTTCACGCGGCATTCAAGGCCGCCTGCGACAAACACGACCCAAACTACTACCCCCGTTTCAAGCAATGGTGCGACGAGTATTTCTTTATTAAACATCGCGGTGTTTCCCGGGGCGTGGGCGGCATTTTTTATGATAATCTCACCACCACTTGGGAAAATGATTTCGCCTTTACCCAAGACGTGGGCCGGGCATTTTTGGAGAGCTACCCGGCCCTCATCCGCCGCCACGTTCATGAAGCATGGACACCGGAACAACGGGCCTGGCAGTTGCAAAAACGAGGCCTTTATGCCGAATTTAATTTGCTGTATGATCGGGGCACGCAATTTGGGCTGAAAACCGGGGGGAACGTAGAGGCAATTCTCATGTCCCTACCGCCGGAAGCAACATGGCCATAGGGGGAAACATGAAAACATGGGTTATACTTTTCTTGGTGTTGACCTTGCCCGCTGCGGCGCAGCAGCGTTACCCCAGCTATATCCGCGATCGCACCATCAGCGATTGCATGACGCAAAAACCCCCCGTGGCCGTGCCCTATACGGATTCCCAAAAACGCGCCTACTGTACCTGTTATTCCAATTACTTTCAGCAGTATGTCTCCTACACTGATTTTGAAAAAGCGGATCAACTGGCGAGAGCCGGGCGAATCAAGGAAATTCCCATGTCTTTCGCCATGCACGTGGAAAAAGCCGTCAATGCCTGCGGCCAGCGTTTTTTATTAAATAAACAATAGGATTTTTATGACCAACGCCCCCGTTTTTGACAAAACACTACTGGACATTCTGGTCTGCCCGGTGACCCGGCGGCCGCTAGAATACCACGCTGACACCAATGAATTATTCAGCAAAACAGCAAAGTTGGCCTACCCCATCCGGGAGGGGATTCCCATTATGCTCCCCGAAGAGGCGCGGCACCTCGATTAGGGCGCATCGACAATTCTCGTCTTTTGGCCTGCAAAGGATGCTTTTTCTTTGCTCCGGTGCTCATTTACCTCAAGTAAACTCCGCTCCGGTGCGCGAAAAAGCACCCTTTTCGGCTCAAAATCCATCAATTGTCGAGGCGCCCTAGGCGGCGGTAAAGGCCGCCTTCGCGTCTTCCGCCTGCTGAAGCCGGTAGAGCTTCGCGTACAATCCGCCCTTGGACAGCAATTCCGCGTGGTTGCCCATTTCCACCATCTGCCCCTTGTCTAAAACAATAATGGTATCGGCGTTGAGAATCGTCGAAAACCGGTGGGCAATCACGAGGGTAGTGCGGCCTTCGGCCAACCGGGCAATGGCTTTTTGAATGGAGCGTTCGGACTCCGCATCCAACGCCGATGTCGCCTCATCGAGCAATAGAATCGGCGCATCTTTAATCATGGCACGGGCAATGGCAATACGCTGCCGCTGACCACCGGAAAGCAGCGTGCCGTTCTCCCCCAACCGGGTGGCAAAGCCGTGGGGCAAGGCATCAATAAAGCTAAGCGCGGCGGCATCGGCGGCGGCGGCGCGGATTTCTTCATCCGTCGCATCAAGGCGGCCATAGCGAATGTTCGCCTCGGCAGTATCATTAAAAATATTAACGTCTTGGGAGACAAGAGCGGTGGACGCCCGCAGAGATTCCACGGTAGCGGTGCTAATATTCTGACCATCAAAAAGGACATGGCCTTCCTGCGTCTCATAAAAGCGGAGCAACAGATGGAAAATAGTCGATTTTCCCGCGCCCGATGGGCCAACAAGAGCCACAAATTTGCCGGGCGGAACGGTAAAGCTCAAATTTTTCAGGGCTTCATGCCCATTCGCATAGCGGAAGGTAACATTCTCAAAGCGAATCTCGCCTTTGGTAATGTCCAACGGTTTAGAGCCGGGCTTGTCATGAATCGTGGGAATAGTATCAAGCACTTGGTAGAGGCGATCCGCCCCGGCGAGGCCTTCTTGAATGCTGAGGTTCACTTTGCTCAACCGTTTTAACGGCTCATAGGCCAGCAACAGCGCGGTAATAAAAGAGAAAAAACTCCCCGTCGTTTTGGCTCCGGTAATCACCTGATGCCCGCCGTACAAAATCACGGTGACAATAGCCACTCCGCCCAGCAATTCCATAATGGGGGATGAGATCGCCCGAATACGGGTCATTTTCATGCTGAGGTTCAGCACCGCGTCCATCTGCCGCCAGCCACGCTGGGTTTCAAAATCTTCACGGTTGTAGGCCTTAACGTGGCGAATTCCCTGAAAAGACTCTTGGATAAAGGAGGTGAACGCCCCTGTTTCTCGGGAAGCAGTAGTAGAAAACCGCCGTACCTTCCGGCCAAGCTTTGCAATAAAAACAATAGCAATAGGAAAAGTAAAGAAGGAGACCATTGCCAAGCCCCAATCCTGATAAAACAGCATTCCCACCAAAAAAATAATGGTCATCGCGTCCTTGAACGCCGCCGTGAGCGTTCCCGACACCATCGCCCGGAGGCTTCCGGCATCGTAGGCAACCCGGGACAATAGCCCGCTAGATGTATGCTCATGAAAATACGCGACATCGGCGCGGAGTAGGTGGGCGTAAGAACGCTTCTGCACGTCCGTGACCACTCGGTCGCCAACGCTGGTCAGAAACAACGATTCGCCATAACTAGCCACGGCCTTGAGGGAAAATACCCCAATCACCGCCAACCCTACCAGCCACAGCATTGCGCCGTTTTTGGCCACAAACACCTCATCCAGCACTGGCTCCATCAGCTTGGCCATGGCCGCCGTGGACGCCGCCACCAGCATCATGCACAAAACCGCCAGCAAAAACGTGTTGCGGTACTTACGGACGTGCTCTTTCCACAGGCGACGGACAAGAACGGGGGTGGGGTAATAGCTGCTCATGGTTTTTTTCAGTGAGTGGTTAATAATTGTGAGTGGTGAGTAGTGAATGGTGAGTGGCGTGTTCTCTGCTTTACTACGAAATATTTTTCAAGATAAATAAAAGACTGCTCACTACTCCCCACTCCCCACTCACAATCTTACGCCACTTCCCCCGTAAGCCACTGCGCCAACGCCGCCTTCGGCAGGCTGCCCACCTTGGTGCTCACTGGTTGGCCGTTTTTGAAGAGCACCAGCGTCGGGATGCTGCGGATACGGAACTTGTTGGGCGTATTGGGGTTTTCGTCGATATTAACCTTGGCGATTTTGACCTTGCCGGCGAATTGCGCGCTTAGCTCTTCCAGAACCGGGCCAATGGCCTTGCATGGGCCGCACCATTCCGCCCAGAAATCCACTAAAACCGCGCCTTTATCTTGCAGCACCTCTTGTTCAAAGGTGGCGTCGGTAACTTTTACAGTGCTCATGGCTGGAATCCTTTATTTCTAATCTAGATAGGGGGTTTTTGCAGCTTCCGCAAGGAGCACCTCTATGCATACAAGTCCTAATATTGACTCTTTTTCAGCATTCGTCCGTTGTAACGCCGCGGCCTGTTGCCCCCGTCTCCCGCGCAGCGGGGGAAGGTGAGGAAGGGGGCGTTTAAAACAAGTAAAACCAATGGCTTGTTTTCATGCTTTTCACCCCCTCCCCGTAAGGCCGATGGCCTTACGCCTCCCCCGCTGCGCGGGAGAGGGGGGTGCACCGAGCACTTCGATAAACCCATAACACTTGTGTGCATAGGGCAGCCCGCACGCAGGAGAGGGAGCTACACCGAGCACTTCAACAGACTCATAGGACTTATGTGCATAAGAAACCACAAGCAGAAAGGGGCGGAGAATTTTCCCCGCCCCTCGCCGTCTTTCGTTCATTCCGGAGAAATTTCCCGGCGGAGATTAGAACTCCAGTTTGGTACCGAGCATTACGACGGTGCCTTCGTTGTCTTTGTTGGTTGCCGTTTTAGCAGCACCAGTCTCATAGTTGAACAGCGTGCCTTCTACGAAGGTGGACAACCCAGGGGCTACGACATAAGTCGCGCCAAGAGAGTACACATCTAGGCTTTGATCACGACGGTCGGCTTGATCGCCTTCGTTTTCTGCCCACAACGCGCTGGCACCCACTACGAATGGGCCAGTTTCGTACTGCAGACCAAGGTTGTAGCCTTGAGCATCGGTGTTATTGCCAGTGCTTTTCTGGTAACCAGATTCACCTTGGAACACATAACCACCGCCAAGAGTCCAACCGAGGTAGGACAACTGACCACCCAACTGATACGCAGCCAAGTCTTCATACCGCTTTGGAGGACTTTGAAGGTCTTTTTTAGCTTCCGCGCCAACATAGGTTGCGCCCAGAGCCACGCCCACACCGGAGAAGGTATTGACATAGTTCAGACCCAACTCATAGGCGTTCTGAAACTGCTCACGTTTCAAGATGCCTTGGGTCACTGCAGATGTCGAACCAAAACCATCAGAACGACGGCTACCTGGCTCGGCTTTATCACCATTGGCATCCGGAGCATACGACGCACCAAACTGGAATCCAGCAACACGCGGGGTAAAGTAGGTAACTTTAGAAGCGTAGTCAGTATCAAAAGCCTTAAACATCTCGGTCAGACCGGCAAGGCTTTTGCGCCCATCGGCAATACCATTACCAGCAGCACTGGTAGCCGTGAAATTATTGACAACGAATTCTTTGTAATCGCCATCAATACCGCCAGTACCGAACTTGTTAGGGGCGTAGTAAGCCATACGGTCGGAAGCACCGTTGTAGTTACCAGCTTCCAGACGACCGGCGGAACCGGAAGCAAACACCATGTAACGCTCACCATTGTTGGTGTCGGCGGTGCTGGTGCCGAGTTTCAGACGACCGCCGTATTTCCAGCCAGCGGCAGCCGTACCATTGACGCGCAAGGTAACGTCAGAGTCGTTGTAGAAAGCGTCAGAACGCTGGTTCTTGTCACCATCTTCGTTGGTGAGGCCATAAACGGCCTTAACACTACCACCAAGGGTAATGGTGAGGGGGGCAGCTTTTTCCGCGGCGTTAGCAAAAGAGGCCGAGGCCAAGATGCCAACGAGAGCGGTCGTGCCCAGTAAAAACTTTTTCATTCGGAGTCTCCATGAACGAAAGGGGTTACGACACTTAGGTCAAGTTAAGGCATAAAAACACCGGGCTAAAAAAGCTGCAATCCTTTTCGCACCCACCCGCATCACAAAAACAACGAGCTGTTGCATTTGCGACACAGCCTTAGGGATTTGTTAAGAATCAAGCCGCGCAAAGAGGCTTTGCATAATGTCAATTTTTCTGTAATAACAACTGCATGAGTGTACCGTTTATCAAAATGCACGGGGCCGGCAATGATTTTGTCATTTTGGACGCCCGCGCCGCGCCCCTGCCCGATCGCCTGGATTTTGTCCGCCTCGCCGACCGCCGCTTCGGGGTAGGGTGCGATCAGATCATTATTCTGCGCCCCAGTCGCGCCGCCGATGTGTTCATGGACATCCGCAACAGCGACGGCAGCCCGTCCGGGGCCTGCGGCAACGCCACGCGCTGCGTCATCAAGCTGCTGGGATCGTCGATCAGCATTGAAACCACTGCTGGTTTGCTAGAAGGACGGTTTGAGGCCGACGGCACCATTACCGTGGATTTGGGCCCCGTGCGGCTGGATTGGCGGGAGATTCCCTTGGCCAAGGCCCTTGATACCAATTCTTTGGATTTCGACGGCCTGCCCCTCGGTTGCGCCGTCAACGTCGGCAACCCGCACTGCGTGTTTTTTGTCCCGGATGTGGCGGCGGTTGATTTGGCCGCTGTTGGCAGCCGTCTCGAAACCAACCCCCTGTTCCCGGAGCGGTGCAATATTGAGTTTGCTGAGGCACTTGGGGACAACCGCTTCCGCGTCCGGGTGTGGGAGCGGGGTTCGGGCATTACCCTAGCCTGCGGCACCGGCGCGGTGGCCGTGGGCGTAGCGGCCTTCCGGCGCAAACTGGCCGGGCGGCAAACCACCATCATCATGGACGGCGGCACTTTATATATAGAGTATCTCCCCGACGGGCATGGGCTGCTGCGCGGCGAAGATGTAAGGGTGTTTGAGTGGGTTTGGGAGGGCTAGCGCGGATGCGTTCTGTCCTCATAAAAGATACCGCAGAATGGTTTATATTTATGAATTTATAGAGGAAAATTATTCCGGCACAATACGAAAGGGCTGGGGCGCATTGCGCTGGTAGATGGTAAAATCGCGTTTATCCAGCGTGAAAATCGTCTCACTTTCTTTATGGGACAAAAAATACAGCAACACCAAATCGGCCAACTGCGGCTGCATATCCTGATATTGATGAAACCGTTGTTCAAGCCAAGGGAGTGCAGCATCCGGGATGGAAAGCACCCGAAGTATTCCTTTCTGGCACAACTCCAATAAAACCTTAACGCTGCCCGGGTATCGCCGCAGGAGCCACTGGGCCTCCGTCAACACAGGCCAACAGGTAAGCAGTGGTGGGCGAATCCCCAACACCTGTTTGGTACAAGAGGCATGATGAGCATCGCTTGCATTCGCCAATGCCACCAAAGGCCCAGTATCAATAAGAACACGCCGTAAAAGCGTATTTTCCCCAGATTTAATCCGGTGGTTAATCCCCACCGCCAAATCCCTTCATATGGGCGGGATTGGTACTGAGATCGGCAGAGGCTTTGCCGGCACTACCGATAAAAGACTGCATCGCATCAAGACAATCGGAAGGCTTTCGCTGTTCGGGCAGAAATTGGTACAATGCTTGGCGAATGATCTCGGACACCGCCAGACCTTCATTGCTGGCTACCTCTTGCAGTTGATGAAAGGCAGCGGCATCAAGCCGTACGGTGAATTTAGCATCTTTCATGTAAGACACTATAATTTATGTCCGACAAAATAGCAAGACCATTATTGCACATGCAAAAATCTATCGTCTTATCAATATTTTACCTCTTGCAGATGAAGGGTTCTGGGTAGGCGAGCGAGCCGAACGGCGGCGCAGTTGGCTACAGGCCAATGAGCACCGTGAGGCGTGGCGTAGCCAGCCAGAACTCTTCAGGTGTAAGAGGTATAACGCCGCCACACCCACGTCACGTGCCCCAGCTTCCGCCCCGGGCGAATGTCTGCCTTGCCGTACAGGTGCACTGCCGCGCCGCCGCAATAGCGGTGATCGGCGGCCTCAAGGACTTGCTCCCCAATCAGGTTTTCCATTTTTGCCCGCACGCCCACTTGCCCCGTGGCCCCCAGCGGCCAGCCCAACACCGCCCGGACGGCCTCAGCAAACTGGCTGGTCTGCGCCCCCTCTATCGTCCAGTGGCCGGAATTGTGCGGGCGGGGGGCGCACTCATTAAACAGCACCTCCCCCGCCTCTGTCACAAAAAATTCAATGGCCAGCAGGCCCACCAGCTCAAGATGCGCCGCCAGCCGCGCCGCCGCCGCAAAGGCCCGCGCCGCCACCCTGGCATCAACCCCCGCCGGGACAATCGTTTGGCGCAAAATGCCGCCCTCATGATGGTTTTGCGCGAGGGGGTACAGCCGCCGCTTGCCGTCCACCCCACGGGCAATTATCACGGAGACTTCAGCGGCAAACGCCACCTTCTTCTCCAGCAAAGCCGGCACCCCGCCGAGGCGATCCCACGCGTTGGCATCAGGCTGTTCCAGCGCAACCTGCCCCTTGCCGTCGTAGCCATCCCGGCGGGTTTTGAGAATAGCCGGGTATAAAGACTCTGGCGCAGCATCAAAAGCCGCCGCGCTGGCCACGGGCAGGAATAAGGTAGTACCAAGCCCCGCCGCCTTGGCCGCTTGTTTTTCCAAAAGGCGATCTTGACTAATAGCCAGAATTTTGGCGCTAGGACGCACGGGCTTTAGCTTCTCCAGAAACTCCGCCGTCGCCACGGGGATATTTTCAAACTCATAGGTTATAACGTCCACCGACGCTGCAAACGCCGTCAAGGCCGCCTCATCGGCATAGGCCGCGCAGGTGTGGTGTTCCGCCACTTCGGCGGCGACACTCTCGGCCTCCGGGGCGAAAACATGGCAACGCACGCCCATTTCCGCCGCCGCAAGGGCCAGCATCCGGCCAAGCTGGCCACCACCAAGAATACCAAGAACAGGACGAGTAAGCGTTTGGGTCATTGTTTTTTCTAGCTACCCTACCCCGCCGCCGCAATACCAAACCGGGCTTGTGCCGCCGGGTTTTTATCCCTAGAAAGCCCGATATGGACACTGTTCCCGAGCTTCTGGCCTTGTTGCCGCGCCTGCACACGGCGCGGGTGCTGGTTGTTGGCGATGCGATTTTGGATCGGTACGTTACCGGGGAGGCTTCGCGCCTCTCTCCCGAGGCCCCGATTGCCGTTCTCCACGCCCAAACAAGCCGCGATGTTCCCGGCGGGGCGGGGAACGTCTGCCGCAACCTGGCTGCTCTAGGGGTGCAGTCGTTTCTGGTCAGCGTTGCCGGAACGGATGAGTCGGCGGATCGCCTAAAGGAACATCTCCCCCAGGCGACGTTCATTGCTGTTCCTGAACGTCCCACCCCCGTCAAGATTCGCTACCTCGCCGGAACACAGCAGTTGCTGCGCGTGGATCATGAGGTGTTGGAAGCCCTGCCCTCTGCCAGTGAAGATGCCTTACTCGATGCCGTTCGGCATCAGGCGATACAGGCAAACATTATCATCCTCTCCGATTACGGCAAGGGCACCCTGTCCCCCCGCGTCTGCCAAGCCATCATCGCCTTGGGCAAACCCGTCATCGTCGATCCCAAAGGCCACAGCTACAAAAAATACGCCGGGGCCGCCTACGTTACCCCAAACCGCAAAGAGCTGCAGGAGGCCACAGGCCGTGCCGTGGGCACCGATGCGGAAATCGAGGTCGCCGGACGCTGGCTGTGCACCCAGCACGGGATTGGCAGTATTGTTGCCACCCGCAGTGAACAAGGAATCAGTATTGTCCGTGCCGATGCCCCCACCGTCCACCTGCCCACCTACGCGCGGGAAGTGTTCGATGTCTCCGGGGCGGGGGATACCGTTGTGGCGGCATTGGCGGCGGCACTGGCCGCCGGGGCAAGCATCACGGAGGCGGCGCAACTGGCCAACACCGCCGCCGGAATTGTTGTCGGCAAGCGCGGAACCGCTGTCGCCACCAGTGCGGAACTGGCCGGCTACTGGCTGCGCCGGGAACATCTGGGGGCCAGCGGCGGCAAGCTCATGCCGCTGGAGACCGCTGCCAGCCTCGCCGCTCTCTGGCGCGGTCAAGGTCTCAAGGTAGGCTTTACCAACGGCTGTTTTGATATTCTCCACGCCGGGCATGTGGCGATGTTGGCCGCCTGCCGAAAAAAATGCGATCGCCTGATTGTCGGCCTGAACACAGATGCCTCGGTGCGCCGACTCAAGGGCGAGGGTCGCCCTGTTACCCATGAAACAGGCCGCGCCGCCGTTCTTTCAGCCTTGGAAGTCATTGATGGTGTTGTTTTTTTTGAAGACGATACCCCGTTGATCCTTATTGAGGCCATTCACCCTGATGTTCTGTTCAAAGGCGCTGACTACACGGTCGCAACGGTGGTGGGCGCAGATCAGGTTCTATCAAGGGGAGGTAAGGTTGAGTTAATTGACCTTGTGCCGGGGGTGAGCACCACCCAAACCATTGCCAAGGTTCTGGCAAAAGCGTGACGGCGGATATTGTTATTTATGTTCAGAATCTTCTGGGCGTTGGTCATCTGGCTAGGGTTGCCTCCATTGCCGAAACGGTGGCCGATCTAGGCGGCAGTGTTGCCATCCTTTGCGGCGGCGTGCGCCCGGCGGGCTACGCCCCACGCGGGGTTCAATATATCCAGTTGGAACCATGCCAGGCCGACGATGCCAGTTGCAAAAGCATCCGGGATACCCGCGGCAATCTCATTGACGATGCGTTCTTGGAGCGGCGCAGTGCCCAGCTCAAAGATATTCTATTGAGGCTACAGCCCAAGGTTTTTGTGACGGAAATGTTCCCCTTTGGACGCTGGCGGTTCCGGCGAGAGTTATTGCCCGTCCTCGACTGGCTGCGCGGATGGGAAGCGCCGCCGCGCCTAGCCATTTCCGTCCGGGATGTGATTAATCAGGGTTCCGTAACGGGCGAGCGATCCCAGCAGGTTGCCGCCCTTATCCGCGCACAATACGATCACGTTTTGGTGCACGGCGATCCGTTTTTCCTACCCCTAGAGGCCACCTGGCCGCCAGCAACAACGTTAGCCGACAAGCTCATCTACACCGGCTATGTCATGCCGCCGGGGCAGTTTAGCCAAGAACAAGCACCCATCCTGCCCGTTGATCGCGATTTTGTCCTCGTCAGTGCCGGCGGCGGCCTGTACGGCGCATCGCTTTACAGAGCAGCCCTAGCAGCACGACCGCTATCCCAACGCTTCAGCCAACACCACTGGATCATCGTCGCCGGGCCTTACTGCCCAGCTCATGTTCTTGCAGAACTTCACACCGCCGCCCCTGCGGGGGTAACTGTACTGGCCCAGCATCCGCATTTAGGGGCTTTATTTCCCCTGGCGGCGGCTTCTATCTCTCAGGCCGGGTGCAACACCGTGCTGGAATTGCTCAATACCCGCACCCCCGCCGTGGTGGTGCCTTTTGATGAAGGCAAGGAATCCGAGCAAACCGACCGGGCGCGGCTGTTGGCTGCAAAAGGGGTGTTTACCTTATTGCCTGCCGCCAGCCTTACCCCGGCGACGCTGGCCGACGCCCTCGACAACACACAGCCGCCCACCGATTTACCCGACGAAATTCACACCCACGGCGCGGAGGTCAGCGCGATGCATCTGATGGCTTGGGGAAAGGCTCCAAACTAGGCCACCAACCGCCGCAGCTCCCGCACATGGCGCAATGCCGCGACGGTGGGCGCGCTAGCCTTACTGCTGCCGTCGGGGGTAAAGGCTTGGGTAAAGCCCAGCTTGGCGGCCTCCTTCAGGCGGCTTTCGGCATGGCCCACCCGGCGCACGTCACCAGATAAGCCCACCTCCCCAAAAAACACCGCGTCCATGGGAATCGGCACGTTGGCCAAGGCAGAAACCAAGGCCGCCGCCACGGCCAGATCCGCCGCAGGCTCCTGTATCCGTAGGCCCCCCGCCACGTTCAAGTACACTTCTTTATCGGCAAAACTCATCCCGGCCCGGGTTTCCAGCACAGCGAGCAACATGGCCAAACGGTTGCTGTCCCAGCCCACGGTGGTACGCCGTGGCGTGCCGTAGGGAGCCGGAGCCACCAGCGCCTGAATTTCTACCAGCAGCGGTCGTGTCCCCTCTATCCCGGCAAAAACGGCACTCCCCGAGGCTTTGTCCCGGCGTTCGGACAAAAACAGAGCCGACGGGTTAGCAACTTCCTCTAACCCCCGCTCGCCCATGGTAAACACACCAATCTCATCGGTAGCCCCAAAGCGGTTCTTCACCGCCCGCAACATCCGGTAGGTATGGCTGCGATCCCCCTCAAAGGTCAGGACGGTGTCCACCATATGCTCCAACACCTTCGGCCCGGCAATGGCTCCATCCTTGGTCACATGCCCCACCAGCAGCAGCACGCAATCATGCTTTTTCGCCGCCCGGATAAGTTCATGGGCACAGGTACGCACCTGGGCCACCGTGCCGGGGGCGGAATCCAGCACGTCGGCGTACAGTGTCTGAATGGAATCAATTACCAGAAGGCCCCAATCCTGCCGGCTTTCCATCGCCCCCAGAATATCCCGAACATTGGTTGTCGCCGCCAGCCCCAGCGGCGATCCCTCTACCCCCAGCCGCTTGGCCCGCAGCCGCACTTGGCCCAAGGATTCCTCCCCCGTTACATACAAACACGGCACCTTCTCAGAAAGCTGTGCAGCTAATTGCAACAGCAGCGTTGATTTGCCAATGCCCGGCTCCCCGCCGATCAAGAACGCCGCCCCCGGCACGAGGCCGCCGCCGCACACCCGATCAAATTCCTGATTGCCGGTGAACAAGCGGCGTATCTCGGCTTCCGGGGCGGCTAAAGGCACAATAGCGAGGCCGCTTTTAGTCGTAGATGTCGGCACAAGACCGCCCTGCCCCGGCTTATCTTTTTCCGGCGCGGCGCGCTCCTCCACCAATGTGTTCCAAGCCCCGCACCCATCGCACTTGCCCTGCCACCTCGGATGGGCGGTGCCGCATTGCTGGCAAACATAAGCTTTGCGTTCTTTGGCCATAAATTACTCGGTACGGTGCCCCTGCAACTGTTCAATAAGGCGTTGATACTGTTCCGGCGGGGCTTTCTCCCCAATGAGCCAGGCCCAAGTTTGACGCTCATCCTCTGTTAACAAGGCATCCAACACCTGACACTCCTCAAGGCTCAAAGCATCCAGATATTTTTCAGCAAAATTCCCCAGAACAAGATCAAGCTCCTTAGTACCCCGATGCCCAGCCTGATAGTGCAAGCGTCGGCGCAGCAGAGCAAGATCATCGCTCATACTGGCACAACCTGCCTAGTATATTGCCGCATATGTATTTGCACCCGTTCAAGGCCCGCCGCATCGGCGGCCTCACACCGAGCCACCAACACCGCTTGAGTGTTTGAAGCCCGCAGCAGCCACCAACCATCCGGCGTTGTGACCCGAACACCATCAACATCGCTGAAACTCTCTCCCGCCTGTTTCAATAAGGGCCGCAGGCGTTCAATCACCTGAAACTTCTCCGCTTCGGCACAAGGAAGACGAATTTCCGGGGTGTTAACAGCCACCGGCAAAGCACGGCGCAGGGTGCTTAGGGATTCGGGGCGATTGCTCAAAATCTCCAGCAGCCGCAAGCCCGCGTACAGCGCATCATCAAAACCGTAATACCGATCGGCAAAAAACAAGTGCCCGCTCATCTCCCCGGCTAGGGGAGCCTTGGTTTCCTTCATCTTGGCCTTGATCAGGGAATGCCCGGTTTTCCACATCAAGGGTACGCCGCCCAAATCGGCCACTCGCTGAAACAGCGCGCCGCTAGCCTTTACGTCGGCAATAATTGTAGAACCAGGATGCTCTTCTAGGACAGGTTCCGCGTACAACTGCAACAACTGATCGCCCCAGAGAATCTCCCCCGTTTCATCCACTACCCCCAAGCGATCGCCATCTCCATCAAAAGCCAAACCGAGGGCACAGCGTTCATCCCGCACACTGGCAATAATCTGCTCCAAATTTTTTGCCACCGTCGGATCAGGGTGATGCGCCGGAAAGGTGCCGTCAATGGTGGTATTGAGCAGGACATGTTGTCCCGGCAACCGCCCCGCCAGCATTTCCACCACTTCCCCAGTCGCGCCATTGCCCACGTCCCAGGCAACTTTCAGGGTGCGCTTGCCGAGGCGCAGGCCGGAAAGAAGGGCCTTGACGTAATCTTCCCGCACATCGTGCACCACCAACTCACCGCCGCCGGGCTGAGCCACCCCCGCCGCCGCGATCCCGGCCAGTTCTTGAATCGCAGCCCCGTAAAACGGCGCGCCTTTAATCGTCATCTTGAAGCCGTTATATTCGGGCGGGTTGTGCGATCCTGTTACCTGAATTCCGCCGTCGGTACCCAAGTGATGCACAGCAAAATACAGCATCGGTGTTGCCCCAAGACCAACCCGGTGAACGTTTATTCCCGCCGCCCGAAGACCATCTTCAAGAGCCAGTGCTAGTTCCGGCGAATGCAGCCGCCCGTCCCAACCAACGGCGCAAGTACTGCCGCCGCTGCGTTTCAGCACCGCCGCAAAACTCAACCCCACCGCCCGGGCATCAGCCTTGGTCAAATTCTCATCAACAACACCGCGAATATCGTATTCACGCAGGATAACAGGTGCAAAAATATGAGGCATAGCATGATTGTCCTAAGCTGCTGCGCCAACAATTGCAACGCTGCTGCGTTGCGAGTACAATCTGCCCATGTCTATTTCTCCGCCCTCTTGGAATCTCAATGATCTATACAATGGCGATGCCGATCCGGCGATTGATGCCCTATGGCCAGCCGTAGATAAGGATATTGCAGCCCTCAAAGCATCCTTTGAGGCGCGTGAAGAAGGCAGCAGCATTGCCGATCTGGTTGCCCAGTATGAACAAATCAATCAACGCCTCGCCCGCGTGGGCAGTTACGCACAGTTGCGCCATGCCGCCGCCACGGACGACCCAGAAACATCCCGCTTTTATTCTAAAATCAATGACCTCCTTGCTCCCCGTTCTGAAGCATTGGCCTTTTTTACCCATGGCCTTATTGCCATGGATCAAGAACCAGAAGCAGGCAAATATCAGACTTGGGTACATCACCTGCGCCGCCATAAACCGCACCAACTGCCCTTAGTCGTTGAGGAAATCCTCATCGCCAAAAGCACCACCAGCCGCGATGCACTAGTACGCCTATTTGACGAAACCTTAGCCGCCCAACGTTTCTATCTCAATGATACCGTCAAAACCGAAGCCGAACTGTTGCATATTATTTCTACCAGCCCGCATCGCCCGGAACGCGAAAAAGCCGCCAAAGCCTTAGCTGCAGGATTAGAAAAGCTCCGTCACTTATTTACATTCATCACCAACACATTGGCAAAAGATTGGGACATTGAGGTTGCCCGCCGGGGTTTTACCAGTGCCGCCGCACCGCGCCATTTGGATAACGACATCACAGATGTATCGTTAGAAAATCTGGTTACGGCAGTAACAAAAGCCTGTCCCAATATTGCACACCGTTATTATCGCCTCAAAGCACAAGGGCTTAGCCTCACTAAACTAGCCTACTGGGATCGCAATGCCCCTTGGCCGGGTAATGCGCCGCAACACTACACTTGGGATGAGGCAAGAAGCGTCGTCCTCAACGCGTTTAAAAAATTCTCTCCTGTCTTTGCCGAGATCGCCGAAAAGTTTTTTGACGAGCAGTGGATTGATGCCCAGCCGCGCCCGGGCAAAGATGGCGGGGCTTTTTCCCACCCAGCAACCCCTGATGTGCATCCTTATATCCTGATGAATTTTCATGGCTCCGCGCGAGACGTCATGACGTTAGCCCATGAGCTGGGGCACGGTGTGCACCAATACCTAGCGCGGGAACAGGGCTTTTTACAAAGCGATACCCCCCTGACCTTGGCAGAAACAGCGTCTATTTTTGGGGAAATGCTGGTGTTTGACTACCTGCTAGAGCAAACCCGCGATCCCGCCACGCGCCGGACGCTTCTCATTGGCAAGATTGAAGATGCCCTCAATACTGTGGTACGACAGATAGCCTTTCACCGTTTTGAAACCGCCGTCCACCAACGCCGCAAAGAGGGTGAATTGAGCAGTGAGGATATTGATGCTCTGTGGCTGGAAGTACAGACGGATTCTCTCGGCGATGCCTTCGCTTTGGATGCAACGTACCGCCTGTACTGGATGTACATTCCCCATTTTATTCATACGCCATTTTATGTGTACGCTTATGCTTATGCCGATGGCTTGGTGAATAGCTTGTACGCCCGCTACCGCCGCAAACCAGAAGGCTTTGCCGATGCCCTCATCCAGTTGCTGAAAAACGGCGGCAGTATTCCCTCACAACAAGCCCTAGCCCCCTTTGGCCTAGACCCAGCCGCACCTGCATTTTGGGATGAGGGATTAGGGATGATTGCCGAGATGGTGGATAGTCTTGCTATTTAACGGCAAGCGCGAAAAAAATCAGAAATTTTATCAATGTCTTTTATCCCCAAAGCACTCTCCACCCCGGAAGACACATCAACCCCATCCGCGCCAGTAACCCGCAATGCCTGCGCCACCGTATCAGGGCGCAGCCCCCCGGCCAGCAGCCATGGCCGCCGGATGCCCTGGCCCGTAAACAAGCCCCAATCCGCCGTTTGACCCGTCCCGCCCGCCTGATGGGGTAGCGGCGGTGCATCATACAACAACATATCGGCGGCAGGGTACAATGCCCCTCGTTCAATGTCCGCTGCGGTACGGACACCGATGGCTTTAATGATACCCACGCCAAACTGTTCCTTGACAGTTTTGGCGTATTCCGGGGTCTCCTGACCGTGCAGTTGCAGGAAATCCGGGCGCACAGCATGGATGAGTTCCGCCAACAACCCCAACGGCGCATCCACCGTTAACGCCACCACTTTGGCTCTAGGCCTATATTCTTGTAGTAATCCCCGTGCCTCGGCTACCGATAAAAAACGGGGCGACCCTGCCACAAACACTAGCCCCACGTAATCAACGCCGAGATCATCGCAGTGGCGCAACACCGCCGGGGTACGGATGCCGCAGATTTTAATGAAAGTCATTCGCGCTTCTGAGAAAAAAGCCGCGACCCCTTATCTTCCGGCAACAAACCACAAGACAAAGTGCACCAAGCATTACGATGGACATTCCGACCATCCTCAAATCCTTCTATCCCAGCCAGGCGAATACGATAAACCTCAACCCCTTCCATTACCCGCTGAACATAGTTACGGGTTTCTCGGAACGGAATCGATTCCATCCAATTCAGCATGGATACCTCATCCGTACGCGGATCGCCGAAGGTTGCCACCCATTTATTTACGTTACCAGCCCCGGCATTATACGCCGCCGCAATCATAGGATAATATCCATCAAACTGATTTATCAATCGATCAAGGTGCGCGGCACCCAAAATAATATTGTATTTTGGATCGCGCGTAAGCTCGACAGGGGAAAAGGGCAAGCCAACGGTTTTGGCCTCTATTTTAGCCGTCGCCGGCATTAACTGCATCAACCCACGCGCTCCTACTGGACTCAGTGCAGATGGAGCAAACACACTTTCTTGACGAATAATCGCATGAATCAACCCAGGCTCAGGGCTTTCAACCCTTTGCGGCAAAAGTAGCAAAGGAAACTCAGCATCCACAATCACCACCCCATCCTGACGCGCCCGTTTGGCAATATCCAACGCTAAATCCGGACGTCCCTGACGTTGCAGAAACGAAGTCAACGCAGTAAGGTTCTCATAGGATTTATCTGCCTCAAACAGCGCAATGGCAAAAGGCACCGCACGACGATCGAGGCCGGCTGCCTGCAAATAGCGGATTGCCCTAGCCAAAGGATTATCCTCAAAACGAACATCGGCATCCACTTTACGATAAACAATATCAAGACGCGGCGGCAGATGCATTTCCGCCGAAGCAACCTGCCCATAAAATGTGGTTGGGTTAGATGCTGCAGCGTTGAGCATTTCGCTAGCCAAACTACGATCCCCATTCGCCTTGGCCGCCCTAGAAAGCCAATACTGCGCTCGCGCTTTGGTAATTGGAAACTGCGCTGCATCGACCATATTCTTAAAGTGCTCTTCTGATTTTTCAGAATCTTTAAGGTATTCCAATGCAATCCAGCCCGCTAAAAACTCACCATCAACAAAATTTTTCTCCCCAGCAACCATGCCATGATTGCTGGCAATAGTGTAGGCTGCCTCATAATCCTTGCGCGCTTGGGCTCGGCGAGCCTGCAGTTCTCGCTCGTTCCACCAATCTTCCACAAAACCGTTTGGCCTCGGGGCACGACGAATCAAATCATTGGCCGCCTCATCGTCGCCGCGCTTACGCCGCCAAACAATACGATCATAAGAAATGCCCGGTGTACCTCGCAACCGTGGTTCCACATTATGGTAAGCAACATCGGCATCCTTATGCCCAGTTTGCAGCAAGCGCCGTGCCTCTGCCAATTCCCAATGTGCGGAACGCACCAATGTTCGCATTCGTGCCGCTTGACCGTATTGCTTTTCCCACATTAAATGATCGAGGCGATTATGATGATCGTCTTGGGTTAAATACTTACCAAAACTGATTTGAAAATTCTCTTCAGAGTCACTGCTAAAATCACTGGATATCCAAATATCCTTAGCCAAATCACGCGCTTCTCTCGTATTACCATCTCGGTCCAACAAAATAAGTTGCGCCCAACGCCCACGGGTGGTTTGCGGCGGGTTATCGACAAGCCATAACGCCCACTCATCATCCACTGCATTCAAATCGATATTAGCTTCAGCTCTACGCAATAATAAAGCCCGCTGGGGAAAATCAGGGCGTTCTTTCAAAAATCGTTGATAATCAGAAAAAGAAGGCTCCACATCATCAAAGCGCAACCACGACCACGCCACAATGTCTCGCACCACCGGATCACTGGCTTTTTTGCCGGTATTAAGTGCCCCAGCCCAATTTCCATCATCGCCAGCCTGTAGTGCCCGGCGCAAAATTTCCACATCATCATCATTGATGGCGATTGATGCAGCTTGAGCAGGCAAAGCACATACAACCGTGAACAAAAGAATAAAAAAGAACCGCATGGCGTAAACTATCACCAAGTGCAGCGTCATCGTCAAGACACGTTATCAAAACCACGCACTGCACGCTCAATATACTTCTTGCACATGAAGAATGTGCAAGGTTTCGCTCAAGCGCCGCGCGGGCTGTACCGCTCGCAAGATTTGCAAGGAAATCTTGATGTACAAGCGGCATATGATTTTGATTTGATAAAAAGATTGTTTTTATTGACGAAGCTGACTTTGACGATTAATATTTTTTTCTGGATTTTTCGTGTTGTCTTCTGTGAACTCTTCGCCGATTCTCCCTGTATATAGCCCGTTTCCGGTTGCCTTTGTGCGTGGAGAGGGCTGTTGGTTGCATGATGCCGATGGTCATGTTTATCTTGATTGTAGTAGTGGCGTTGCTGTCAATGCTTTGGGTCATAATCACCCAGCATTACTAAAAGCCTTGCACGATCAAGCCGCACAGGTTTGGCATACCTCCAACTGGTATCAATCCCTAGGCCAAGAAAAACTGGGTCAAATACTGATTAAAAACAGTTTCGCTGATTATGTTTTTTTTGGCAATTCTGGCGCCGAAGCGATTGAATGCGGCATTAAAATTGTTCGTAGTTTTTTTCGTAGTGTTGGCCAGTCCCAACGTCATAGGATTATTTCCGCCAAAAACGCTTTTCATGGCCGTACTCTTGCGGCACTATCGGCGTGCGGTAAGGGCGGGTTCGAACCAATGCTCCCCGGCTTTCATCAAGTCCCGTATGGAGATTTGAATGCACTGGAAGCTGCTATAAACAATGAAACTGCGGCTATTCTCTTAGAGCCTATTCAAGGTGAGGGCGGTATTAATATGCCGCCACTGGGGTATTTCAAGGCGGTGCGAGAGATATGCAATAAACACAACATCTTGCTTTTTCTTGATGAAATTCAGACTGGTATTGGTCGAACCGGATATTTATTTGCCTATGAAGCGGAGGGCATTCGCCCCGATGTGCTGGCCAGTGCTAAAGGGCTTGGCGGAGGATTTCCTATTGGTGCATGCTTAACTACTAAAGAGGCTGCGCGTGGAATGACCACTGGAACCCATGGTTCTACTTTTGGAGGAAATCCTTTGGCTACCGCTGTAAGCACCGCCGTTCTTGATGAAATTTTGCAACATGATTTTCTGCCTCATGTTGCCGCGACAGGAAAATTTTTCCTCCAAGGTCTGCATCGTCTTGTTGCGGATCATCCAAGGGTGTTCGATGCTGCTCGTGGTTCTGGTCTAATGCTGGGCTTGGTGTGTATTCCTGATAATCGTTTGGTGGCGGAGATGCTCTTGGCCGAAGGATTGCTCGTTATTCCAGCAGGGGGAAATGTTATTCGCCTCTTGCCGCCATTGATTTTCAATAAAAAAGAAGCAGAAGAAGCATTGACACGCTTAGACCGAGCAGCCATTGCTTGGGAGGCAAAAAAGGCTTATGCCTAGGCATTTTCTTGATATTTCTGACCATGACGCGGCAACGTTGACGAAGCTATTGGATTCTGCCGCTGTTTTTAAAAAAAATCTTTTTGAAGCGAGGCACCCCCATCGGGCTTTATTGTGCATCTTTGAAAAACCCTCTACTCGTACAAGAGTATCTTTTGAGCGAGCTGCTTGGAAACTGGGTGCTCAAGCGATTATTTTACGTAACGATGAAATGCAACTTGGCCGTGGTGAGAGCATTTCTGATACAGCTCGGGTATTATCGCGGTATGGCGATGCACTTATGCTTCGTACAACGACTCACGCTCGACTAATGGAGCTTTCTACGTTCAGTACTATTCCGGTTATCAATGCACTAACCGATAAAAGCCATCCGTGCCAAATTCTTGCGGATTTACTCACCTGCATTGAGGCTGGACTCAACCTTGGAAAAATGACTGTTGCTTGGATTGGTGATCCCAACAATGTCTGGCGTTCTTGGTATGAAGCTGCCGCAGTGTTTGGTTTTACCCTGCGTACCGCCGCTCCCGAAGTCTTGTGGAAAAAAGCCGCCGGATACCTCACCACTGATCCATTAGAAGCAGTGCGTGAAGCCGACGTAATAGTCACGGACACTTGGGTTTCTATGGGTTTCACGGATGTGCTGGCTCAAAAAGAACTGCTGCGGCCTTATCAAGTGACCCCCGCCTTGATGGCAGCGGCTAGAGCATCGGCGATTTTCCTGCATTGTCTTCCTGCCGTGCGCGGCGAAGAAGTTGTTGATGCGGTAATTGATGGGATGCAATCAAGGGTTTTAGATGAAGCAGAAAACCGTTTACACGTTCAAACGGCGTTACTGGATTGGCTATGGACGTAAACCACCCGCCCGCCGCTCGTGATCCGTTTACAGCCAGTCCGGCCGACGATACCATCACGTCTTTTCTTTTGCCTACGCGGGGGGTACGCGGGCGATTAGTGCGTTTGGCACAAACAGTAACAACAGCTTTAGGGCATCATGCTTATCCTTTTCCCGTGGCCAAATTACTGGGAGAGGCGCTAGCATTGACCAGTGGTATAGCTAGTTTTCTTGAGGTGGAAGATAAATTTATTTTACAAACTAGTAGTGATGGTGCTGTCTCTTTATTAGTGGTCGATATTACCCCTGACGGCGGTGTGCGCGGTTACGCTCAATGCACTGGGCCGGTGCCGGTGAATCCTGAAAATTTACAGTCGTTGACTGGAAAGGGGTATCTTGCTTTTACTGCAACACTGGGTGCTACAAAGGAACGCTATCAAGGTATTGTCACCCTTGAAGGCCTGAACCTTGCAACTGCGGTGGAACATTACTTTAATCAATCGGTACAGTTGCCCACCAGACTTATTGTCACGGCGCACCAAGAGGCCGCCAACGCTTGGCGTGCGGTAGCCTTACTGGTGCAACGTCTTCCCGAAGATGAAAATCAAGCTGATGACATGCGGGCAGCTTGGGATGAGGTTGAGGTGTTGTTGGCAACCCTGACGAATGCTGAATTGCTAGATAGTGGTCTTGCAGCAGAACGCTTACTTTATCATCTTTTTGGCAGTGCCGAAATACGGGTATTTCCGCCGAAGTCCATTTTTGCAACCTGTCGCTGTACTTCCCAGCGATTGAAATCTATTCTGGCAAATCTTCCTAACGGAGAGATTGCCACTATGTGGGATGAGACAAATAAAATTGAGATGAACTGCGCATTTTGCAACAAAACCTTTGAATTTACAGAGGAAGAATTTGTTTAATAAGGGAGGAAACTCCCTTGTGCTAACCAATGAGAAATTGACCTTCAACCTCTACTGCTGCTCCTAATGGCAGACTGGCTACACCAATGCTGGTGCGGGCATGGCGGCCATGCGGGGCGAGTGCGTCTGCAATTAAATCTGATGCTCCGTTCATTACTAGTGAGTGCCCGGTAAAGGTCGGAACCGATGCAATGAAGCCGCCAAGCCGGAGGCATCCTTTGACACTGCGGTTGTTCTGGCTCAAAAAAACATATACTTGAGATAATAAGTTAACAGCAGCTATTTTAGCTGCAGACGCAGCCTCCAACGGATCAACTATGCCGCCCACAAGTCCGGTGAGAATGACTTTCCCGTCAACAAAAGGTAACTGCCCTGAAATCCATAAAATATTTCCGTCAAAACTATAAGGAATATAATTAGCAACAGGAGCCGGGGGCGGGCTTAAGGATATTCCTAGCCGGGCACACGTATGGAATAATTCATCGGCACTAAACATCAAAAACTCCCTTGTAATTGACAACAGACGGCAGGCGTGTATCACAACACTGTCGATAGGAAAAGGAATAATGGACTTTAGTCGATTAGGGACACAGCTTAAAACTTGGTGGCGCGGCCAATACGTGGGTGCGGACGGCTTTGGCAATCGTTTTTTTAAAGATAAACAAAGCGCACAACGTTGGGTTCTTTTCAAAGGTCTTACAGAAGCCTCTAAAGTACCACCGGAATGGCAAGCTTGGCTTACCCATACCGAAAGCAACGTACCCCAATCCGAAAAACACCGTCATGCTTGGCAGAAACCGCATTTGCCCAATTTGACCGGTACTGTTCATGCGTATTGCCCTTCTGGGGACTTAGGTCGAGGTGGGCACCGTCCCCATGCTACGGGAGACTATCAGGCATGGAATCCTCCCGCACAAAAAACCATTCTTTCTAAAAGGAATGAACCATGAACCGCAGTGTTTTTGAAACCATTTTAGGTGCCGTTGTGCTGCTTATTGCAGGCATGTTTGTGATTTTTGCCTATAATAGCAGCACCACCCACCGCGGCGTAAAAGATGGCTATGTCCTGCACGCTGTTTTTAGTAAAGTAGGCAGTGTTACCGTAGGCACCGATGTTCGCATTGCTGGCATCAAAGTGGGTCGTGTTAGCAATCTTAGTCTTGATCCACGCACATTTCTTGCGCGCGTTAGCATTACTTTAGACGAGACCATTCAGTTGCCTCGCGATTCGGTTATCACTGTTGCCTCAGAAGGGTTGTTGGGCGGTAATTTTGTCGCCATCACTCCAGGTGGTGATCCAGATACGCTTAAAAATGGTGAAACTTTTGCCTTCACGGAAGCCCCTACAAATCTAAGCGACTTATTAGCGCGCTTTGTATTTTCTTCGGCTGGAGGAAATGGAGAAAGAACTCCGTCAACCCCTGCGGTGAATCCCGTACCGGCCAATCCATAATGCAGCCGGGGGTTATCTTTTTACTGGCATTTTTATTGATGCTGCCTCGCGCTGTGGCACAAACTCCCACCGTTGAGGAGACAGTAAGCGTCCCCCTGGAATCTGGACCAGAAAGTCAGGGTGGGCTTGATCCTGTTGCCCCCCCACAAGCTCCCGGCATGGAAACCAAGAAATATACCCCCAATAGCATTGCCGTGCTCCAAGGTCTGGATAAAATTACGGCAAGGGTTAGCCGATTTGAGGCGGTCGTTGATCAGGTAGTGCGCTTTGGCACGTTGCGGCTCTCTGTGCGATCTTGCCAAAATACTGTGGATGAGGAAGTTCCTGATAGTGCTGCGTTTATTGAAATTGACGAACAAAAACCCAGCTATGAAAATATCCGCCGCTTTACTGGTTGGATGTTTGCCAGTAGCCCAGCGTTATCAGCGCTAGAGCACCCTGTTTATGACGTGTGGCTTCTGACGTGTACGAATCCGGACACAGCCCCTTCTGGTAATGCCCCGCGATAAAAAACTGGATTGATTTTTAGGGCGTCCTCTAACATTCGTGAGAAAGTTGCTTTAGGAACTTCTGTGGCACCAAATCGCTGTAAATGCGTGTTAACAAATTGAGTGTCAAGAAGACAGAAGCCACTAAATCGAAGTCGGGCAACTAAATCAATAAGAGCCAATTTACTAGCATCTGGTGCGCGGCTAAACATCGATTCCCCAAAAAAAGCCCCGCCTATGGCCAGACCGTATAACCCACCAATAAGATCGCAATCACGCCAGCATTCTACAGAATGAGCATAGCCTAGAAGGTGCATCTCAGTAAACGTTTCCAAAATAGTATCATTAATCCAAGAATCCTTATTTATCCGACGATCGTCGGCGCATGCTCGAATGACAGAACGGAAATCGTTATCTATGCGAATTTGAAATCCGCCGCGCCGCCAAGTTTTTGCGAGGCTACGGGATACATGAAATCGATCAAAGGGAAGAATACCTCGCCATGTTGGCTGCACCCAGTACACCGTTGGATCATCACGAGTCTGCCCCATAGGAAATAGTCCCAAGCGGTAAGCATCAAGGATTGTTTGTGGAGCGATACAATGAATGAGACCACTCATTTCTTATTGGGTCTTGTTGCCGCAGGCACCGCGTCTAAAAAAGCTTGGAATTCTTCTTCAGTTTTAAAACATACTCGAACCTCTACCCCGGTCTGTTGCACCCGGCGCAAGCGTACTGGAGCGTGCCAGCGTTGCTGAAGAATATTGATATATTTTGTAAAAGCAGGATCGGGTAGGCGCCGTTGAAAAGTTTGAGTGGTTGATTTTATCGCATCTTCTTCACTTGCATCAGCTTCATGTGCCGCATCACCAAAACGCAGCAACAGCTCAACTTGGCGAACGGTGAGGTTTTCTTTTTCAATGCGTTCTGCTAAGCTGTCGTGCCTCTCTGCCGGAAGCGAAAGAATAAGACGGGCGTGGGCGGGGCCAATACGCCCCTCGGCTAACATAGCGCGGGTTGCAGGTGCAAGATTGAGGAGGCGCACTTGGTTGGACACGTAACTACGGCTTAACCCAAGCCTTTGAGCTAAACCTGCGTGATCGTATAATCCCGCTTGGAGCAATTGCTGGTAGCATTCGGCTTCTTCCACGGGGTTTAGGTCTTCACGCTGTAAGTTTTCTAGCAGTGCTAATTCTAGAGCCTCGCGGTCATCGGCTGTCCGGATAATGGCCGGGATTGTTTCTAGTCCCGCTTTTCCCGTGGCGCGCCAACGGCGTTCCCCGGCGATAATTTCATATCCTTCGGCAACTTTACGGACAATGATAGGCTGCAGTACCCCGTGGGTTCGAATGGAATCAGCCAATTCGGTTAAGGCTGTTTCATCAAAATACCGCCGTGGTTGCTGTGCGTTAGGTCGCACTTGGCGCATGGGCAAATGCAACACACTTTCTTGTGCTTCTTGATTTTCCCCTGTTGGGGCAAACAAGGCAGATAACCCGCGGCCAAGCCCACCTTTCTTTCCGGTTGGAACGGTAGGGGAAAGAACAGATGTCATGACGCAGGTATCTCCATAACGGCGCGTGTTTTTTCACGTTGTAAAAATTCACTGGCCAGTTCCATATATGCCCGCGCACCGGGGCAACGGGGATCATAGAGCATTACAGGCACCCCGTGGGAAGGTGCTTCGGACACGCGTACGTTCCGAGGAATGGAAACCTTATAAACTTTATCACCAAAAAAGCCTCGCACATCTTCGGCCACGCCCTCACATAACCGATTGCGCCGGTCGAACATAGTTAAGACAATACCTTGAATGATAAGCTCTCTGTTGTATGCTTGACGTACACGATCGAGGGTTTTGACAAGGCCACTAAGGCCTTCAAGGGCATAATATTCGCATTGCAATGGTACCAACACGCCGTTGGCTGCTACTAGAGCATTGAGGGTAAGAAGCCCCAACGCTGGAGGACAATCAATAAAAATAAAATCATAGTGTCGATCCAGTCCGGAAAAAGCTTGGCGCAACTTTTTTTCCCGATCCACAACGTCCACAAGTTCTAGCTCCGCGCCCATGAGATCGGCGGTAGCAGGCACCACGTCCAATCCGGGAATGCGCGTAGACAAAATAACATCGGATAGCGATCCCTCGCCCAACAACGCCTGATAAATACCTTTAGTAATTTGGCTTTTATCGGCGAGGCCAAATCCGGTACTGGCATTCCCTTGCGGATCGAGATCAATAAGTAAAACTTTGCGTTTAATGGCAGCAAGCGCTGTGGCTAAATTTACCGCTGTCGTGGTTTTGCCCACGCCACCTTTCTGGTTGGCAATGGCAAGAATACGGGGCCGCCGCTCCGGCTTTGAGAGCATCGGTTCAACGCCACATGCGGCACGTTGCAACACCTCAACCACGTTTCCATCCCCTGATCGCTACAATAAAAGACCCCGTTGCTGTGGCTGTAACCTCTAGAGCAGAAAAAGTCCACTGTCTCCTAGCTTCTTCTATTTCTGTGTTAATATTTTTACCCTTGAGAAGCAGCAACCGTCGGTTTTCTGCCGCAATAGGGTCCAAGAGTTCCAATAACCGTGGCAATGGGGCAAAAGCTTTGGCAGTGAAATAATCCACTTCCATCCGAGGCATTTTTTCTACTCTAGCGCAGCGCACGGTCACTGGCAGGGCAAGTTTTTGGGTAAGATGTTGTAAGAAAGCTGCTTTTTTATGGTTACTTTCAATGAAGGTGTATTGGTTCTTTGGCAAGGCACAGGCCAACACCACCCCAGGCAGGCCATTACCACTGCCCACATCGGCAATCTTTAGCCGCGTTCCGTGCAGCCAAGGAATAAGTGCCTCGCTGTCGATAAGTTGGTCATTGATATTTTGACGCTGGCTTTTGGAAATCAAGGAGGTTTTTGATGCCCAATGCTCCAACTCCCGGTGGTAGAGGTCTAGTTTAGACGTAACCAAGGGCTTGTTCCAACGCACCGCAAAAGATTTGGCCAAGGGCAATATGCATTTCTTGAATGCGCGCGGTATCTGTACTGGGCACACACAGCAATGGATTGGCTAGCCCCGACAACAATCCGCCGCTGGCACCACTGAACGCAGCAACAAACGCGCCCTTAGCCTTTGCCGCTTCGAGGCCGTTAATAACATTGGCACTCTTACCAGAAGTACTTATTCCAATAACTAAATCAGCAGAGGTTACTAAAGCATCAACTTGCCTGGAAAAAAGCATTGAGAAATCAAAATCATTGCCAATGGCTGTTAGTGCAGATGTGTCCGTAGTTAATGCTAACGCCGGAATGGCTGGGCGATTTTTACCAAACCGCACTGTCAATTCTGTGGCTAGGTGCTGGGCATCCGCCGCGCTGCCGCCGTTGCCAAAAAGAACAATTTTTCCCCCGGCCCGGATACTGGTAACGCCCAGCTCCAGCAATACGGCAAACCCTTCACGACAGGCATCCGGTGTTGCCGCTGCTACTGTCTGATGTTCGCGCCAGCAGGCATCATAATACTTTAAACTCATGCCGCCATTTTACCCTTCTTTGCCTCAATACGCACATGGCGCAGCAAACACAATACCCCTGCTGGGGTCACACCAGGAATACGACCAGCCGCTGCCAGGTTCGCTGGACGAACCAAAGCTAGCTTTCCGCGCTCTTCATTGGAAAGACCCGCAACACCAGCGTAGTCCAAATCCGCAGGCAGCAGTAGTCCACCATCCCCCAACTGCCCTACCTCTAGAGCAAATCGCTCTTGTTCTATACCGTAATATACCGCCGCTTTAAGCCGTTCCAACAGCATTATATCCGCATTAGCCCAAGCCGGGCATAGCCCACGAGCCTGCTCTATTGTTATATGATTCTTTGCTGCTAATTCCAATACTGTCCGGCGACGGCCATCGGCACTCACCGTAATATCCATTCTGGCAAGCTGCATCGGTGTCCAAGCCAGCTCAATAGCTGCTTTTTTCAATCGTTCCATTGTCTCTTGCTGCTTTGCATGAAACATGGCGCGCTCACTACTAATGAGTCCAACTTCCATCCCCAATGTTGTTAATCGTTCTGCAGCGTTGTCGGATCGTAAGTGCAAGCGATTTTCGGCGCGTGCGGTAAACATCCTGTACGGTTCTTCTGTCCCCTTGTGCACCAGATCATCAATAAGGACGCCAATATAACTGGTATCACGGCTAAAGGTAATACCGGTCAAACCACCGGCCTTACGGGCGGCGTTTAGGCCTGCTGCCAAACCCTGAGCACCTGCCTCCTCATACCCGGTAGTGCCGTTAATTTGCCCAGCGCAAAACAGGCCGGGGATGGCCTTGGATTCTAGTGTCGGCCACAACTGCCGAGGGTCAAGGAAATCATACTCAATGGCATATGCGTAGCGATGCACCCGCACGTCCTCAAGACCAGGGATTGTTCGCAAGAAAGCGTCTTGCACTTCTATGGGCAAGGCGGTGGAAATCCCGTTGGGGTAAATCAGGGGATCGTCCAGCCCTTCGGGTTCGAGGAAAATCTGGTGCCCATCGCGGTCGGCAAAGCGGGTGACTTTATCCTCAATAGAGGGGCAATACCGAGGCCCCACAGAATTAATTTGACCAGAATATACAGGAGATAGGTGCTTGTTTGCAGCGATAATGGCGTGAGTTTGTGGAGTAGTACGGGTGATATAACAGGGAACTTGTTGGCCAATGAGGGTATTCGTCAACGCTGAAAATGCTCTTGGATCGGCGTCGCCTTCCTGACGCTGCAGGCGGTTCCAGTGAATACTTCCTGCCAGTAATCGTGCTGGGGTTCCAGTCTTCAGGCGGCCTACGGCCAGCCCTAGGCCGCGCAGTCGCTGGCTGAGCTTTACCACCGTTTGTTCGCCGTAACGTCCGGCAGGCCATTGTTTTTCGCCCTGATGAATGATGCCGCCCAAGAACGTCCCGGTGGTTAGCACCACAGCACCAGTTTTAATGATTCGACCGTCCGTCGTCTCTACGCCGGCAATGTGGCCCTGTGTATCCAATACAAAATCCGCCGCTTCGCCTTTGAGTAACGTAAGATTTTCTTGCTGCTTCAGAATACCCTGCATCGCCCGGCGGTAGAGTTTGCGATCGATTTGCGCTCTATTACCTTGGACAGCGGTGCCGCGGCTTCGGTTTAAAAGGCGAAACTGGATGCCCGCCTTGTCGGCTGCTCTGGCCATAACCCCGTCTAGAGCGTCTATCTCTGCGACAAGGTGCCCCTTGCCAATGCCGCCAATGGCCGGGTTGCAAGACATCTCGCCAATATTAGCCGGATCGAGGGTCAGCAAGGCCGTACGCGCGCCGGTTCTGGCGGCTGCAGCGGCAGCTTCACACCCAGCGTGCCCGCCACCAATCACAATCACGTCGTATGCTAAAGACATTATTACGCTACTTCAGGAACCTTGTGATGAGCAAAGTTCAAGACTTCCATTGCTAGGTCTTCAATTTCCTCTGCTGCTGGGGTGCGCGGGGCAAGCTCCCCAATGCCGCGCCCTTTGAGCAGGGTGCTGGCAAGCTGCACCCGGTTGCCCAGTTGCGTGTTGGCTATCTGTGCGTTCAGTTCATCCACCAGCTTGGTCCGAATCTGATCCGTCAACAGCGTCCGGGAAGGCACGCGGTTGAGCACCACTAGGGCCGGCACCTTCTCATCCCGGCACAGGCGCAGGGTCGGCTCTGTCGCCCACAAGTCCATAGGGCTAGGCTGCACGGGCATGATCACCGCCGTAGCTGAACGAATGGCAATTTTTGCCTCGGATTGGGTGTGGGGAGGAGAGTCAATGATGACAATATCATGGGCTTCGGCAAGGCGGGAAACTTCATTGGCTAATCGCCATCCGGTGACGGTGCGAACCTCTGGCTGCAATGCTGTATTCCCATAGGTTTTTCGGCGAACATCATACCACCGTGTTAAACTTCCTTGCGGATCAATATCAACAAGGGCAACGTTCTTACCCCGCAAACACCAAGTGGTGGCTAGGTGCACCGCCAGCGTGGTCTTTCCGGCCCCGCCTTTTTGCTGGGCAATAGTAATGACAGTATGGCTCATAAGATTTCTCCCACACGAAAATACTGTTTTTCATAGCGCAATGCGGTAAAGCTGGCAACCGTGCTGTACCGTGATGCCCGTGATTTTTATGCTTGTCTGCCGCTTGTGGGACGGTTGTTGGCCATTGATTATGGCCGCCGCCGGGTGGGTTTGGCGTTATCGGATCCCGGTCGCTGCGTCGCCACGCCGTGGGAGGTGCTGGGGCGCACCACGGGGGCGCTGCTTCTGAACGATATTTTTGTCAGGGTGGACAAGGAGGCCGTGTGCGGCCTCGTCATCGGCTACCCCCTGACCCTTGAGGGCAAAAAACTCCCCACCACCCAAGGGGTGGAACAGTTTACCCGCACAATCCACCGGGAACGGCCCGCATTACCCATCCTCTGGGCGGAAGAACGCTTTACCACCAGCACGGCGGAGCGCATGTTGCTTGAGGCGGATTTACGCCGGGATACGAGGGCTGCGGTGCGGGATAAGGTGGCGGCGGCGGTGGTGTTGCAGCAGGTGTTGGATGGGGGGGCGAGTTACAAAAATTAGTTTTTAGCACGGCGAGTATTGCTTTTTTAATCTCTGTTGAGGTACAGTGAGACCAGTTATTATTGTGTTTGAGAGGTGAGAACGCCCGCCTCACGCACCGCTCCGGCGGTAATTAACACGGGAAACCGTGCCAAGAGATGCAGAAATGCGGAACCCTGCCTCAAACATAAGGGAAGCGGTTTTTTGACCGGACACTAATGATTCTAATTAACAAAATGAAAGGAAAGCAAAATGAGTGAGCATGATGAAGACGAATCCGCCATATCGTTGCAAGAATACATGGCGAGTCTTAACCGACGCCTTAGCAGAACACATGATCGATTTGTTCAGCTTTATTGCCGATCTTCGCATGATGCTTTCCGTCCTTTGGTGCAAGCAATATGTTCATCTATGCAAGTCGTTGCGGACGCGGATATTCTTCATATTCCAGAAACGGTAACATCAAAAGGGCAGATGGTTTGGATTGATGATGAAATTACTGCGGGCAGATTTCCCGGACGAGCACAATATCCAGGCGGTATTGTTCCTGTTTCCGTTGGTGGATTCACCGGTGAAGTAGCTAATTTTATAAGAAAGAACGGAGATTTAAACTATTTAGAAGGGTATTACGCGCATACCCAATCCCAAGGAAGAATAAGGTCAGAATATACACCAAAGGATTCTGCACTTATAACGGTGGATAAATTTTTGGAGCAGCAATCCCTGAAGCTTCTTGTTTTTAATGTTATAACGCCAGCATCATCTGTCCAATATCTAAATGGTAAAACTATTGATCCTTCAGAATTAGCGTATACCTCTGCTTTAAATAGCGATTTTTCAATAACAATTCCTAAGACCTACACACTTCAGTTGGAACAGATGCTTAATGAGCAGTTCTGGCAAAATAATAGAGACAGGTAGTAGGCAACAGCGCATCATGATATGCATAGGGTGATCCCTTAAACCCTACTCCACCTCCGCCTTCAACCCGCGAATAAAGTCCGTTAACCCGTCTTGCCGATTCCGGCGCAGCTTTTCCGCCCGGAGGATGGCCTCCACATCGGCGATGGATCGATCGAGATCGTGGTTAATGATAACAAAATCGTAGTCGGCCCAGTGGCCAATTTCTTCCAACGCCCGGCTCATGCGGTAGTTGATGACCTCGGCGCTGTCACCCCCGCGTCCCTCTAAGCGTCGGCGCAGTTCCATCAGGGACGGCGGCAGGATAAAGACGCTGAGCATCTGCTTGCGCGCCGCCTGCTTGATTTGCTGTGCCCCCTGCCAATCAATATCGAACAGCATGTCGTACCCGTCGGCCAACGCGGCCTCCACCGGGGCGCGGGGAGTGCCGTAATGGTTTTTAAAGACGGTAGCATACTCCAGAAAAGCTTTTTGCTCTACCATTTCTTGGAATTTTTGGGGGTTTAAAAAAAAATAATCCTGGCCGTCTTTTTCCCCGGGGCGCGGCTCCCGCGTTGTTGCCGAAATAGAGGCCTGTAGGCGGGGGTTACGGCGCAGCAACTCCCGGCAAATGGTTGTTTTGCCGGCTCCGGATGGAGAGGAGAGAACCAGCATTAAACCGGGGTTGTCGTGCAGTGCCGCCATGGGCTAAAACTAGCGGATGATCATCAGGAAATCCACGCCAAAATCCACGCCAAAATCCTTTGGCCGCATTGCCATTACCGGGGCGAGCAGCGGGCTTGGGGCCGCGCTGGCGCAACACTATGCCGCCCCCGGGGTGACGCTAAGCCTTGCCGGGCGTTCCCTGCCCAAGCTGGAATCCGTGGCGAAAGCCTGTCAGGCCAAGGGCGCAACGGTGTCTATCCATAACGTGGACGTGCGTTTTCCCGGCACGGTGCAGGAATGGCTGGCGGGGGAGGCGTTTGATTTGGTTATCGCCAACGCCGGGGTGTCCGGAGGCACGGCCAATGCGGGGGAGGAGTCGGATATCCAACGACGGCTTATTTTTCAAACCAATGTCGAAGGGGTGCTGCACACCCTTCACGCTGCACTGCCTGCTATGGAAGCCGCTGGCAAGGGGCAACTGGCAATTATCAGCAGCCTAGCCGCCTTTCGCGGCTTTGCGGGTGCCCCGGCCTATTGCGCCAGCAAAGCGGCGGTGAAAGTGTACGGTGAAGCCCTGCGCGCCCTGTATCGTTACCGAGGCATTGGCGTTACCGTCGTGTGTCCTGGGTACATCAAAACACCCATGACCGATGCCAATGATTTTACGATGCCGTTGATGGTCAGTGCGGAGCAGGCTGCCGCTAAAATTGCCCACGGCCTCGCCAGGAACAAGGCGTTGATAGCCTTTCCCCGGCGGTTATATGGTGTGTGTTGGCTTCTCGCTAACTTACCTGCCGGGTTGATTGACAGGCTGCTGGCACGGCTGCCGCGCAAGGGGGCGTTGGCGGAGGGGTAGTTAGCAGTGCAGTTGGTTGTATAGCGAATTGCAAATTAAAGGAATATACCATCCTGAAACGCCGTCACCCCAACCCTCTCCCGGGGGGAGGGAGTTTTGGAGGGCTGCATGGTTTGACCCCTCTCCCTCCGGGAGAGCAGGGGTGAGGGTTATCCTATACTAATTTACAGTCTATTGAGTAATATATAGTGATTATCTCTTTTCTAAAATTTTTGGGTTCCAGTTTCTACGCCCTCACCCGCCAAAGCTACCGCTTTGGCGACCTCTCCTTTCGGCCTACCCTATGCACACAAGTCCTGAAATTGGCCCTTTCCCAGCATTATCGGGGTATAACGCCGCCGCCCGTTGCCTCCTTCTCCCGCCCAGCGGGGGAAGGTGAGGAAGGGGGTGTTTAAAATAATAAAAACCAATGGCTTTTCACCCCCTCCCCCGCTGCGCGGGAGAGGGGGCTGCACCGCACCCTTCCATAGGCTCATGAGACTTGTGTGTATGGGGTAGCCTATCGGGAGAGATAGCCGCCGTAAGGCAGCGGGTGAGGGCGTTATAAGTTCGAGAATAATAACAAGAAAAACACACTATATTTACTGCAGCTATCGGGTTATTAAATTACTCAAGAGACTGTAAATTAGTACTAGTTATACTTAACTATAAATCGGGAACCGTTTGCACAGCGCAGCAACCTCAGCCAGCACCCGTTTTTCAACCGCGCTGTTATCGCCCGTACCAAGCGATAACCCATCCAGAACATCCCCGGCCCAATGGCCAATCTGCCGAAATTCTGCCACGCCAAAACCGCGCGTGGTGGCGGCGGGAGAGCCGACGCGGATACCGGACGTAAACGCTGGTTTCTCGGGATCGTAAGGGATGGCGTTTTTGTTGCAGGTCATCCCGGCATGCTCAAGGCTCGCCTCGGCGGCTTTACCGGTGAGTTTTTTTGGCCGCAAATCAATGAGGGCTAAATGGGTGTCGGTACCGCCTGTCACCACGGCCAAGCCCCGCTCCACAAGGGTTTCCGCCACGGCTTTGGCGTTGGCAACCACGGCTTTGGCGTAGTCTTTAAAGTCTGGTTGCAAAGCCTCCCCAAAGGCGACGGCCTTGCCGGCAATAACGTGCATCAGTGGGCCGCCTTGGAGGCCAGGGAACACCGCGCTGTTGATTTTTTTGCCCAGGTCTTCATCGTTGCTCAAGATCATCCCGCCCCGTGGGCCGCGCAATGTCTTGTGTGTCGTGGTGGTGACCACATGGGCATGGGGCAGAGGCGAAGGGTAAATGCCAGCCGCCACCAGCCCGGCGAAATGGGCCATGTCCACCATGAAATGCGCGCCGATGCTATCGGCAATGGCGCGGAAACGGGCAAAATCAATAATGCGTGGGTAGGCTGAGCCCCCGGCAATGATGAGCTTTGGCTTATGTTGGGCGGCCAGTTGCGCGACTTCCTCATAATCAAGCAAGCCATCATCCCGGCGCACGCCGTATTGCACCGCGTTAAACCACTTACCCGACAGGTTGGGGGCCGCCCCGTGGGTTAAATGCCCCCCGGAAGCCAGCGACATACCCAAAATAGTATCTCCCGGTTTTACTAGGGTCAAAAACACGGCTTGGTTGGCCTGCGCCCCGGAGTGAGGCTGTACATTACTATAATTACAGCCAAATAATTTTTTGGCTCGATTAATTGCTAGCTGCTCCACCCCATCTACAAAATCACAGCCGCCGTAATACCGTTTCCCCGGATAGCCCTCGGCGTATTTGTTGGTTAGAACTGAGCCTTGAACTTCAAGCACAGCTTTTGAAACAATGTTTTCCGAAGCAATAAGTTCAATCTGAGTTTGTTGCCGAATCAACTCATTATTAATCCATGATGCAATTTCTGGATCCGTTTGAGTCACTGAATTTTGAAAAAAGGAATTTCCTGATGCCGTAACGCGCGAAGCAGCAAGAGTCATGGTGCATTATCCTCAAAAAAGGTTTCGTCGACAGTTTGCAAAGGAACGCCGCCGGGAGCAAGAAAAATTCGTGCATTGTGAAAACCTTTTTCTTGGAGCTTTTCAAGAAAATATTTATAAAGTAAACATATGACCATAACACAACATTCCACTGATTTTCAGGAGATATTCGATCAAGCTCTTCGCTTTCAACGAGATGGAGATGCGGCAAGGGCTGAACTTTTGTACCAAAAATTATTACTGTATTTTCCAGATCATACACCTACCCTTATTAATCTTGGGGTTCTACTTAAAAATAAAGGCCACCTTGAAGCCGCGATGGCGGTTTATACACGGGCTTACACGCTTGACCCACAGTCCTTGTCTGTGTTGGGGAATTTAGGCAATGTCCTCTGTCGATTAGGGCGACTTGATGAATCATTAGCGTGCCACGATCAAGTTCTTAAAAGCCGTCCTGATACCCCTGAAGCGTATTACAATAAAGGATTAACCCTGCGTGCCATGGGGCGATTTCCTCAAGCAATATTCTGTTTTGATAGAGCATTAGCATTACGCAGTGAGTATGCTGATGCCGCTTGGGATCGTGCTTTCACTCTATTAATGGCGGGAGAGTTACAAGAGGGGTTTGCGGCGTATGAAGCGCGCTGGGCTATTCCTGGTGTTACTAAGCCTGAACTTTCAGGGGTACCTTGGAACGGCGAGGATATAAGCCATAAACGTATCCTTGTTTATGCCGAACAAGGCTTCGGTGATACATTACATTTTATTCGTTATGCTGAATTGTTAAAACGTCGCAAGGCTGAAGTTCACGCGTATGTTCAGCCTGAGCTTGTATCATTGTTAAAAAACTGTTCTTTTCTTTCAAATGTTTATCCTTATGGGGATACCTTACCACGATGCGACATGCAGGCACCTTTACTGTCGCTACCCCATTTAATAGGGGCAACTTCAACCGCTTTTTGGCCAGAAGCACCCTATATTTCTTTGCCTGAGATGAGCACAAATATCCCTGATTTTCTCAATAGACCAGGTAAGCTGTTCAAAATAGGCATCGTTTGGGCTGGAAACCCAAATCATCGTAACGATAAACAGCGTAGTATTGGGCTTCCGTCTTTTATTAAGTTGCTCACGGTTCCGGGGACGGCTTTTTTCAGCCTACAAGTTGGGGAGCGACGCAATGATATAAAAACTTATGGAGTTGAAGGTCTTGTTGATGATCTTGCGGACTCTTTGAGTTCTTTTTTAGATACGGCGAAGACTATTGCTGGGCTGGATTTAATTATTACTGTTGATACGGCCGTGGCGCATTTGGCCGGTGCTATGGGGCGTCCCGTGTGGGTGGTTCTTCCCAAAATAGGCGATTGGCGTTGGGGCGCTAAAGACACGGTTACGCCTTGGTATCCGAGCATGCGATTATTTCGTCAAACCGTTTTTGCTGAATGGAATGATGTTCTTGAAGAAATGGTTACGCAACTTGATGCTGTTGTTACCGCGCAATGAACACCGTAACCCTTTTGTGTCCCGCGAAAATTAATCTTTGGTTGCATGTGATGGGTAGGCGTTCTGACGGTTATCATTTATTGGATAGCGGCGTGGTCTTTGCTGATTGGGGGGATATTCTGGAAATAACACCCGGGCAAAATTTTCATTTTATTATTGATGGAGATTTTGCATCCCAAATTCCCGTTAATGAAAATAATAGTGTAGTAAAAGCATGGCGTTTAATAGAGCATATTACCAAAACCCCCTTGTCATGGAGGTTGCGGCTCGAAAAAAATATTCCTGTCGGTGCTGGCCTTGGTGGAGGCAGCAGCGATGCAGCGGCGGTGCTGCGGTTTGCTAGTAAACTTTTTCCAGAGCATCGACAAGAGCTTGAAGATCGAATGATATCTCTCGGTGCTGATGTGCCGGTATGTTATTACAATAAGCCAGCCCGTATGCGCGGCATTGGCGAGGCGATCGAAACAATGGATGTTCCCTTTGATAGGCCAGCACTATTATTATGGCCTAATATCTCTTTGGCAACAGCATCAGTGTACGCCGCTTTTCATCTGGGCACAAAACATGATGTGAATGACCTTTTTCCAGCAGCTTGTAGCATACACCCGGAGCTGCGCTCTATTCTTGCCGCCTTACAAAAACTACCTAGCGTTTTATCCGCGGGTATGTCGGGGAGTGGTAGTGCTTTTTATGCCATTTTTAACAACCAAAAACAACGGGAAACTTCACTTCGCATCGTCAATAGAACCTTTCCCTCCGCGTGGGTCAAAAAAGTATCCCTAAGCCCCAGCACTAACGGATAAAATCTCTGATCCCGCTTGGGGTTTAGCGTACTGTTCCAAATACTGCACCCGTGTCCGGACATCAGATAATTGGTCTTGAAAAGACGCAGCAAAACCCACCGTATCTTTTTCTAAAACTTCAAAACGTTCTGCAGTTTTTTCTAAAGAAGCGAGTCTCTGCGCTAATTTTAGAGTCAGTTGCAGCAAGTCCTCATTGGTTTGGCGAATTTTGTTATGGCCTTGTTCTAAAATAGTAATTTTTTGTAAGGTTGCAGCGGGTAGGCGACCTCCTGCCGGAAGGACTGCCGTGCTCTCTGCGGAAAAACCTTCACCAATTCCTTCCGAAGCTCCTGAGACTATTTTTTCGTTTGTTGCATGAGCAAGAATAGTCTCATTGAGCCAAGACCCAATAGTCTGACCCGTCTGGGCAGCACGGACTTTTGCTAAAGAACGAGCTTCCTCGCTTATGCCTTTAATACTCCACGGCAATCCAGCGACAGACATAAACGCCTCTTTATTTTTTAGAATTTCAATAGGAATGACTTGCCTTACTCGCGCTACGATGTCAAGCATCACAAAGCAATTGTTAAGGTGTTGGGCACCATTTTTAATGTTCTCTTGCACCCACTTTTTTCCCATGATTTAATACACCTCTATGCCCGCACAGACACTGTTTGATAAAATCTGGAACGCCCACGTTGTTCATGCTCAGGACGACGGCACCACCATCCTATACATCGATCGCCATCTGGTGCACGAAGTGACCAGCCCTCAAGCCTTTGAGGGATTACGTCTTTCCGGCCGCACCGTGCGTGCGCCGAAGGCCACGCTGGCCGTGCCCGATCACAACGTCCCCACCGAGGGCCGGGCCAGGGGCATTGCCGATCCCGAATCAAAGCTCCAAGTTGATACCCTCATGAACAACGCCGCCGAATTTGGCGTGACCTGTTTCGGTATGGACGACAAGCGTCAGGGGATTGTCCACGTTATCGGGCCAGAACAAGGGTTTACCTTACCCGGAACCACTATTGTCTGCGGCGACAGCCACACCTCCACCCACGGGGCGTTTGGAGCGTTGGCGTTTGGCATTGGCACATCTGAAGTTGAACACGTTTTGGCCACCCAAACCCTCTTGCAAAAACCTGCTAAAAACATGCGCATCAGCGTTAATGGTCTCTTAGGGACTGGCGTCACGGCCAAGGACGTTGTCTTGGCTATCATTGGAGCCATCGGCACTGCCGGAGGAACAGGTTATGTTCTTGAATTCGCTGGATCAACCATTGAATCTCTATCCGTCGAAGGGCGGATGACTGTCTGTAACATGGCCATTGAGGCCGGTGCCCGGGCCGGGCTTATCGCCCCGGATGAAAAAACCTTTTCCTATCTCAAGGGCCGCCCCCTCGCGCCGAAAGGGGCACTGTGGGATCAGGCTGTGGCCTACTGGAAAACCTTGAGGAGTGACCCCGATGCCGTCTTTGACCGGGAAGTGACCCTAGACGCGGCGGATATTGCCCCCCATGTTACCTGGGGCACCAGCCCACAAGACGTCCTCCCCATCACCGGCAAAATCCCTAACCCCTCAGACTTCAACGATCCGGGGCAACAAAAAGCCGTCGCCCGCTCGCTGGAGTACATGGGCCTGACCCCCGGCACACCGCTAAACAATATCCCTATTAATACCGTGTTCATCGGTAGCTGCACCAACAGCCGTATCGAAGACCTCCGCGCCGCCGCCAGTATCGCCAAAGGCCGCCACGTCAAGACTGGCGTACGCGCCATGGTCGTCCCCGGCTCTGGCTTAGTCAAAGAGCAAGCCGAAAGCGAAGGCCTCGATAAAATTTTCCGCGATGCCGGGTTTGACTGGCGAGAGCCGGGCTGTTCCATGTGCCTAGCCATGAACGCCGATCGCTTGGAGCCGGGGGAACGTTGCGCGTCCACCTCCAACCGCAACTTTGAGGGTCGGCAAGGCAGGGGAGGGCGCACCCATCTTGTTAGCCCCATCATGGCCGCCGCCGCCGCCATCAACGGCCACCTGACCGACGTACGGACGTTATTAACGAATCAGTAACCTTTACGCGCCTACATTCATTCCAAACGTTCCAATACAAAAGAGGGAGCGAAAGGATGCGGTTTGGATTACTGGTGTTGACACTCTTCCTCTTGGGGGGGTGCAGTTTTATCTTTGGCAGCAAGGAAGTGCCTGATCCCGTCGGTATTGGCCGTGCCCCAGATGCTTTAAAACAAAGTCCTTGTGCGTGCCTTGAAGTTCCTCAGCAATGGGGGCCGCTAATTGTTGGCAGCAGCTAAGAATAGGAAATATTAATGGGATTCGGCGACAAACTCAAGGCGACTTTTGGCACCGTCAATAGCGGTGACTCACTGCGTCCTGCTCCCTACGCCGGAGAAGACAAGATGGGAGCGTACCCCGCCGATGTTAGCGTTCCCGCATTAGAAGGCAAACGCCAACTGTTCACCACCCGCGTTTTCGCGTTGGCGTTTACCGTGAGCATGCTGCTCAACGTCGTGCTGGCCTTTAGCCTAAGCGTCCTCATGCCGCTCAAACGGGTTGAACCATTTTTGCTTACCTTCAGCGATAAGAGCCAGCAAATCGTCCGTGTTGAGCCTATCAGCAAGGACGCCAGCGGCTTTCAGCTTCTCATCGAGAGCATGGCGAATGAATTTGTCAAAATCCGCGAGGAATTTATTTTTGACGAACAGGAACAGCAACGGCGCTGGACACAATACATAAGACCTCGCGTACCGCAGCGTGAGTTTGAGTCTTTTCTTAAGGAAAGGGCTGAAGTAATTCCCAAAATTCGCGATGCCGGCCTTGGACTAAATGTTGAAATCGTTAGAACACAACGAGTAAGTCCCAATACCATCGAAGTATACTTTGAAACAACAATCGTTGATAAACGCGGCACGGTTAAAGGGCGCAATTCTTACATTGCCCGCATTTCGTTTGGCTTCCGGCAACAGGCCATCTCCCTCAGTGAACAATATCTTAACCCTCTTGGGTTTACAGTGCTTACTTATCAACGGATAGAAGCACGATGAAGGGGTTGTTACCCTTAATAGTTGGCCTCTTTTTAGCGTCTCATGCACAGGCGCAGATCGGCCTTGCGCCGCCGCTAGGCAACCCCAACACCGTTCAGGGCGGCGGACAGCCTGATTTTATTCAGCAAACACAGCAAGACATACAACAGCAATCCCAAGGCAACTACCCCGACATGGTGCGGGACTTAACCCCCTTGGGGGCTATCCAGCAAAGCTGGAACAACCCCGTCCCCAGCAGTGGCCAGATTTCCCCCGGTATTGTCCGCTACGTCTGGCGACCCGACTACGTCATGGCTATCCGGACGCGGGAATTCATGCAAACCACTATTGAACTGCCGCAATGGGAGAGTATTTCAGAAATTATTTTAGGGGACAGAACCGTTTTTGAAGCTCAAAAACTAGGTAAAGACTATATGCTTGCCATCCGCCCCACGCATCCAGGGGCTGATACCAACATGACGGTCATTGGTTCATCGGGAAATATCTACAATTTTTATCTACGTTCGGAAGGCTGGAATTCCAAAAACATCACGGACTTCACCGTATTTGTCTTAGCTAACCCAGCCAATGCAGGTGCTTCTAACAGCATCGGGGCAGTTCCTCATGCCCCCGGCGCTGGAACACCTATAAACGCCCTTACCGGACAACCCTTTGTGAACCAGCCCATGAGCGGGCTTACTGGCACACCCAGCGGCACCGCTTTTACCGGCAACACCGCACCCACCACCCCAGAATTTGTGCGTTCCATTGCCTTTGATCCCACCAACCTGCGCTTTGATCTAAAGATTTACGCCCCCACCCCTGCCGACGTTGAGATTGCCCCCCTGCGGGCATTTACCGATGGCCTGTGGACGTATTTTGACTACGGAGAGAAAGCCGACACGGTGCGCCGCCCCGTTGTCTTTCGTGTTGTGGATGGCGTGGACAGCATGGTCAACACCCGCACCATGGGGCCAAGAGGCAATATCATTGTTGCCGAAGCCATTGGCAATTTCACCCTGCGCAATGGTGATCGCGTCGTTTGTGTTTACCAAGCTGGTGCGCCAAGAACTTTTGAAGGCAACCGCAGCATGCCGCCGCCAGTGCCCAGTAATGATCCTTCCCTTTTCTTTAACAACCGCCTTGATGGCGCTGCCGACAACGGACTTGGCCCCCAGTATAGCGGCTCCCCCATTGGCGGCGTCAACCGTCAGCCTAATTTTGCCAACGGCAACGGCGGCGCGATTGGGGGAAATTCGGTTCCAGCCGTTGCTGGCCCCATCGCCGCTCAGGGCATTGCCAACTATCAAAATTCCCCCATTGTGCCGCTTCAGCCCGCGCCGCAACCTGGCAGTTACAGCCAAGCCTACGGCGGTGTAGCCAACAATATCAGCATCGCTGGCCCCGCCAGCGTCGGCGGCCCACAATTGTACAGCAACCTACCATCACCTACCCAGACACTACCCCCTGGCTATACCCGACCACAAAGCATCTATAATAACAATTCCATCACCACAGTACCCGCAACCACCGGCATAGGTTTTGGCCAACGCCCCCCACTTCCATCCATACCCGTACTACCTTCCAGTGGCGCGCGTACCTACGAGCCATCACAACCTCCATCCCCCGCTGCGCTGCAGCAAGGATGGATAAAGTAATACTACAAAAAATTAAGGAGAGAGCGATGTTACAGAAAATAAAAAGCCACCATTTGATCACCGCAGCCTTGTGCCTGTTGTTGATAGGCTGCGCGAGCACGCCATCAGAACAACCAACTGTAAAACCTGTACTACCTATTGCTATAGATAACGCAACAAACCGGCCTTTCTTCTGGGCGTACCAAGATCACCTAGGAGACCCTCTACCAAACAGATCCATAAAATCCGTTGTTTTACCCGAAGCCTTGTTATCTGATGTATTACTCGGATTAATCGCGGACAGCGATTTACAACTAAATATAGACCCGGAAATTTCTGATCGTGGCCTGCAAAACGTCAACCTATCTGGCACCCTTTCCGAAGCGTTAAATACTCTAGCTCAAGATAATGATTTTTTCGTGCTAAGACAGGGGCAGACGCTATACCTGAAACACAGCCTCAGCTACACTGTGCCCTTGCCTCCATTGGGTTTTTTTAGCGATTATCAAAGAGATAACCCAAAAAGCAACGCGGCATTATATAACGCCTCCCGCAACCCTTACCGCTCTTTTGTTGAAGCCCTTACCGCCGCCGGAGCTGTCAGTGTCAACGTTGACAGCAAAGAACGTCTGCTTCACTTCACTGCCAGCCGCGCCAGTCTTGCCGCAGTAGACGCATTCCTAGAAGAACAGCGCCGCCTACCTACTGTGGCTTTTCGCACCCGAATTATCAGCTACGCCAACACAGCGTCCCCCAACGATCTTATTCCCGGTGCTAAAGCACAGGGCGATGCTTGGTTAGGAAAATTCAATGCCGATGATATTGTTCGTCACCTTACCGCTCAACGCTTGGGTAATAGCGTTATTGAAAACGGTCTCATCATTGTTCCCCTTGGCGGTGAAATACACGCCTCCGCCGGGGTTAATTCTGCCACAGAAGGTTGTCCCATGCTGGACAATCCTATAGGAGCATCACTGTTGCAAATCGCCACCAGGAATCAAGATGGTGTCTTAGGGGTAAGCCTTACCTTACAAGCTGTTAATCTAGAGCGTCCTAGTGTACCATGCCGCCTGCCCGATACTTTACCTTTAATTGCCAACACCCAAACCTTTAATATTGAAGGTGGACGTTCCGTGTTCTTGCCCGGTGTCACCATCGGCCAAGACCGCAACCTAGGTCTGATTCTCGAATCCCCAGCTATTATCGGCCACATTACCGTTAAACCACCCCGCCCATTTCCGTCTAAGCCATTAGTTGTTAACGGTACGGGTATTAGCATTTCCCAAGTCACGCCCATCACTCAAGAGCAACCGCCCCTGAAACCTGAGGAGAAACCCGCAAAAGCAGAAAAAAACTCCAAAAACACTAAAGATATAAAATCAAAGAAGAAACACACTAATAAAAAACAAAACACCATCACGTCAGAACAATAAAAGTGATTTATGTCACAAATTTTATTGACATATTCTAATTTTTGGCGATACTGGATACATCGACAAGATCGAGGTAAACAGATCATGGATAAAAGCCCCGGCATTTTCGGGTTTCACAGTTTTTTGCTCATGGCTATTTTATGCCTAGCGGTACTAGGCCTATCTGCCTGCGGCAAAGACGAACCGCCCAGCCCACAGCAACAACCGCAACAAGAGCAAAAAGCCGATACCACGCCAGTTCAGGATCTTCTCAACATTGCCAACCAACAAAAAGAGTCCCCAAAAAAACCAGCCCTCCTAAAAAATCTTACCGGCGACATCAATCTTGGTAGCGGCAATACCATTGGCGACGATCAAATTCGTGATATTACTCTTGAAAATGAAGGCGATGAACCACTCACCATCAAAAACATCACCCTCAACCCCCAAAATGTAACGGAATTTGTTCTCGGCGGTAATTGCCTAGCCGGAGTTGTGCTTGATCCTTCACGAAAAGCATGCCGCTTAGAAGTTACCTTCAGACCCGTTAACAACCAAGAAATTTCCGCCAGCATTGTTATCACCCACACAGGACAAAATGACACTCTCATAATTCAACTTTCCGGTTCCGGTGCAGAAGCCTATATTCCCCCAGAAATTGCTCAAGAAAAACCCACAGAACCTACCCAACAGCAGATCGAAGCCATGCGTCTGCAGATGGAACGACGCCAGGGACGGCTCTCCAGCACCCCATCGCTCAAGGGGCAGCTCCGCAATCAATGGATTATGTCCGACGCCGACTACAAAGATATCGGTTACGGTAAAACAACAGCCACCTTTCCCATTGATAGAACGCGGATGATTACCAGCGATCGCTATATTCCTGCTGTCTTGGAAAATACCATCAGTTCACAAATTCCCAGAGGCCGGGTTGTTGCCGTTATTGAAAACCACGTTTATTCTGCCGAAGGTAGAAACATCCTTATCCCAGCAGGTAGCCGCGCTATTGGCGAATACGATGGCTCTAATAAGGCCGGAACGTCACGCCTTACCGTTGTTTGGAACCGTATCATTCGCCCCGACGGTGTTGGTATAAATGTTCGCTCCCCTTCCGCCGATCCTATGGGGCGTGTTGGTTTAATTGGTGATGTTGACAATCGCCTTTTCGATAGATTCGGCGTACCTCTACTGATATCCGCCATTGGTGTTGCCGCCAATTACGCCGCCTCACCCTCACAGGTCACTACCACCACGACCACAGGAGCATTGGGCATTCTTGGAACATCCACTTCAGAAACAACTACTCGGGAAAATCAAGCCGCACGGCAGTTCAGTGCCGATGCAGTACAAAAATCCCAAGAGTTCATCCAAAACACAATTTCAATTCAACCAATTATTACTGTTCCAGCCGGAACACGCTTCGTTATACTTCCCACACAGGATATCGAATTCAAAAGCCCGCAGCTCCTCACCGTTGCGGGAGAAGCGGGCAATATTGTCAGCCAAGCGCAGGCTCTTATTCGCGCCCTACAACGCGGAGACATCGCTGGCGGCTCAGAGCGGCTTATTGAAATTATTGGCCAAGTATCAAAAGCCGGCGCAATGGGGCAGCCAGGATTCGATACGAGCGGCTCTCCTACTGGTGCTTTTGGTGTTGATAACAGCGGCACCAATCAAGTAGGAGGTGCCGCAAATAGTTACGGGCCGGGCCGCTCCAATATTAACCCTCCTATAAATAAGCCATAATTTTATGAGCACCCTCAACAACAGCACCGCCCTTGACAATCCCCTACTCCTAAGGGCTCTGGAACCTATTGAAAATTATTATTCTAGTTCTGCAGTAGAAGAAATCGCCATCAACCGCCCTGGCGAAATCATGATCAAAAAACATGGCAAATCTGGATGGGAGACAGTAACAGCAGAAGAGTTAAACCTGCGAAGCCTGCACGCTTTGTGCCGTATGCTTGCCAATGTTACCGAACAATCTTTTGATCTCAACGATCTTCCTATTCTTGCAGCGACCTTGCCGCAAGGTCATCGTTTTCAAGCTGTACTTGGCACCAACGTACGCTACGAAATGGGGGATACCAATGGCGTGGCAATATGCATAAGACGCTTTGATCTTAATAAAAAATTTAGCCTAGATGATTTTGATTTACGCCCACAACAAAAAGCTAAAGAAGACCTGGTGCACCGGGGCGTTGAAAAGAAACGTTACAGCGATTTTCCTTACGAAGATTTGGTATCAGCCGTACAACATGGTGAAGCTGTATTAATATCCGGGGCAACGTCCACAGGAAAAACAACATTTTTAAATGCACTTATTGATTTTATTCCACGCGATCGGCGTATTGTTACCGTAGAAGATACTCGGGAAGTTGTCGTACCTCACCCTAATCGAGTTCACTTTGTTGTCTCGCGTACCGCTGGAGCCAATAAAATTGGCTATACTCATATTCTCGACACCGTTGTTCGCATGACTCCTGATGTTATTGTTTGCGGAGAGGTTTCCGTCACAAATGCCAAGAGCATTTACCGTCTGATGACAACGGGGCATTCAAACTTTATGGCAACTATTCACGCCGATTCACCGGAAATGGCACTACGCGCGTTTTGGCAAAACCTTACTCAGACCGATCCAGAACTTGATGCCGAAGCCGCCGTCGAAATTCTCGCCCGCAGCTTTGGCCGGATTGTACAAATTGACCGCTCCTCCGGTAAGCGCATTATAACCGCTGTGGATGCGCCAAATCTGGTTAAAAAAGTCGCTCATGAAGCATCGGGCATGACAATGGTACAAAAACCTGCTAATACACCAAAAACAAGAGGAAAAAAAGATGGTTCTAAGCCCTTTTAACCGCCAAGATTACGCCGAACAGAAACAGGCAACACTATACCTTTTTCAAGTACTTATCGGCTCTATTATTGCCTTCTTTTTCTTTGTTCCCTTGGTCACAGCAACGTACACATTTATTAAATTTGGTGTCTCCCAGAAAGTCGTTTTAGCGGTAGAACAATACTTTAGCATGGCCAAAAACCCCATTTCTTGGTGGCAATGGCACCTAAACTGGATTACCACTATTCGCCATGGAAATCCTTATGATTGGAGATTTATTTTTTTACCCGTTGAGATTGTTACATCATTAGGCGGCACCTTGGTCGTTTTTGTCGGCTTTATGTTAAGCAATCCTTACACTTTTCTCGTCACGACTTTTGGAAACGCGCGCATGGCAACCAGCCGCGACATCGACAAGATGCAGCTCCTTAAAGGTTGGATCGTCGTTCTAGGCGAGTGTCAACGTAAATTTCTTAAGCTTCCTGAAACCTTATCCGTGTTGTGCGTCGCCCCCCCTGGAACAGGAAAGACAGTCGCTATTGTCGTACCTACTATCCTTACCTGCAATAATGTATCTATGATTATCAATGATGTTAAACCAGAACTGTTTGATATTACAAGCGGATATCGCAGTCAACACAGTTTTTGCCTCAAACTAGAATGGGCTGCAACCGACAATCCGGAACGAGGCATTTTCTATCCCCGTTGGAACGCTCTCTCTCCTTCTTCTATGCCGCCCCCCGGCGCACAGCGCGACTTGTATATTGATCGCTTAGTGAATATTCTTATTGAAGAACCAAAAGGAAGTGCCGATCCACACTGGACAAAACGTGGTCGAGCCGTACTGGCCGGATTTATCCACTATCTTTGTTCCAAAATAGAAGCGGGAAACTGGAATAATATCCCCCTGAACTGGCAAGGGAAAGAGCCAAGTATTCCCATGCTACTCGACTGGATGACCGAAGCCCAAATTTCTGCCCAAGAAAAAGTCGAGCAACTGCGTAAAACCAACCCAATGGCCGCCATGAGCGCGGATCCCATGCGTGATCTGCTGACCGATGCCGTGAAAGAATGCCGTGCCGGTAATTACAGCAACCGCGCCATTTTAGAACTTACCGCGTTGGCTAATACACCTGATAAGGAACGTGGTTCTATCATGTCTACTATGGATGGGGGACTTGTCGTATTTAAAAACAAAGCTGTACGCGATCGTACCAGCCAAAGCGATTTTTCCTTCATGGACGTGCGCGGGATGCGCGATCCAGTCACGGGAGAATATAAACCAATGAGCATTTATGTCTGCGTGACTCAGCAAGACGCCAAAGCCTTGGGTGTTATCACCGGTCTTTTAGTCGAAGCTTTATCCGCTTGGCTTGTCGCCTATCCGCCAAAATCCACCACACCCGATGGTCAAAAAGTCGGACCCTTTCCGGCTTTGTTTGTCCTTGATGAGTTTCCGCAAATGCCTAAGCTAAGGGCTTTAATTGATGGTCCGGCTGTTGGTCGTGGGCAAAAAGTAAGTTTTTTAATGATTGGCCAAGACTTAGGACAAATCACAGCTGTATACGGAAAAGACGAAGTAGAAACTGTTATCTCAACCACCGCCGCCAAGGTTGTTCTTGCACAAAACAACGAGACTACCGCAAAACGCTTTTCAGAAATGGTGGGTCAACGAACAGTAGAAACAGCATCGCGTTCTCGTACTATGGGGGTAAGCCGGGAAACAAATCCATTTGCTGCCAACGTTCAACGCAGCTTACAAGGACAGCCGCTCCTCCGCCCCGAAGATTTTATGACCATCCCCAAAGGAAAGCACTACGTTCTTTACCAAGGATATCTGTCTAGGCCTATTTTATGCGATACACCAGCATATTATAAACACCCATTACTTAGAACCCTTGTGGACCCGAGCAAGGGTGGGAAATACAAAGCTGCTTCCCCTATGCCCGCTTTCATGACCGAACGCCGCAAAGCGGAATACTTAGCCGAACAAGAGCAAGAACATCTTAAAAAAGCCATGCAAGCCAGCCTAGAGATAGAAGAAACCCAAAAATCAAAACGCTTACCCATAAATTCCGGGGGCTAATCCATTAAAATGAAAACACATAATTTGTTCATTCCTCTTGACATAAACCACCATCTTTCCAACAAAAGAAAAACTTGTTTTTAGGATTTTTACCATGGCACAACGTTTATACACTAAATCCCACGAATGGATTGAAGTTAATGGCGATACAGCCACCGTTGGCATTACTGATTATGCCCAACACGCATTAGGCGATGTTGTCTATGTTGATATACCCGCAGCCGGAAAAATCGTTACAGCCGGCGCACCTGCAGCAGTAGTGGAATCAGTAAAAGCCGCCAGTGAGGTTTATGCACCAGTTTCTGGAACAATTACAGAAAGTAACGCTACTATTCAACTTGATCCATCTCTGGTCAACCGTGCTGCTGATAACGACGGTTGGTTTTTTCGTCTAAAAATTGCTAATAATAATGAACTTAAAAACCTACTCGATGAAACGGCTTATAAAAATTTATTATCAAGTTTATCATAAGATTTTTTGGAGGCTACTTTGCCCACTTTAACTTTGGCTGATTATTTTACCCTAACCAGACTTGTTGCGGTTGTACCGTTACTTTTATTCTGGTGGCTTCCAGGGGGTGCATGGTTAGCCTTTGCTGTGTTAGCTGTTGCCTGTCTTACAGATTTTGCCGACGGAATTATTGCTCGTCATCGCAAGGAGATTTCCCCATTTGGAACCATGATCGACCCTATTGCGGATAAAGTCTTGGTTATCTCTGCTTTATTAATGCTCGCCTTAAGTGGGATTCTGACCCTAATAGGGTTGGTGGCGTTTTGGATTATCTTATGGCGGGAAATTATCGTTTCTGGCCTACGAGAATACTTGGCTCAGCGCGGCTTATCTATGCCAGTAACCCCCATGGCGAAATACAAAACTGCTGCGCAGATGCTTGCCCTGTCCGGGTTATTTTTTGAACACGCTTGGCGCGGCGGTAACGCTGGCGCGTGGCTGTGGAGCGAAGGCGGCTTACTGCTGGCCACCGTCCTGACAGTATGGACGGGCATTGCTTATGGTAAGGCGACGATTGAGGCGTTGAAAGGGTAGGCCACCTCTATTAATACCATTTTGCAATCAATTGATTGTAAAATGGTATTAGTTACGCTTCCACGCTGCCACAAAAAAACCATCTGTTCCATGTTGATGGGGCGTAAGCTGAAGACTATTTTCTTTAATCCCAACCAACTCACCCAACCCTGCCCTGCTGAATGCTTCTTTCATCACCAGCGGTGAAAATCCTACTTCTACCTCATTAAACCAAGCAACTTGGGCATCATTTTCCTCACCAAGGAGTGAGCACGTCGCGTACCACAATTCTCCGCCCGGTTTTACTAATCGACCCGCCTGACTAAGAATAGCACGTTGCTTTGCTACTAATTCTTGAACATCTGCCGCCGTATAACGAAAACGGGCATCCGGGTTGCGTCGCCAAGTGCCAGTACCTGTACACGGTGCATCAACTAAAACGCGATCGAATTTTCCGGCATTGCTAACGCACCAGCGATCTTCCATCAATCGCACCGTAGCGTTATGCACCCCCGCCTTGCGAATGCGGCGTTTGGCTTCCTCTAACCTCTTTGAAATAATATCAAGGGATACCAGCCTCCCCTTGTTTTCCATACTTGCAGCTAGAGCCAAACTTTTTCCCCCTGCACCGGCACAAAAATCAAGCACCGCCATTCCCGACTTTACCCCCACCAAGAGGGCAGCAAGCTGAGCCGCCTCATCCTGAATTTCCGCATGCCCATTTTTCAAAGCAGGCAGACGATCAAAAGCAAAACGTTGACCTATCCTAATCCCCAACGGCGAGTGCGGCGTGGGCTGAGCGGACAAACCCGATGCCCTAACCTGCTCCAGCAACGCCATCCTATCAATGTGCAAGGTATTGACCCGCAAATCTACCGGTGCTTGTTTTTGTAGTGCATCAAGCAATATTGGCAGGCAATCCCCATAGCGCGCTTCCAACGTACTTGCCGCCCAGTCCGGACATTCTCCCTTCACCGCTAGCGGCATACTCACCTCGGCTTCGGTATCCACATGGAGACGTTCCAACTTTCGCCGCTCTCCGCCCGTTAGAGGTGCTGGAGCATATTGACTACCATTATAAATATTGGCCAGCGCTGCTGGCGTCTGACCCTCTACAATAAGATGATACGCAAGAAGCCCCAAACGCGGCGTCCAATCTGCACCAGCCCGCACCAGCCTCCAAGTCAAGCGTACTCGGTACCGAAGAACACCATACACTAATGCAGCAAGATGCTGCCTATCTCGGCTTCCTGCAAAACGATGTCTTCTACCCCAATGATGTAGCTCCCGATCCACAGGAACACCACCATGCGCAGCGGTAAGAATCTCTAAAGCCGCACTGGCCAACGCTGCCGGGGTCATGATAGCACCGCCAGCACATCGGCATCTTTTACGTCCCGCCGTTCAACGGCGTTTCCAATAGAATTAAGCAAAATAAATGTTTTTTTACCACCAACGGTTTTTTTATCGCTTTCCATTACTTTTAATAAATCATGGGGTTTTAAAGTAAAGCTAGGCAATAAGTCTTTTAAAGTACGAGGATACTCAAGACCATCGAGATGATCCTCAATCGCCACTACTTGATGTGCTTCTAACATGTCTAAACGAGCCGACAACCTTGCCGCAAGCCGAATTCCATACGCTACTGCTTCGCCATGAAGAAGAACACTGTTGTTATAACCAACAGCAGCTTCTAATGCATGACCAAACGTATGACCAAAATTAAGCAATGCCCGAACTCCAGCTTCACGCTCATCTTTGCTAACGATTAAAGCTTTAGTACGACAGCTATGGGAAATAGCTATTTTTAAAGCTTCATCATCTCCGTCCAGTATTGCTTGGGCATGACTTTGGCACCATGCAAAAAAACTTGCATCATCAATAAGACCGTATTTTAAAATTTCCGCGTAACCAGCGCGACGTTCCCGCATGGGTAGTGTCTTTAAGCAATCCAGATCAATAATAACCCGCACCGGTTGGTAAAATGTTCCTATTAAATTTTTACCGGCATGAGTATTGATGGCTGTTTTTCCGCCAACAGAACTATCCACTTGGGCTAAAAGAGTTGTAGGAATTTGAACAAAAGGAATACCCCGCAGGGCTATACTGGCCACAAAACCGCCCAAATCACCAACAACCCCTCCACCTAATGCAATGAGAAGCGTCTTACGATCAATAGGCCAACCTAGGATTTTTTCCAAAACTTCTTGTAAAACGGTAAAACTTTTTGCTTCTTCTCCCGCAGGGACAATAAGAGGAAGAATAGCCTTGTTACCAAGAATTTTCTCAATAGTTTTTTGGTATAAAGGAGCAACATTTGTATCGCTAAGTAAGATAATTTTTTTGGTTACATCTAACCATGGTGTAAGCTCTTTTTCTAAATGTGCTAAGCTACCGTTAGAAATCGTAATGTCATAACGATGATGCTGTGTTTGTACAGAAATAGAAGTCATCAGTAGAGTATAACCACTTTATTTTTTGAGAAAACTTAATAACACTCTTCTTCCTATAATTTTTTTTAGAAATGGTTGTAGTAGTAAGTAGTGCCCATAAAAGTGGGGATAACTTTTTTATCTTTTTTATACACAAAGTTTTCCACAGTTATTTGTATGAAAATACTTTTTAAAATAAGGAATTAAAAATTATCCCCAAGGATTAAAGCACTTTTGTTCACAGTGTTTTTTTTACCAAAAACTCATATAAGAAGAATAGAGGAGTGCGTATAGTTTTGCTATACTCTTAAAATAGGCCTGTTATCCACAATCTATCCACAAGCCTATGGATAATTATAATTTGCTACAAAAACCTTTAGTAGCGACAACACCACAATCGCTAAAATTGCTATTCCCACAAGGATTTGCGCTGGAACAATAATAAAAAATATTTGTACCTGTGGCATGAGGCGTGACAACATTCCAACAGCTATATTGAAAATAATTCCTAAAATAAGCAGTGGTGCAGCTAATTGAACACCGATATGAAAAGCATCAGCGAAGATGCGGCTTAGATGATTGCTTGCATCAATAATATTGAATGTTGTACCAATAGGGAAAGAAATATAGCTTTGCGCCAAAGCCTTAAAGGTGTTGTGGTGAAGTTCAGCGGTAAAAATAGCAGTCACCCCAGCCATCGTTAAAAACACGGAAAATAAGTTGCCCTGTTGCCCAAGGCTTGGGTTTAACAGTGAGGCATTTGACATCCCTGTTTGTAAACCAATAATAGAACCGGCAACATCCAAGGCACTGAGCAGAAATTTTGCCATTAATCCAAAAAAAACGCCAATGGCAATTTCTTGAATTATATAAACAAATGTTTGTAGACCACTTTCTGGAACAGAAGGAAGTGGGGTAAGAGGCCAAAGAACTAAGCTGAAAAGGATAGCAAAGGCTAGGCGCACTTTTGCAGGAACAAATATTTGATCCAAGCCAGGCATTAAAGAAATAAGGCTCCCTACCCGACAAAAAGTCATTAAAAAAGCAAATGTTTCCTGCGGAAGAAGATTTAGCAGAGACATCCTAACTGCCTTGAATCATGCGTTGGAAAAGTTCCAATGTGAATGATTGTAATGTGTTAAACATAAAAGGAAGAAACAACGCAGTTGCGGCAAAAACAGCAATGACTTTTGGTACAAAAGACAAGGTGCTTTCTTGAATTTGGGTAAGAGCCTGAAACAAAGATATCACAAGTCCAACAATAAGAGTGATAATCAGCAGCGGCGCCCCAACCTTGAGGGTCGTCCAGAGCGCTTGTTGGGTAATCTCTAAAACATCACTGAAATTCATGGTTAAAGACTTAAAAGCAAAGAGTTGCCAAATAGTAAATAACTGGGGAAATGTAAGATTATGACGGTTCTTCTTTTACAGTGTTTAGTGCCTTTATATATTTATGTTTTATTAGGGTTTTATGCTGGGCGCGTTTTAAAAATAGACAGACAACAGGTGGCGCGCTTAGTGATTTATCTGATTGCACCGTTGATGTTTTTAGGGTCGGTGAGCATTGCGCCATTGGATATTAGGTATTTACTGTTACCAGTTGTTACTTTTTTTCTGGCAGTTGTTATGAGTGGATTGATGTTTTTTTTGTCGGGAAAGGTTTGTCCTGATGCTCGCCGTTATCTTATCACTTCAGCATCTGGCACTGGAAATACAGGGTATTTTGGTGTCCCAGTATTTTTGAGTTTTGCTCAACCGGAATCATTGGGTGTGTATATGCTGGCAATGCTGGGGTTCACCTTTTTTGAGGCTAGTATAGGTTATTATCTTATTGCACGGGGCAATTATTCGGTGCGGGATAGTGTACGACGATTGTTCACATTACCCACGTTATATGCAGTGGGGCTGGGGCTGTTGGTTAATGCGAGTGGGGCAGGTATTCCTGCTTGGATGTTGACGGGTCTTGAGCAGATACGCGGAGCCTATGTAGTACTTGGTATGATGTTGGTGGGTGTGGGATTATCTGCCGTTCGGCGACTTCAAGTTGATGTTCCTTTTACCTCAATGTTATTGTTGATGCGATTTATTTTTTGGCCGCTGTTGGTAATGGGAGTGTTGGTTTTTGATTCTATATTTTTAGGGTTTTTTGATTCATTGGGGCGTACAGTTTTATGGGTGTTAGCGATTGTGCCGTTGGCGGCAAATACAGTGGCTTTTGCTAGTGAAATGAACCTGCATCCAGAAAAAACAGCTACGGCGGTAGTGATTAGCACAGTGTTAGCGGTGCTTACCGTGCCGCTTATTGCACCATTACTTTTCTTTTGATGGGGTCATATACTCCTTGCACATGAAGAATGTGCAAGGGATTCGCTCAAGCGCCGCGCGGGCTGTACCACTCGCAAGCTTAGATAGGAAGTCTTCATGTGCGAGTAGATTCGGAAATTTTTTCCCCCCAAGACGCAACGAGTTTTTTTTGTATATTAATATTGTTTTTTATAGCCGTTTCGTGACGCCAAATAAAAATGGCTCGAATAAGTTGTGGTAGAACAATAATTATACCCCATCCAAAGCCAGCAGCACACAAGATTCCAAGCCATTCACGGGCATCATTGAGAACATCAAACCCTGCCGCTAGGCTCCATCCTAAAGGAAGAACCTTAATGAGGGTTGGAGCAACACCAGCAGCATTCATAATAAGAACGGATAATGCTATACGTTTATTAGGATGTTTATCCCATGACCAAGCTACTAAACCGGGCAACATACCCAGTGTACAAAGGAGAACTCCAGAAAGAGATATTAAAGATATACAGATAACAATAAGTCCGTAAAGAAATGTTATCTTTCCTGTCCACGAATTTTTTTCTGATTGTTTTTTGGCTTTAAGTGTTTCTTTTGATTTATCTAGGGTTACCATGATTTTACATCCTCAATACGAAAAAAAAAATCGCAAAAAATAGAGCGACAATCGGAGAAAATCGTGCTGTTTTTAAAGCAACAAGGGCATTCATGTCGCGTAAAACATGGCGATGCAGAAGAATTTTTTTATCAAGTCTTACGTATTCGTTGCGTGCATTTTCAAATTCGATAGAATCTTTCTGGCGTTCTTGGGGACTATCAATAATATCCAAAATTTCTGCAATATATCCATTTTCGGCAACCTGCTCAAGGCTTTTTCTAATCCGTGCTCGACGTGGCTCACTGTTAAAATAGTCAAGATTCTGTTTCAATGTATTACTAAACCAAGTTGTTATTTTTGGAAAAGATTTGTTACCATATTTTTGATTAATTAAATGAAAAATACGAAGCAAGGCAACGTGAGATATCCAAGGTTGGCTCGTATCGTTTAATCGATGGAAATACTCTTCTTTGAGAAATTTACAGCGGCTGGCAATAAAGGCAGCAAGATGTCGATCGATTACAGAATTTTTATAATTTTGATGGGCAGTTTTAGCAAGCGTAGCCTCAAGAGCTATCAAGATATCCTCAATCTCTAAGACTATTGTATCTTCAAAAAGAGGGCTTAAGCATGGCACACGTGTATTGAGTTCATAGATACATCGTTCAAATCCATAGCCAAGACCTTGATTTATTATAACTCCTTTGAGAAGTTCTAGAATTTTATCAAGGCGACTTTGTTCTTCAGAAACAATATCTTGAGCGCGCAACCAAGCAGATGCAAGTCCATATCGGATAATATCTACACAAAACTGTCGTTTTTGATTATCATAAAGTCCTGTGAGAAACAGACCACCAAGTCCAGCTACGTCAATGGCAATACCTTGATAAAACAAGGGAGCTTCGGGGTAGAGCGCAATTAAAGCTTTTGCACTGGTAACGTTGAGCGGTTGGTTAGTGCGCGTAGCAACGGCAAATATTTCATGTAAGGAATTAGCAGTATCGTCGGATTCAAGACTTCGACGAAGCCAGATATTTATTTTATTATCTTGGAGAATTTTGACAGAACCACCATCTTTAGTTTTTCCTAACGCATAGACAAGAGAAGGAAGATTTATATAGTTCATATTATTAAATACCAACGCGCGACCAGCTTTTTTGGCGAATGTCGGTACCTTAGGAACAATAGTTTGCCCCCCTAACCATTGTAATATATCATTAATTGTCCACCGATTATTTGGATTGTCATGAAGGCATCCTTTAAGAAAGTCCATGGTTTCTTTTGAAAAACGTTTGTCACCGATGAAGGTAGCTACGGTACCGTTGGTTGTTTTTTTAAAGAGGAGGCTGTCCAATGTAAGATTTTCAACGGGATTTCCCCCCTCTAAAAGATGAAGACTAAGCAAGCCAAGATTGTAAATGTCTTCTTGAAAGCTAGTGGTGTTTTTTTTATAAGCAGGTTCTACAAGCATCATTTCGATAGGCTCAACCGTAAAAGGAATCCGCCATCCAGGATGCCCCATAAAGCACTCACCTAAAACGATGGATGTTTTTGTATGATCTGTGTAAAAGATATTGCTTGGAGACAATGCTCTGTAAAATAAAGAATTTTTATCAAGTTCGGCAAATGTATTGATAATGGGTCGAATAAAGCGTTCGCGAACATCCAATTCTGTCCAAGGTGTGATTTTTTGTTTCCCGTTGTCGGGAAATACTGACGATCCAGGTAAAGGAGTGATAACAAATAAAAGGCTGCCAAAACCGGCACCAAGTGTCTTTTTTTCAGATGCTTCAGGGTGAATAATAATTGTATCTGATGTTTTTTTGAGTTGTTCGATCATATCGTAGCGTGGCGACATTAATTTATCGGCCATAAAAGCAACCATCAAACGTTCTTCGTTCAGTAAATCCGTTGCTTTAAAGGCAAAAACTTGACCGAAAGATAGGTCGTGCATAAATTGAGGGATAATATCCCCCATATGCACAACATACCGATCATTCAGAATAATCCGATTTTTTTTACGGCCATCGATGCCGTTTTGAGATTGAGGCTCTTTTGTTGAATTCACGCTGAAATTAACCTTAATTAGAATGAATAAAGATTAGGGTATTATAAAAGTACTAACCTTTGGTAATCGCTCATTGGTGGCTTGAGGTTAATAGAGATACCCTACAATTTACATTATGCCCCTTGCTGTTAAGATTTGCCTGGCGTAAGGTGCGCTTCTATTTCAAACAGTAGAACAGCAAAGGGTGTGTCATGGCAGGTTCGGTTAACAAAGTCATATTGTTAGGAAATGTTGGAAAAGACCCAGAAATTCGAGCGCTTAGCAATGGGCAAAAGGTATGTAATCTTTCTTTGGCTACCAACGAAACGTGGCGTGACAAGGCCACTGGCGAAAAGCGTGACAAAACAGAATGGCATCGTGTAGTTATTTTTAATGATAAAATCGCTGAGATAGCTGAAAAATATGTAAAAAAAGGCTCAAGAGTTTATATAGAGGGTGAGTTGCAAACCCGCAAGTGGACAGATAATGCCGGAGTTGAGCGGTACTCTACCGAGATTGTGCTGCAACGCTTTCGCGGTGAATTGACCCTTCTGGATGCGCCGCGAAGTGGCGAAAATACCAGTGAATACTCCGGTAACGGTGGAAATGCCAGCTTCGGTCAGGTACGCGGCGGTAATTCTGTTGCAAGCAATAGGGCACCTGCTTTCGGTGCCACAGCAGATGCCCCGGCACTGATGGATGATGAAATTCCTTTTTGATCTTAATGCTTATCTTGGGTAGAAGTGCGTTGATATCTTTGCTGCTTGAGCAAAGTTGAGATATCAAAACAAAGGCAAAAAATCATAAAACTTCTTGCACGATAGAGTGCTACAAGCTAGCACAAACATAGATTGTAGAGGTGAAGTTATGCGTGTTTTTCTTTGTCTCGTTGTTACGTTGTTTAGTTTTTTTTCGATTCCGGCAATGGCACAAACCACTGTCGCAGAACGCTTGTTAATTAATGCAGAAATAACCGCACGAAAATTGCTTAATAATGAAAATTTCTCCGATGCTCGTGATATGTTGCGCCGTAGTCGGGCCGTTATTATTGTTCCAAATTTTTATCGTGGTGGTTTTATTTTAGGAGCTGCCGGTGGTACAGGGGTAATTTTAGCCAAAGATAACAGCGGTACTTGGGGGTATCCGGGCTTTGTAAATATAGGCAGCTTAAGTGCTGGATTACAGATTGGTTTTTCGGGGTCTGAACTCATTGTATTTGTCATTACGAACGATGGCCTTTCTTCCATCATTAATAACCAAGTCCGTATTGGCGGCAATGCCGGACTTTCGATCGCCACGTTTGGTGGGGATGTCGGTGGAGCTAAAGGCCTGACTACTGATGCAGATTATATTATTTATGCCAAATCAGCAGGGCTGTACGCGGGGTTATCTCTTGAAGGTTCTGTTATTGAGGCTCGCCCCGATATTGCGCGGGATTTTTATGGTGAGTCTGCGGCTTTATACCCGATTTTAATTGATAAAAAATACACCGACAGCAGGGCTGATAAGTTGCGGGATATATTGGTGCAGTAGTGGCGGGGCACCTTTATTAACCCATTTATGGGGCGATTGCCGTTTCTAGCACAGTCTTATAAGGAGGGTATTAGAGGTGGCGGCAGCGGTTTAATTGCAAAATGTTTTTGATTTTATTTTGTTTTCTATGGTCACTGACCGATTTTTGAAAATAAGTAGCTTTTAATCATGCTTTATGATAGAGTCTTTTTAATTTATTTTATAAGAGAGACGTACCTCATGACTGAAAATAAAGTCCAACAACAGCCCCTCCACCTTGAAGACATTGCAGCAATTGCCGTTGCTCTATTTGATGATGAACAACGCCTTGCTTTTGTCAGAAAAATAAACCCGGTCAAGGTGACGGAAACGTCCCTTAGTCTTTTAAATTTGCCCCAATCCATTGAACTTTCCGCTCGGGTTGCCGCCCACGGCATTGAAGGGCGCTATCTGGGTTTAATCATCGGTATTGACGAGATTGACAATGGCATTCTTGATTATAAAGTTACCGGGAAATCAGAATATCTTGAAATTATTGTGGAAGAAATGGCTTCTCGGGGCAATCTTCCTTTTGAACAAGACCCAAATTTTCACCGCGTTTCGGCCATCATCACAGCAGCGCAAATGGTGGTCAACGATCTAGGACCAGAAGACCCTGTGGCACAGGGAATTCTCAAACGTGGTCAAGAGTTGGCCAGCCTTACTCCGGGTACTAGGGAACGAGCCGAAGCGACCAAAGATTTTCTTGATGATATGTTCGAATACCTTGAACGCAATTTGCCCGGCGGCAAAAAAGACACCGCAGGGACACCAAAAAAGAAAATCAAGTGAAAACAGGAATTTATCCTGGCACTTTTGATCCACCTACCAATGGGCATTTCGATATTATAAGCCGCGCGGCGCGGCTGGTGGATCGTCTGATTGTGGCGGTTGCCCCTAATGCAGGAAAAAATCCGTTGTTTACCCCTGCGGATCGGGTGTCCATGCTTGAGGAACACCTGCCAAACTTAAAATTGGTTAGCCTTCCTCAAGTACAGATGATGCGCGGGCTGTTAGTGGATTTTGCCCACGATCATGATGCTACCGTTATCTTTCGTGGACTACGTGCGGTGGCAGACTTTGATTATGAATTACAGATGGCCATGATGAACACACGGCTTGCCCCTCATATTGAAACGGTTTTTCTTATGGCTTCGGAAACCCATCAATTTCTGGCATCCAAGTTAGTTAAAGAAGTTGCTTTTCTGGGCGGCGATATCAGTTCTTTCGTCCCTGAAAGTATACAGCGGCATTTATCCGCCAAGCAAAGCTTCATTCAAGCGGCCGCTGTCGGCCAGTCATAACCAAGGCTCAGTGATTGATCCAAAGTACGCTCTAAGATGTACCGAGCTACCCTATCGCTGGAAAAACGGTTGTGAATAGTGTGCCAGCCTGCTTTAGCCATTTCTTGACGGGCGGCATCATGCCCGGCGTAAAAACGAATTTTCTCCCCCAACTCTTCCAAGCTACTATAAAAACCAATTTCTTCCTCGGTAAACAAATCCGCAAAACCTGTAGCTCGATCAACAAAGGTCAACAGACCATTCCCCATGTATTGAGCCATGCGATCAGAGGAATACAGGTAGTTATCGCTACGGCGACTAAGCGAGAGACCCATTTTTGCATCCACCAACGCTTCAAGATAGGCCGCACCGCCAATATACCCTTGCTTCATACCGGGAAGGCGGAATCGTACATGGGGGCAAGTGTGCTGTAGAGCCTCCAAAAATGGCGGTCTTGGATCATTTTTCATAATGCCGCCAATGGCATAGAAAACATCCGTGTTTTGATTTGTATAGGCAAAAGCTTGCCCGGTTTCCATGCTGGCATCCACAGGATTAGGCATGAAATACACCTTGGCCCGATGACCGCCCAATGGATGCAGGGCATCCCCTGCGGTGGTGATAAACACGGTATCAACGCTGCTCAACCGATTTTTAATATCGAGAAGATTTTGCTCCTGAAACAGTGGGTCAACATTGCGGTAAGCAATACGTACGTCCGGTAAAAAAAGCCGTACCGCCGCCAGCGTTGCATTCAGGAGCATCTCCGTATGCCCGAGCAAAATGACTTCAGGTTTGTATTCTCGACAATACCGAATAAACGCAGCATTCATTGCCGGCAAGCCAAATTGCCGCGATAAAAAAGGTGTTGATCCCCGTGCAATCAGGCGATCATCAAAATGCAGAACCGTATGCCCCAAGCGAATAAAGCCATGGTGCAGCTTTTGCATAATACCGTAGTGCATGTTGGGGCGAAAATGCCCGGCTAAAAGAATACGAAGAGGGCGCATTACTTACACCATAAGGCTTCGGCATTAAACACTTATGCTGTTTGTGCTTTCTTGGTGCTGGCTTTTTCTAAGGCCACATTAAATTCTGCTAGCGAGCAAAGGCCAAGCTCTACTGGATTGATTGATTTTAGATTTTTTTGATTCCAGTGCTCTTTGTCTCGGATGCGAGCGATGGTTGTTTTTGTGGTGCCGATAAGCTTGCAAATTGCTGCATCGCTCAATTCTGGGTGTGTTTTAATAAGATAAAAAATAGCATCGGGTTTTTCTCCACGTTTTGTTACTGGAGTATAACGAGGTCCCTTAACCCGCGGTAAAGCCTTGGGAAGCGTGTTGCTTACAAGGGTCAGACGTGCATCAGGATCGGCTTCACAACGACGAATTTCCTCCAATGTTAATTGATTAGCAGCTACCGGATCAGCGGGGCGAATCTGGGCATGCACCTCTCCATCGGCCAACGCCTGAATTTCAAGGCTATGCAAACCGCTAAACGTCCCAATCTGTTCAAATGTTAAAGCGGTATTTTCCAGCAACCAAGCAGCGGTGGCCTTAGGCAACAGGGGGCGGTGCAACGAACTCATAAAAACCTCATTTTTGGGAAAATCACGGCATTAATACGACTTTGCCGTAAAAATTACCAGCTCTAAGTAACGAATAGCTGTTAGCGCAATCCGCATTGAAAAACTGCCTTATTCTCCTACCTTATTCAGGTCTGTGTGGTAAGCTAAGCAGAACCAATACTAATTTACAGTCTATTGAGTAATTTAAAAACCCCATATCTCCAGTAAACATATTGTGTTTTTCTTGCTATTATTCTCGAACTTATAACGCCCTAATCCGCTGCCTTACGGCGGCTATCTCTCCCGAGAGGCTATCCTGTACACACAAGTCTCATGAGCCTATGGAAGGGCGCGGTGCAGCCCCCTCTCCCGCGCAGCGGGGGAGGGCCGGGGAGGGGGTGAAAAGCCATTGGTTTTTCTTATTTTAAATACCCCCTTCCTCACCTTCCCCCGCTGCGCGGGAGAAGGAGGCAACGGGCGGCGGCGTTATACCCCGATAATGCTGGGAAAGAGCCAATTTCAGGACTTGTGTGCATAGGGTAGCGCCCTGCGGGAGGGTGTGCCGCTGGCGTCGTTGGATGGTGAACTGCGCAAAGCGGCCTTGGCCGAAGGGGTGTATTATCAGCCAGTATCCTATTCATAAAACAATCCCCAACGCCGCTCCCACTGTAAAAATATCCTTATCCCCCCTACCACACAGGTTCATGACCAGCAAATGATCCTTCGGCAGTGCCGGCGCGATTTTAAGGACATAGGCCAAAGCGTGGGCGGGTTCTAGTGCGGGGAGGATGCCCTCAGTGCGGGCGAGGTGCTGAAACGCCGCCAGGGCTTCGGCGTCGGTGGCGCTGGCGTATTCCACCCGGCCGGTGTCGTGGAGGTAGGCGTGTTCCGGGCCGATGCCGGGGTAGTCCAGCCCGGCGGCGATGGAGTGCCCCTCGACAATCTGGCCGTCGTCGTCTTGGAGCAGGTAGGTTTTATTGCCGTGGAGAACGCCGGGAAGGCCGCCGGCGAGGCTGGCGGCGTGTGCGCCGGTGTGCAGACCCCTGCCCGCGGCTTCCACGCCAATCATCCGCACGCCGGGATCGTTCAGGAACGGGTGAAACAGGCCCAAGGCGTTGGAGCCGCCGCCGATGCAGGCAATGAGGGTATCAGGCAGGCGGCCTTCGGCGGCGTGCACCTGCTCCCGCGTTTCCCGGCCAATGATGGTGTGAAAATCCCGCACCATGGTTGGGTACGGGTGCGGCCCGGCGGCGGTGCCGATGAGGTAGTAGGTATCATCCACCCGCGCCACCCATTCCCGCAGGGCTTCGTTCATGGCGTCTTTCAGGGTCTTGGTGCCCGTGCTGGCCGGGCGCACGTCGGCCCCGAGGAGTTTCATGCGAAAGACGTTGGGGGCTTGCCGTTCAATATCTTTGGTGCCCATGAAGATGGTGCATTCTAGTCCAAACAAGGCGCAGACAGTGGCGGTGGCCACGCCGTGTTGCCCTGCCCCGGTTTCGGCAATAATCCGTTTTTTGCCCATGCGCTTTGCCAGAAGAATCTGGCCCAGGCAGTTGTTAATCTTGTGGGAACCGGTGTGGTTCAGCTCATCGCGTTTGAAGTAAACTTTTGCCCCGCCCAGTTCGCTGGTAAGCCGTTTGGCAAAATACAGCGGCGACGGACGACCGACGTAGTGGGTGAGGTAGTGGTTTAGCTCCGCCTGAAACGTGGGGTCTTCCCGCGCCGCTTCATAGGCTTTTGTAACCTCGATAAGCAACGGCATGAGGGTTTCGGAGACATACTGGCCGCCGTACACGCCAAAGTGGGAAGCAAGCTGCATAATTTACCCTACCAGCACTGGAAGCGCTTTTTCAAACACCACCGTATAATCGGCAATCGTTCCCAAATCCTTGCCGTTCACCCGCACTTTTCCTGGCGTTACCGTCCCTAGACGGCGCAGGGGAAGGCCAGCAAAGGCTTCCGGGGTTTCGGTTACGACGAGGTAGCGTCCCTGATCCTCGCCAAACAAAAACGCCGGGGTTTCGGGCACATCGGCAATCTCAAAGCCAAGGCCGCTGGCCATGCCCATGTGGGCCAAGCCGACCAGCAAGCCGCCGCCGGACAGATCGTGGCAGGCCTGAACACTGCCAGCGGCAATGGCCCGGCGCACGGCTTCACCGTGGTGGGCTTCAAGGGTTAAATCCACCGGGGGCGGGGTTTCAAATTCTATGCCGTCGATAATCTCGCGGTAGCGGGAACAACCAAGCCAGCCCGTGCTCTCCCCCAGCAGGTAAATCCCCTGCCCGGCCTGAATAAAGGCATTGCCCACGCGGTTGCGGTAATCGTTGAGCAGGCCGACAGCCCCCACCACCGGGGTGGGGAGAATCGGTTGGCCGTTGGTTTCATTGTACAGCGAGACGTTACCCGACACGATGGGGGCGTGCAGGGCGCGGCAGGCCTCGCCCATTCCCTGCAGCGCGCCGACAAGCTGCCCCATGATGAGGGGTTTTTGCGGGTTGCCGAAGTTGAGGTTGTTGGTAAGGGCTAGGGGTGTTGCGCCGACAGCGTTTAGATTCCTGCATGCTTCCGCCACGGCTTGACGGCCTCCCATGACGGGATCCGCCTGGCAGTAGCGCGGCGTGCAGTCCGTGGCCATAGCCAAGGCTTTGTCGGTGCCATACACCCGCACCACGGCGGCATCACCGCCGGAATCGGCGAGGGTCTGGTTGCCGACGCTGCGGTCATACTGTTCCCAAATCCAGCGTTTGCTGGCCATGGAGGGGTGCCCCAGCAGTTTTTTCAGGGTATCGGGAAGGGAATGCCTCCAAGTGACTGCGCTATCGTTGCAGTGCGCTGCCGCCGGGGTGGGCACATAGGGGCGGTCATACTCCGGCATGCCTTCGGCAATGGCGGCTAGGGGGATATGGGCCACTTGGTGGCCGTGGTGATCCAAAATCAGCACAGGCTCGGCAATCAGTTCCCCAATCACGGCAAAATCCACGCCCCAGCGGCGGAAGATTTCCTGCGCCGCCGCTTCACGGCCTGGTTTGAGCACCATGAGCATCCGCTCTTGGCTTTCGGACAGCATCATCTCGTAGGCCGTCATCTGGGTTTCCCGCTGCGGCACTTTGTCGAGATCAAGGCGCACGCCAATGCCGCCCTTGGCCGCCATTTCAACGGAGGAAGACGTTAGTCCCGCCGCGCCCATGTCCTGAATCGCCACAATAGCGTCCGAGGCCATGAGTTCAAGGCAGGCTTCCAGCAGTAGCTTTTCCACAAACGGATCGCCCACCTGCACCGTTGGGCGCTTGCTGTCGGCATCGTCGGCAAATTCCGCCGAAGCCATGCTGGCCCCTTTGATGCCGTCCCGGCCTGTCTTGGCACCCACATACACCACGGGGTTGCCGATTCCGGCGGCGGCGGCGTAGAAAATTTTATCCTGCTTTGCAATGCCCACGGTCATGGCGTTGACGAGGATGTTGCCGTTGTAGGCCGGGTGAAATTCACACTCCCCGCCCACGGTGGGAATCCCCATGCAGTTGCCGTAACCGCCAATGCCAGCGACAACGCCTTGCACTAGGGCTTTGGTCTTTGGGTGATCCGGCGCGCCAAACCGCAGGGCGTTGAGGTTGGCAATGGGGCGTGCCCCCATGGTGAACACATCGCGGAGGATGCCGCCCACGCCGGTGGCCGCGCCTTGGTAGGGTTCGATAAATGAGGGGTGGTTGTGGCTCTCAATCTTAAACACCGCCGCCAGGCCGTCGCCAATATCAATGACCCCTGCGTTCTCCCCCGGGCCTTGGATGACCCACGGCGCGGTGGTGGGAAGTTTTTTGAGGTGAATTTTGGAGGATTTATAGCTGCAATGCTCGCTCCACAGCACCGAGAAAATCCCCAATTCCGTCAAGTTGGGCGTTCGTCCCAGCAGGTTTAGGATTAAATGGTACTCATCTTCGGACAAACCGTGGTCAAGGGCGATGTTCAGCATAATGCCCAAGGTTTTACTTAAACCTAGGCAAACATGCCACGGAAAAAATCATCGGCGGTGCGGGCGTGGGCGGCGAGGGTCTGTTCGGCGGCCTCGATGCTGGCCTCGTTTAAGATTGCTGCTGTTTGGGCATTGACCCCTTTGGTGAGGCGCAAAAGGTTTTGGAGCTGTTGATAAAGCTCATAAATAGTGGCCAGCGAAGCGGTGTCGCTTTCAGCGCGCAGGGCCGCGGCGGTACTCTGGTAATGCTTCCCGCCCAGCAGTTGCCGTGTCTGGGCAATAAACTCCAGCGTCACCATCCCGCCGGGGATATTTTTAACGTCCCAAACGTTTTTGGGCGGATGCGCCGCCGCCCGGCGGTCGTGCATGGTTTTAGCATCACTTTTAAGCACTTGAGCATCGCGCGGCAGGGCTAACAATGCTGGCATAATACCTTGTAATTTATGACACAATCCCGCATCCCCGGCCACGGGGCGGGCGCAGGTCAGGGCCAAAAACTCCCACGTCTGCGCGGAACCCGTGCGGTAATAGGCCTCAAAGGCCTTGAAGGACGATGCCACCGCTCCCGCTTCCCCGTCGGGGCGCAGGCGGGTGTCCACCTCGTACAGCGGCTGTAAGGCCCTGTCGGCCGGCAGGGTGAGGGCTGAGAGCACCCGCTGGGCAAGGCGATTGTAATACACGGGGGCGGCTAGGGGCTTGCCGCCGTCTGAGCTTGCCCCATCGGGCGCATCATAGACAAACACCAGATCGAGATCGGAACCAATGGCCAAGGCGTTACTCCCCAACTTGCCAAAGCCCAGCACGGCAAAGCCGCTGCCGGGCACATGGCCGTGGACAGCGGCGAAATCGGCCCGGACAATCTCCAACACTGCCCGGACGCAGGCTTCGGCCAGTGCCGTGAGCCAAGTGCCAATTGTTGCCGCTTCAGGGGCTTGCTGAAACACCCGAATCATCAAACTAAACAGCCAGTCGCGTTGCCATAAACCAAGGGCGCGCAGCTTTTCTTCCCGCCCGTCCCGCTGGGCTAGGGTGGCGGTGAGATCGTCGGTGAGGCTTTCCGGCGGCGGCAGGGCCGCATCGGCCTGTCGCATCAACAGGGTATCCATGAGATGCGGCTGGGCCAGCACGATTTCTGCCAGCGGCGGGGCGCTGGTCATGATGGCCACTAGGGTGGACAGCACGGCGGGGTTGGATTTTAGGAGAGCAAACAACTGCACCCCGGCGCTGAGGCGGGAGATAAACTGATCAAAGGCCAAGACCCCGGCATCGGGCGCGTCGCTGGCCGCGCACGCCTCCAGCACCAAGGGGGTAATTTCTAACAATAGTTGCTGCGCCCTAGGGGTCATCAGCACGCGGTAGCCTCGGTTATGCCAACGGTGCAGGCATGCCGCCACCACCTTTGGATCGCGAAACCCCATGGAGGTTAGGGTTTGCAGCATCCCGTCCCCCACCTCGGCGGTGAACTGGGTCAGGTCGGCCTTGGGCTTGGCGTCGGTGTTTTCAAACAGGGCGCTGTAGGCGTCGGCAACATGGCGGCGGTGGGTGTCCAGAACGGTGCGGAAATGGGCGGTGTCGGGATAGCTAAAACTCTGCGCCACTTGCTCCAAATCCTCAGGAACAATAGGCAAACGGTGGGTTTGCTCATCGTGCAGCAACTGAATCCGGTGTTCCGTCTTGCGCAGGAAAACATACGCCTCCCAAAGCTGGGAGGCGGTGACGGAAAACAGCCGCCCGGTTTCCACCAACGCATCCAAGGCCTCTAAGGTGCTGCGCCCGCGCAGGCGTTTGTCGCGCCCTCCCCAGATAAGCTGCTGCGTCTGCACAAAAAACTCAACCTCACGGATGCCGCCAAGGCCGGTTTTGATGTTGAGGCCCGGGGCGGCGGGGGTGAAGGATCGCTGGGGGTTAATCTGGGTTTTGATGGCGTGGATTTCATCAAGGGCGGCAAAATCGAGGCTGCGCCGCCAAACAAACGGCTGTATCAGGCGGGTAAACTCGGCCCCGGCCACGGGGTCGCCGGCGATGACCCGAGCCTTGATCATCGCCGCCCGTTCCCAGGTTGCGGCAATCGAACTGTAATACGTCTCCGCTGCGGCCAGCGAGACAGCCAGCGGCGTGGACGACGGATCCGGGCGCAATCGCAGGTCGGTGCGGAAAACATACCCGTCGGCGGTATGCGCTGAGAGAATTTCTGTCATGCGGCGCACTAGGCGCACGGCCATGGCCTGAGCCTCACCCTTGGTGAGATGGGCACGAAGGCGGGCATCGTCATAAAAAACGATGAGGTCAATATCGCTGGAAAAATTCAGCTCCTCCGCCCCCAGTTTGCCCATGCCAACGACGACAAGCCCCGCGTGGGGGGCATAGGGTGGGGGCAAGGCAAACTGAAGCCGTCCGGCCTGCTGGGCCTCATTGAGGCTTGCCTCTAGGGCTTTTTCCACAGCGATGCAGGCAAAACGACTCAGAGCCGCCGTCTGTTCCAGCAGCGGCAGAGTATCGGTAAATTCCGCGTGCGCGAGATAAAGAAGCAACCGCTGACGATGCTGGCGCAGAGCCAGCATCGTTGCGGCGGCATCGTCGGTGGGGATAGTGGCGGCTTCGGCTTCTAGGCGAGCCAGTATTTGCTCGCCTAGGGTTGGTGGAGAGGGTGTTACCTCAGGCCATCGGGCTTCCAAAGGGGGGAGGAAGGTGCCGAAGGCTACAAGAGAAAATTTTATAATACTAAACTTTGTTTATTGGTTTATTGCAGAACCAATTCTAGAGAAACTCTCGCTTACGTCCGCTCTTAGCAAGCTAAGCACAGCAATAAGGGCAACAGCGATTAAGGACGCCAGCAAGGCATATTCTATTATGGTCACCCCAGAGGTATCCCGACGCAGCCGGGTAAAAAGTTTTTTAATCATAACGATGTCTCCTTTATAGAATGCTCGGTAGCGTCCCTGTGTGTTATCGTCAATACAAGATAACGCCGACCCAGATTTCGATTACAAAGGCACTATACAGCAGCATTCGTTAAAAAAGAGTTAATTTTTGACACGCTCTCTTTTTTTAGTTTTATACTCAACATTATGCCTCAAAGTCTGACCGTTATCGTTCCTGTGTACAACGAAGCCCGCGCCTTAGCTCTGTTTTGGCAGCGGGTTTCTCCTATTCTGGAGGCCAGCCATTTAATGTGGTCGGTGCTGTTTGTTGATGATGGCAGTCGTGACGATACCTTTGCTTATATTCAGCAATTAGCCAAAGAGCATCCCGATCATGTTCGCGGCATACGGCTTGCCCGGAATTTTGGTAAGGAACGGGCCTTGGCCGCCGGTCTTGATCGCACTGCGGCGGATATTACGATTATTATGGACGTGGATTTGCAAGACCCGCCGGAACTGATTCCCGAGATGCTGGAGGCGTGGCGCAAGGGTGCCGCCGTTGTCATGACCGCCCGGCGGGGCCGGGGGGAAGATTCTTGGCCAAAAAAAATTACGGCCCGTTTTTTTTATAAAATCTACAATGTGATTGCCCGGGTGCCCATTGAGGAAAACGCGAGTGATTTTTGTTTGTTGACAAAACCTGCGGTAGAAGCCCTGCGCCAATTGCGGGAGCGGTGCCGTTTTACCAAAGGCTTGCTGGCGTGGATTGGGTTCACGCCAGTGCATTTATATTATGATCGCCCAGCGCGGAGTGACGGCACTTCGTCGCGTTGGCGACCCTTAGGATTATGGCGGTTTGCCTTGGACGGGCTAACGAGTTTCAGCACCCGGCCCCTGCACGCTTGGACGTATATTGGGCTGATTATCGCTAGCGTCTCGTTTCTTTTTGGGGCTAGCATTCTGGTGCGGACGTTGTTGTTCGGTGCGGATTTGCCGGGCTACGCATCCTTGATGGTAGTGATAACCTTTTTGGGCGGGGTGCAACTGGTAAGCCTTGGTGTGATCGGCGAATACTTGGGGCGAATCTACGCCGAGGTTAAGGGGCGGCCGTTGTATCTGGTGCGGGAGGAGTGCTGAGGGGCAGCAACACACAGCCGTTCATGAAAACCTCATAGCTAGGCACTTTTAGGAGCGGCAGGAAACATCCACGCAGTGTTTCCATGCCCGACTGGTTCAGAAAATACGCTATGAAATCTTCAGGCATTTTTACGGCACCTGCCTTATGTAATTTGTATTTATGGCGGTCAACGACAACCAATCCGGCGGCACGAAGATCGTTTTTAGTGAAGGCATCCAGAAGGCTGACTTCTCTAGGATAGGTTGTAAGATTGCTCGCTGGTTGAAAATACCAGAGTGCGCCAACGGTATTTTTGTTTTTCCACGGCACGGTGTTAGGTGTGGGAAACGGAGTGAACGGGGTTGTTGTCAGGCTAATATACGAAACAGAGGACGGAATATCGGCTAGGCGGGTACGAATCTCATGCTCTGATGTCCACATAAGAACATCGCTTTTTTTTGCTGTCACATTGTTAAAAGCCATTGGAAAAAAAAGCACTAAAGCCATAGCCAGCAACCCGACCAGCCGGTGGCTTGCTAAACAATACGCCCAGCCGACAATGAGCGAGGAAAGAATAAAAACCCCCGTATAATGGTACGTGAAACCACGCATCTGAGCCAGCGCGAGGAGAAAAAAGCCGCCCGCGAGAATCAGGCTCCAGAATAAAAATTTATTTTGAATGTCTGGTAAGGTATAGCGTTTACGTATAAGCAGAATGCTCAAGGGAATGCCGGGAAGACTCATACTAACATTGCGCAAAATCGTGAAATCAAATCCATCATAACGTGCATAAATCATCGTGAGAATAGGCAGCAGCGTTTCCATAAAGTACCGCTCTTGCGTCCAGACAACGCCGCAAAAAAGCAGTCCCATGCTAACGGAGGCAATGCTTTCAACACTCAACACCCACGACCAGAAACACCGCCGAACAAGCGTGCCAACGGCCACTATGATAAAAAGAATGCCCGCTTGAGGCTTGAGGCACACCGCTATTCCGGCCAGAATACCAATAAGAAGGCGAATGCCTTTGTGCAGAATAATCTTCTCGGTGCGCAGGAAAGTCGCCAGTCCAAACGGCAACCACCATGCAAACAACAGGTGATCCCGCTGGCCAAAAATCATGCCGGGCAGCAAAAATAAACCGTAGGCCAGCAACACGGCCATCATCCGCCATTGCCAGCCTTGTAAACCCGGTATCCGGCGCAGTGCCGCGACACAAAGCGCCCAGCCTGCGAGCAAGGCCCCCGCAAAAAATGCACGAAAACACCAGAGAATTGACCAGCCTGTCTGTTGTGCCACCCAAGCGGGCAAAAGGTTCAGGTAAATCATCATGGGCGGGTTGGTTTCCACGCCCGCGGTGGGATAAATGGGATAGGCACCATCAACGACCCGTTGTGCCAATAATAGCAACCAAGCGTTGTCAGTATTAAAAGGCACCAAGGCCTGATTGATTTGGGACAGTAAGATAATGCCAGCCGTTATCCAGCCCCAATAGGGCGCGGCTGCGATAAACCAGCGGGGCGGCGTTGAGGGTGCTGCCGTTAAAAAGTTTAATATCTTGTTGAGTAATTTAAAGATAGCCAAGGTGTGATTCTTAATTTTGTGATGGGTCATAATTGGAAAATATTTTCTTTAGGATCAATTAAAAAACTGTTTCTTGCCGAAGGATTGGACGTTCAGAATAATGCCTTGTCAAAATACGCCCAAAAGCCTACACCCAGCTTTATGAGCGACTATTCTCTTAATATCACGGACGTAGCCGTGGCGGCCCTCATTTCTATCTCTGTGTTGGTGGGCGTTATTCGGGGCTTTGTTAAAGAGGTGCTGAGCATTGCCTCATGGGTGTTGGCCATTGTTGCCGCTGGTTTAGCGTACAAACCAAGCCTTCCCTTTTGGGAGGGGGCTGTTGGGGACGGCGTGCTGGCGCATATTGCGGCGTTCAGCAGCGTTTTTGTCGGCGTCCTTGCCACCGCTCTTATCATCACTGCCCGCATTAGCCGTAAGGTGGACAGCGGCCCTCTGGGCGGCATGGATCGCACCTTTGGTGCCGGTTTTGGTGCCGCGCGAGGGGTAGCTATTGTTTGTCTGGCGTTTTTATTATTTTTGGGAATTCGACCTGGCGATAAATCCCATGAAAATCTTCCAGGTTGGCTCAGTAATGCAGAAACCCTGCCTTACATTAAAAAAATCACCGTTGCTGTTATCGATAAGCTGCCAAAAAGCGCAAAAAAACAACTGCCTAAAATTGAAGAAGCACCTGAAAAAATAAAAACCCCTGAAGAGCCACCCGTGGTGAAAAAGCTGCAAGAGACAAAACGCAGCGTGAATGTTATAATATTATGATGCCGTTGCACGACGATGATAAGATGCATGAAGAATGCGGGGTTTTTGGGATTATTGGCAGTGATGCCGCCGCCTCCCATGTGGCGTTAGGCCTGCACGCCCTCCAGCACCGGGGCCAGGAAGCCGCCGGGATAGTCAGTACCGACGGACAGCAATTCTACGCTGAACGTGCCTTGGGATTAGTGGGCGATACCTTTGCCGATAGCGCAGTTATCCGGCGTCTGATAGGCCAAGCAGCTATTGGCCATGTGCGCTACGCCACCACGGGGGCGACGATCCTCCGCAACGTGCAGCCGTTGTTTGCAGAGCTGACTTTCGGCGGGTTTGCCCTAGCCCATAACGGCAATCTTACCAATGCGTTGACGCTTAGAAAGCAACTCATTGCTCAGGGAAGTATTTTTCAGGCCACCACCGACACCGAAGTCATCATTCATCTCATGGCCCATAGCAAGGCCAGCGATGTTGCCGAACGCCTCATTGATGCCCTCAAGCAGGTCACGGGGGCGTATTCTCTTGTATGTCTTACGGAAAATACCATTCTTGGGGTGCGCGATCCGGCGGGGGTTCGGCCTTTGGTGTTGGGGCGGCTGCACGGGGCACCGATTCTGGCCTCGGAGACGTGCGCGTTGGAAATCATTGGCGCAACCCTTGAGCGTGACGTTGCGCCGGGGGAGATGGTTATTCTTCATGCCGATGGCCGGGTGGAGAGCCGCCTGCCCTTTGCGCCGCATCCGTCGCGGTTTTGTATTTTTGAGTATGTGTATTTTGCCCGCCCGGACAGTGAACTTGATAAAAAGAGCGTGTACGCGGTGCGGCGGCGCATTGGCGCGGAATTGGCTTTTGAAGCTCCGACTGAGGCTGATGTGATTATCCCTGTCCCGGATTCGGGCGTTCCGGCCGCTATTGGTTATGCCCAGGCGGCGGCGATCCCGTTTGAGCTTGGCATTATTCGTAATCATTATGTGGGCCGCACCTTTATTCAGCCCACGGATCATATTCGCCATTTGGGGGTGCGCCTCAAGCATAGCCCTAACCGGGCGGAACTTCAGGGCAAGCGTGTGGTGCTGGTGGATGACAGCATCGTGCGCGGCACCACTTCGGTGAAGATTGTTGAAATGGTGCGCGCCGCCGGGGCACGGGAAGTCCACATGCGTATTGCCAGCCCCCCCACCATGAACCCTTGTTTTTATGGCATAGATACTCCGTCTAAAGACAAGCTTCTGGCCAGCCGGATGAGCGTGGAGGAAATGCGGCAGTTTATTGGGGCCGATAGCCTAGCGTTCCTATCGCTGGATGGCCTGTACCGAGCCGTGGGTGAGGCAAAACGTAATAATGAGATGCCCCAATACTGCGATGCCTGTTTTTCGGGGGAGTACCCCTTGCCGCTGATAGACAATCAATGAGTTAAGTGCAATTTACCTTGCAAATTCGGAGTTGATCTCCTAATATGCACGGCATGCTGCAACGATGGATTGCCCCAACAGTCGAAAAAACCCTTAAGAAAGTCCCTGCGGTGGCCTTGCTGGGGCCGCGTCAAATTGGCAAGACAACCTTGGCAAAACGCATCTCGGAAACCCGTCCCGCGCTTTATCTTGATCTTGAATCCCCTAGAGATATTATCCGACTCGATGATCCCAGTGCGTTTTTGGCGCAGCACGCGGATAAGCTTGTTATTTTGGATGAAATTCAGCGCAAGCCCGATCTTTTTATGGTGCTGCGCGGTATTATTGATGAAAATCGCCGCGTCGGGAAAAAGGGCGAGCAATTCCTTTTGCTTGGGTCCGCTTCTATGGAGTTGCTGCGGCAATCCTCGGAAAGTCTTGCGGGGCGCATTCATTATATTGAGATGAGCGGGCTGAATGCCCTTGAAATAAAATATACTGCGCCCTCTGATGTGCAGCGGCTGTGGCTGCGCGGCGGCTTTCCGGACAGTTATCTTGCCGATTCTGACGCGGACAGCATGGAATGGCTGGAAATGTTTGTTCGCACCTACCTGGAGCGCGATGTGCCGCAGATGGGTTTCCGTATTCCTGCAACCCGTCTTCGCCGATTGTGGACGATGGTTGCACATTGCCAAGGCGAAACACTTAACCTTTCTAAACTTGGCGGCAATCTTGAGGTTGATGGAAAGACGGTGCGTCATTACATTGATGTTCTGGTTGATTTGATGCTGGTGCGGCGGCTTGAGCCTTGGCACACGAACGTCAAAAAGCGTCTGGTAAAATCGCCCCGTTTTTATGTGCGGGACAGCGGTATCCTCCACCGATTGCTTGATATTGCCGATTACAATGGCCTGCTGTCCCATCCTGTTCTGGGCAAAAGTTGGGAGGGGTTTGTGGTTGAGAATATTCATTCCGTTCTCCCTAATACTGTGGAGAGCTATTATTATCGAACTGCAGCAGGGGTTGAAATTGATCTGTTGCTCAAGTTTTCCCACAAGGACATTTGGGCCATTGAAATCAAAAACGGCACCATGCCTAAAGTGACTTCAGGCTTCCACCAAGCCTGTGAGGATATAGGCGTAACACAGAAAATTATCGTTCATGGCGGGGAGGATGACTTTCCGCTTGCTCATGCAACAAAGGCGTTGTCGTTGCTGTCTTTTATGAAACACCTCACCCAGCAGCTTGGTCAGTAAGCCGCCGCATACGTCACCGGAAAACGCCGCTCCCGCCCCAAAGCGCGGCGGCTAACTTTTGGCCCAGGGGGACTTTGTCGGCGTTTGTGTTCGCTAGCGTGCAGCAGTGCCGCCGTTTTTCGTACCAACGCTTCGGGATAGCCCGCAGCAAGCAAGTGTTCCGGGCTTTCTTCCCGTTCTACTAGAGCCTTAAGCACGTTATCTAACACCGGGTACGGCGGTAGGGTATCCTCATCGCGTTGATCGTCCCGCAGCTCGGCACTGGGGGCGCGGCAAAGGAGTCGTTCCGGGAACACAGGCGATTGTTCATTGCGCCACCGGGCTAGGGCATAGACATCGGTTTTGTACACATCTTTCAGCGGCGCATAACCGCCGCACATATCTCCGTACAGTGTGGTGTACCCCGTCGAAAACTCAGATTTATTTCCGGTGGCTAACAGCAAGCGGCCTTCCTGGTTGCTGATCCCCATTAACAAGGTGCCCCGCACCCGGGCTTGGATGTTTTCCGCCGCTGTACCCGTTAGGCCAGGCAATGCCGTATGGCTGGCGGCAAGCACCCCATCAATGGGCACTACCTTATGCGCCGTGCCAAGATTATTAGCGACCAAGGCCGCGTCCTCAAAGCTTGCCGTGCTGGTAAACTGTGTCGGCAGCATCACCGTTGCCACGTTCCCTGCGCCCAACGCATCGGCGGCCAAGGCGGCCACCAACGCGGAATCCATGCCGCCGGAAAGGCCGAGGACAGCCTTTGAGAAACCATTATTCCTAGCGTGTTCCTGTAACCCGAACACTAGGGCTTGATAAACGCTGGCCCAATGTGTCAGCGGGGCAGAAAAAACAGTTAATGCTTTTAAGGTATTACTGATCCATGAGAAAGACGCGGTTGCTTCGGTAAACAAGGGTAGTTCACTAAGAACCCTTCCCTGCCCGTCCATGGCAAACCCGCCGCCATCAAACACCACGTCATCCTGACCCGCCAGAAGATTAGCATAGAGCAACGGAAGGCCTGCGGTGCGGGCAACGCTCAGGCGTTCTTGGTGCTTGCCAATATCCCACGGGGAGGCGTTTAGGGTGATGAGCAGTTCCGCCCCCTGCCCGCGCAGGTGGGCGGCGGGCTCTGGGTGCCAGAGGTCCTCACAGATAATGATTCCAAGCCTTATTCCGCGCCAAGAGAGTACATCGGGCAAGCCGCCCGGGGTGAAGTAGCGTTTTTCATCAAAAACCCCGGTGTTGGGCAGAATATGCTTGCGGGCAACAACTTGTACCGTAGAGCCTTCAATGAGAAGAGCGACATTATAAAGTCGCCCATCTGCCTCACGCCAGGGGCATCCAAAGAGTAGTGCAGGATCGCCGGGCTTAGTCTGTGCCGCAATACCCTGCACTGCTGTGTGACACGCCTCAATAAACGAAGGGCGCAGCCATAGGTCATCCGCCGGATATCCAGAGATAAAACACTCGGGAAAAATAAGCATATCGGTTCTACCCGCTAGGGCACGCCGTTTTTCAAGAACTAGGCTACTATTATTGACGATCGCTCCTACCACAGAAGGGAGTTGGCAGAGCGCAAAAGAGACGGACACCATGTACCGTCCCCCTACCCTAACACCACGGTTCCGCGATATACAGCTGCAACGCCGGTTCGGCTAAGTTCCGCAAGGCCAAGTGGAACAAGACTATTAACAAACGCCGTAATTTTTTCGGGTATGTCTGTTAGCTCAAATACAAAGGAATCTTTTGTTGTGTCAATGATATGGGCGTGAAAATCTTCTGCTATACGCTGGCTTTTTTGTAGTTGTTCGTCAGTGCCTAGAACTTTAACAAGTACTAATTCCTTAGCAATCAACGGTGCCGTTATCGTCAGATCATGGCAAACATGAACCGGTATAAGGCGAGAAAGTTGAGCTTTAATTTGTTCTAGTACGGCATGGGTGCCGCTGGTAACAATAGTAATCCGGGAGAGTGTGGCGGCTTTATCAACGGTGGCAACGCTAAGACTCTCAATGTTATAGCCACGGCCGGAAAAAAGTCCAATGACTCGGGCTAAAACGCCCGGTTCATTATCCACCAGAGCAGCAAGGGTACGTGTTTCAACAGACATTCTTTTTAATAAAGCAAGCGCATCCGTAAGGCAAGCAAGGGATAACAGCGCATCAGACGTTCGTATAAGGCACGCCTTTTTGAAATTGGCAGCAATCCCATGCTACCGTCATGAAAAATATAACTCTTTGCTTTTTCGGCCAAGATGGGGAAATACTGGGCTGCAGCTAGGGCGCGACGGTGGGCGGCTTTGGTATTGGCCGGCAAGCTATAACAAGACGTTATGACACCGTGCCAGATAAACCCCCCCTTAGTGAGTAGGCGCAACCAAAAATCCCAATCTTCAAAATGATTTAAACCGACATCGAGTCCACCCACAGCAAGGCCAGTCAGGCGGCGAAACACCACCGCCTGAATCGGCATTTGGTTTCGTTGACGCAGCAGGTGTGAGCTTGCAGGCAATGGCGGCGCAGCGCGGCGGCAAAGTACCTTATCTCCTTGTACATATTCAATATCAGCTCTGGCTACTGCTGCTACTGCCTGTGGATTTTTTTCTATTAAAAAAACAAGGACTTGCAGATGGTTTGGGTACAGCTTGTCGTCGTCGTCAAGAAAACAGCAGTAGTCGCCTATTGCCTGCTGCAAGGCGAAGTTACCGGCATTACAACGGCCTTTGCCCGGATTGCGATAAAGCCGCACTCGAGTGTGTACGGTATCGGGAAAACCTTTGATAATCGTTGCCGCATCACTCGGGCCGTCTTCGACAACAACAATTTCCCAAGCATCAACGGTTTGTGCAACAACAGAATCTATAGCCTGACGCAATAAATGTTCACGCCCAGCAACCGTGCGGATAAGGATAGTCGTTTTAGGCAGCAACAGCCGTATACTCAACGTGTTCGGCAAGTAAGGCTTTTTGGTATGCAGGACGAGTAATAACAGCACGAATTAATCGTTCGACGTTGTTGCCGAGGGGAATGGGGCGGGGGAAATAGCCATTCCAATTGGCAATAACAGCTAGTAAAATATCCGGGGCTGTAAGAACATCGCCAGCAACGTATTTTTTGCCCGCTAGGTGGGCATCTAGGTCAGCCCATTTCGTTTCAATGTCTTGAAGAGCAGCTTCAAGCAGCTTCTCTTGAACGACTCCGCTTTCACTGTTGCGCATTAGCCAAAACACCCGGCTGTAAGCAGGGTGAAGACTCGCGTTAGCCCAGCATAACCATTCCAAGGCTTGAGCTTTTTCAAAACCATGATGCGGGAATAATGCGCTGTCATGTTTGTCGCAAAGGTACAAAATGATGGCCGCGCCTTCTCGCAGGATCAAGTTGCCGTCAACAAGTACAGGCACTTGACCACGGGGATTAATGGCAAGAAATTCAGGAGCTTTATTTTTCCCCTCGCGGATGCTGACGTTTTTAAGTTCGACTGCGGCATCAAGCTCGTTAAGTATAACATGAATGCTCATGGAACATGAGCCGGGCGAATAATATAACTGGTACATAAGATTATCCTTATCCTAGTGATAATTTAACGAGCCTGCCTTACCCCAAAACACACGGTATGCGAAGATTGTATAGCCGATAAGCACCGGTAATACAAGCAATGCTCCCACCAGAATGATCATTAATGATTCGGGTGCACTGGCGGCTTCAAAAATGGTCATTTGCTGCGGCACAATGTACGGGAAAAAGCTATAAGCTAGACCCAAAAAGCACAGCAGAAAAATGACCACGGTCACGGCAAAAGGAACCCAGCAATGTCGATCGTTGGGCTTTGGTAGTTGAGCCAACACGCGATCCAGAAATAAAATTAACGCACCGCTCAGCAACGGAATCGGAAGTAAAAACAAAAACTCAGGCCATGAAAACCACTTGTCAAAAATACGAGTACTCACAAGCGGGGTTGTGGCCGAAACCACGAGAATACCAAACGCTGTTACCCATAAGCTAATCCTAGACCAGCGAATGGCCTTACGCTGTAATTCCCCCTCGGCTTTCATGATAAGCCAGCTTGAACCAATCAGAGCGTAGCCCCCAGCTACACAAAAACCAACAAACGTGGAAAACAAGGCTGCTTCATAGGTTTTACTGAAACCTAAGATATACGATCCTAACATGTGCCCTTGGGCTAAAGCGGTTATCAAAGACCCCAAGAAAAATGCGGCATCCCAATATTCTTTATGCTCGACGTGGGCTTTAGCTCGAAAATCGAAAGCTACGCCGCGGAGGATAAGACCCACCAGCATCAAGGCAACTGGCAAATACAAGTTGGTTAAAATCACCCCATGCGCCATGGGAAAAGCGACCAACAGAATTCCAACCCCAAGAACCAGCCAAGTTTCATTGGCATCCCAAAAAGGTCCAATGGAGGCAATCATGGTGTCTTTTTCCTTATCCGTTCCTGCTGGTGTTAAAATCCCAACGCCTAGGTCGTAGCCATCAAGGATAGCGTAAATGAGCATCGCTAAACCCATGAGAAAGGCAAACACTATGGGTAGCCAAGTACCATTAGCAAAGAAGGATTCCATTTGGCTACTCCGCTGGAGATAAGACAAGAGGATTGCGTGAGGCTGTGGCAACAGCGACGGGTTGCCCCGCACGACGAGCCATAAAGAACAAAGTGCTTATAAATGCAATAAGTAGCACTGTATAAACAATAAGATAAATCCCCAAGGTAAAAGCAATAGAAGACGCAGGAACTGTCGATACGGCATCTTTGGTACGGAGCAAACCATATACAAGATAGGGTTGACGGCCAATTTCCGACACATACCATCCGGCAACGGTTGCAATCCACCCTGCAAAAGTGGTGGCTGTCAAAATACGGGCGAGAGTCTTAGTAATTGTGCCGCGTCGATGCAGGCGATATGCAGCCCACCAAGATACAGTGAGCATCACTACGCCCACAAATACCATTATTCTGAAGCTCCAGAAAACTTTAGCAACAGGCGGATGTTCACCTTCAAATTCATTAAGCCCACGAATAACGCCATTCCAGTCGTGGGTCAGCACAAGACTAGCCAAGCCTGGAATTTCAAGAGAAGTCCCGTTGCTTCGAGTCTGTTGATTAGGCATGCCAAGTAATACTAAGGGTGCTCCGGCTTTTGTTTCCCATAAGCCCTCTATTGCTGCAATTTTGGCAGGTTGATGTTTTAAAGTGTTGAGACCGTGTAAATCGCCAACGATAATTTGAATTGGAATTAACAGAGCAGCGGTATAAACACCTGTTTTTATAGATAAAAAAACCGCTCTAGCGCGATCGCCACGCAACCAACGATACGCGGAAATTCCTGCCACCAAAAAACTCGCGGTTAACCCTGAAGCAAGCAACATATGAATCATTCGGTATGGCATCGATGGGTTGAAAATAATCGCTGCCCAATCTGTGGCGTGAGCCTTGCCGTCAATCATCTCAAACCCAACGGGGGTTTGCATCCAGCTATTGAGCACTATAATCCAGAACGCTGAGAGGGTTGTACCAAAAGCAACCAACACTGTTGCTGTTGTGTGCGCGCGTCTAGAGACTCGGTTCGCTCCAAACAGCATGATACCCAAAAAGGTTGCTTCTAAAAAAAACGCCGTCAATACCTCGTAGCCTAACAATGGGCCGGCAATGTTCCCGACCGTTTCCATAAAACCTGGCCAATTGGTACCGAACTGAAATGACATGGTAATGCCACTGACAACGCCCAAGGCAAAGCACAAGGCGAAAATTTTAGTCCAAAAGAGGTATGTATCCATCCATGCTGGATCATTGGTGGCATTAAAGCGTAATTTAAAAAAAAGTAATATCCAGCCCAAGGCGATAGTGATAGACGGGAAAAGAATGTGAAAGGTAATGTTGGCGGCAAATTGAATACGCGCCAAAACAAAAGGATCAAGATCAAGCATAGATACGTTCCTTAGAGAAAATTCTTACAAAAAATAAGGCTACTATGCAAGTTTTCTAACTATAACTCCCCTTTAGTCTGGAACGGGCTTTTTCTGAGCCTAATAAAGGCAGTAGAACAGATAGTTCTGGTCCATGCTCTTGCCCTGTTAGGGCTAGGCGAATAGGCATATAGAGAGCCGCACCTTTGCGTCCGGTCTTTTCTTTTACCGCAAAAAGCCACGGCGCGACATCTTGAGCCTGTACTTCTTGAGGTAACAACGCCGCAGCAATGGTTGTTAGATCAAGATCGCGCAGCACCGGTTCTATATTGAGGCATAAAATTTTATACCATCCCTCAACATCACGAAATTTTGTTATATTGCCCCGCACAGCCTGCCAAAAAGCCTCATTAGCATTGTTTATACCAAGCGCACGAAGCTTGGGCACCGCCACGGTAAATGGCATGCCTTGCAATAAATGCGCATTAAGATTTAACAGTTCTTGTTCATCAAATCGGGCTGTAGAGGGGCTGTATTTCTTTAAATCAAATTCAGTTACCAGTTCATCCAGTGTAGTTTTGGCTTCAATGGGATCGCTGCTGCCCAATTTTGTAAGATGACTATTAAGCGCCATCGCTTCTATGCCTTCATTGTCACGCAAATGCTCAAGACTTAAAGAGCCAAGGCGTTTTGATAGACCTTCTCCCGCGGCATTGGTCAATAGGGGTAAATGCCCATAAACTGGCGGTGTTCCGCCTAAGGCTTCAGTCAATTGAATTTGTGCGGCGGTATTGGTAATATGGTCATCGCCGCGAAAGACATGAGATATATTGAAATCAATATCATCAACAACACTAGCCAACGTGTAGATGGGGCGATTATCACTGCGGAAAAGCACTGGATCAGAGAGATTGCCCCCCTGAAAGTGCAAATCGCCTTTGATGGCATCGTGCCAATGAATATCCCCATGGTTTAGCAGAAAACGCCAATGGGGTTTAATGCCTTTATCAAGGAGGGTTTGTTTTTCATGTGTTGTTAATGCGAGTGCCGCCCGGTCGTAAATAGGCGGTTTATGTTGTGCGAGTTGCACCTTGCGTTTTAAGGCAAGTTCTTCGGGTGTTTCAAAGCAGGGGTATAGCCGTTCCTCCGCGAGCAATTTTTCAAACGCCCATTGGTAGCGTGCCATGCGTTTTGATTGACGATCAAATACCTGCCATTCTAGGTTAAGCCATTTTAGGTCTTTTTGAATGCCCTCGGCGAAAGCTTCTGTAGAACGTTCATCATCGGTATCGTCAAGGCGCAGCATAAATTCGCCGCCGTGTTTTTTGGCAAACAGCCAGTTAATGAGTGCCACGCGGGCATTACCAACATGTAATTTTCCGGTGGGGCTGGGAGCAAAGCGAACACGAATAGAGGTCATAGCGTAAAAGTGTAGCCCTCCGTTATTTTTCTGACAACGGGTCAGTTAGTTGCCGATGGCCTGTAGTACTTCTTTTGCGTGGTTATCAACTTTTACTTTTGGCCATATTTTTTCTATTTTTCCTTCTTTATCAATAAGAAAGGTCGTACGCTCGATGCCCATATATTTTTTTCCGTACATGCTTTTTTCTACCCAGACACCGTAGGCTTCGGTAATGGTGCCCTCGGTATCGGCCAACAGTGGGAAGTTCAGATCGAATTTTTTTACAAATTTCGCGTGGCTGGCGGTATCGTCGCGCGAAACACCCAAGATAACGGCGTCAACGCCGCTAAAATCTGGCAAGGCATCGCGAAAGCCGCAGGCCTGTTTCGTGCACCCGGGTGTGTCGTCTTTGGGGTAGAAATACAGCACCACATATTGGCCACGAAATTGGGCGAGGGTGAGGGTTTTTCCGGCGTCGGTAACGGCGGTGAAATCGGGGGCAGGACTTCCAATAGTGATGGTCATGGCCTCAGTATGAAGCCTCTTTCTTATCGGTCAAGCCGAATCGTCATCACTTTGAAGCTGCGTCAGTGCTGCCCGTTGTGCCGCATGAAACCGTCCCTCATGGAGGGCTGCTCGAATTTCCCGCATTAAGCGGTTCATGAAAAAGATATTATGCTGCACGAGGAGCAAAAACCCCAGTGGTTCCCCGGTACGGGTAAGATGATGCAGATAAGCACGGCTGTGATCCCGGCAGGTTGGGCAGGCGCAGCCTTCCTGAAGCGGTCTGTCGTCGTTGGCGTAGCGGGCGTTGCGGAGGTTCAGGCGTTCGCGCTTGTTGGGGTATAATGCCCCGCCGTGCCGCGCCAAACGGGTGGGGTGAACGCAATCGAAGCTGTCAATACCCTGGGCTACGTTGACCCAGATATCCCGGATACCGCCAATGCCGAGGAGGTGGGTTGGCCGTTCCCGGTGGGCGTGGTTCATGGCGTAGCCGACAACCTCATCCATTTGCGCGCTGGTGCCGCCGAGACTGCCGCCCACGGCTTGGCCGAAAAAGGGCCGCTCGGCAAGGTTTTTAGCTGCGTCTGCCCGCAAGTCGGGGTACACGCCGCCCTGGATAATGCCGTAGAGGGCTTGTTGCCCGGTATCTTCATGCTGGAATTCGGTCAGACAGCGATCGGCCCAGCGTTGGCTGAGCCGTAGGGAGTTTTCCGTGTACGCCCGGTCGGCGTGGTAGGGGGTGCACTCATCCAACACGAGAATCAGATCGGCACCCAGCTTGCGCTGAATGGTAATGGCTCCCTCCGGGGTGAGGGTGTGCATCCGGCCATCCACGTAGCTGCGGAACGTCGCCCCTTCTTCGGTAATGGCGGATAGGGTTTTGCCGTTCTTGCGGGCACCGCGTCCCTTGATCTCATCGGCAATAAGGCCATGCCCCAGTGAGAAAATCTGAAAGCCTCCGGAATCGGTGAGCATCGGGCGTCGCCAGCCGGTAAATTCTTGGAGTCCTCCCCGTGCCGCCATGTGTTCCGCGCCGGGTTGCAGCATCAGGTGGTAGGTGTTGGAGAGGATAATATCGGTACCAAGCTCGGTCAGCATCGCCGGGCTAGCTACGCGCATGGCGGCCTTAGTAGCGCAAAAGATAAATGCTGGAGTGGAAAAAGAGCCGTGAGGGGTGCTCAACACCCCGGCGCGGGCGCGACTTGTGGCATCAAGCGTAGTAATGGTAAAAGAAAACGACATTCTTGCTACGTTTCATGCAAAACTTGGTTAGTCTCCAGTTTGCAGTCTATCGACTAATTGTCGTACGGTTGGAATAAAACCATTGGAATAAAAAGGGTCATCGGCAAAGCGATACGCATTATGACCGGCAAACATGAGATCGTGATCCGGATCGCTACCGTGGGCAATATTTTGGAGGGTTTTTTGAATACAAAAGGAGCGTGGATCGGCGCGGCGCCCTGTAGTGCCCGATTCATCTTGTGACCAGTTGCTGAATTGACAAGCGGATAGGCAGCCCATGCAGTCTATCTGATCTTGTAGAATGGTTGCTGCGCGTTCTTGGGTGACAAACACCAATGTTGAATCTGGGGTTCGCAATGCTTCGGTAAAGCCCGCAGCGATCCAATCTTCTGCCCGGTGGCGGTCTTCGGCCGTAAGGTAAACAGGCCGCTTACGAGGGCCGATACCAAGCTCAGCGATATGTTCGCCTATTGCTTCGGGAGTGTAGGCTACTTGGCGTTCCGAACGCTCGATCAATTCGTGGAGGAAAGAGTTTCGCACAGCAGAAGAGTAGAAACCAGTCGGGCTAAATTTGTTAAGAAAAACATCGCCTTTTTTAAGGTTTAGGAGCTTTTCTTTCCAGCTTTTTGAAATCGGGCTTTCTGTTGTTACCAACGGACGGGTGCCAAATTGAAAGGCGATTGCCCCAATTTCTGGGTTATTGAGCCAGTCTTGCCATTCACGCAAAAACCACACACCCCCGGCCATAATAATTGGTGTGTTCTTCAGGCCTACTTCGTTCATCTGCTGGCGTAGGGCAACCACACGGGGGTAGGGGTCTTCGGGTTTTTCCGGATTTTCGCTGTTGGATAAGCCGTTATGCCCGCCGGCAAGCCACGGGTCTTCATAGACGACACCACCTAAAAATTCAGCGGCCTTATAATATGCCCGTTTCCACAAGGCGCGAAAAGCCCTGGCGGAAGAAACAATGGGAAAATAGTGCACACCAAATTTGGCGGAAATTTCAGCAAGACGGTAGGGCATTCCTGCGCCGCATGTGACCCCATTGATGAGGCCTTTCGCGCCCTCTAAAATACCATGCAAAATGCGTTCTGCGCCGCCCATTTCCCACAATACATTCATGTGAATGCGGCCAAAACCACTGGCGCGTTCAAAGGCGATTTTTGCCTGGGTGATGCCGCCCTTGATGGCGTAGCGGATCAGTTCCTCATGGCGTTCCCGGCGGGTTTTTCCATGATAGATTTGGGGTAAGGGATTTCCTTGGTCGTCGTAAAAATCGGCATTAACACCGGAGAACGTTCCCATGCCTCCGGCAGCGGCCCAAGCACCGCTGGACAAGCCACTGCTCACGGCAATACCCTTACCGCCTTCAATAAGGGGCAGGTACTCCTTGCCGCCAATGAGGACGGGACTCAACGTAAAGGCCACAGGCAATCCTTTCACCTAAAAAGCCTTTGACGGATACTGCTTTTTAAGATTTCTGTAAAGTCTTATCCCCAATAGATTGGGCTTTCTGCCCCGGCCGTAGGCGATTTTGCCCTGAAATTACTACCATGTTGCCTGATGTTATCCCGCTGAGAATTTCTACTTCACCGATTCGACGTAGGCCAAGGGTTACAGATTTGTGCTCTAGCAGCCCTTGCTCTGTTAGTACGAGGACTAAGAATTTATTGCCTTGGGGAATAATGGCAGTTTCAGGAACAAAGAACGCTTCGGGTTTTTCTGAAACGGTAATTTGTACTCGGGCAAAATACCCAGGTCGCAAAAGACCATCTGGGTTAGGGACAAGAGCGCGCACCGGCACACTGCGATCCTTTACATCCACTAGGGGATCAAGGGCAGTAATAGTGCCGCTAAAATTTCGTTCGGGTACTGCATCGACGTTTATAGTAACCTTTTGCCCTGTGGTAATGCGTCCTGCGTCTATTTCAGGGATGGCGAAATCCACTTTTATTGGGTCAAGGGTGGCTAGACTGACGATATCTTGTCCGGCTTTAACATACTCTCCGGGGCTAACCCGGCGTAGACCTACCATTCCAGCAAAAGGGGCATGCAGGGCAGTTTTATCGAGCCGTGCTTTTGCAAGATCAACGGTGGCTTCGGCACTTTTAAGCTTTGCTAAAGCTTCATCGCGCAGGCGTTCAGATACTGCTTCGGAGCGAATTAAAGTATTTGTTCGGCGATAGTTGGCTTGAGCCAGAATAAGATTTGCTTCGGCTTGGGCGAGATCCGCGCTGGTGACTCTTTGATCAAGGGTAATTAATGGTGCATCTTTTTTCACCATGGCACCTTCTTCAAAATGGATATTGTCTACAATGCCTGCAACTTCAGGGCGAATAATCACGCTTTCATTGGCGCGAAGGCTTCCTACGGCGCGCAGAGTAATAGAGAGGGTTTGTGGCATTACGGTGATGGTTTCTACCAAGGTGGGTGGAGGTGCCGGAGGATGCGAGCCTGAACCGAAGAGATTTTGCAGAATAATAGTTACTACTATTGCAATACCGAGAATTGTTGACGTGCGCTGACGTTGCGGCAGTCCGCGCCATTTTGAGGAGATTTTCTGTAGCCAAGGGGTGGTGGATAACATTGCCGGTTAACTATCCTGCTGTGGCAGTATTTTAGCAAGGAAAAAATTGCCTTTGTTGGTTTTTTATTAATAAAAATCAAGCATTTCAACGCTCTTTTCGTGGGTTGGCATGGGCTATGCTTTATTAAGGGTGATAACCGCAGGGTTTATCATGAATAGCCCTATATTAATTTCATTTTTTGGCCAATTGGTGTCGTCAGATAGTTGCTCATCCCCATCAATGGACAGATGCCCCTAGGTGGTTCTTGGTAGAAAAAGCATAATACATTGTATTATATGTTAATTTTTTAAAATAAACCGAAAGGTTGATTTTTTATTTACTTTTTCTTCAAAATAAAATAAGATTTATAAATAAAATTAAAAATAAATAGTGATTTTTTTTATAAAGGAGGTTGCAATGCGTGCTGTTGCTGTTTTGTGTCCGGTATCCTTACTGGCTGTGGCTGTTGCTCCTTTTGCTTTTGCTAATAGCAACGATGTGCCGCGGAGCCTGAATAACAGTATCCTTGGCAAAAATCCGGCAGTGTTTGCCGAACAAGATTATGATGCCGTGTTGCAGGATTACCTGTCTTTATTTGAAGTCAATGGTATTGGCTATCGTTTTGTTGGTTTGGCAGAAGGTACACTACGCCTTGCAAATGATGGAAGTCGCATGCAACGCACGAATGCTTGGTATGGTCATAAAGATAGTGGCAATGGCCAAAAAAACATTGGCTTTTGCAGTATTAACGGTCGCTTCTTTGGGCGCTTCATTGCTGGTGTAGAGGCCGCCGAACGCAACGGCACACAGGCTCGTGATAAAGCCATTGAAAAAGCTGAACACGCAGTATGTTTTGAAGGGTTTGTTCGACCAATGATGCAGGCTACCATTAATCTCTATCAACAAGAAAAGATTGTGCCCACATCTGCTGCGGCGATCTTAACGGCTCTTTTAGCGGTGGATGTATCCATTCAGGCAGGCAAAGATGATGGCCGGAAATTTTTGAATAAAATGCTGCCGGCGTTAATTCGGTGGCAACGTGGTGAAGCCGAAATGCCAAGCTTTAGTGCTTATATGAAAAAAGCTGGAACTGTCCGGTTGGCGTTGCTGGATGGAAAAAACGGGGCTTATGATCCTAAAAAAGACCCTCGTTGGGCGGAACACCGCGGCTTAAATGCTTTGCAGCCAGAAATACTCTTGGCAACTAATGACAATCAGGATGACAATCAAGATAGCCAATTGTTTCGCAAATTGTTGTGGTATGTGGAGGATGATCAAGCCTTACAAACGGCAATGACCCAGTAACCAAGTTAACCTGACCAAGTTAATGCTCGAATGACTCCGTGTAGGGTTTGCACCTCTTGCGTCGTTAGATTTGTACGCAGCAACAGTGCCCGTAAATTCTGCACCATTTTTGGTTTTTTCTCTGGAACTCGCCAAAAATTGGCGGCATCCAGTGCACCTTCCAAATGCTCGAAAAGATGTTGGTAGTCGGTATTCGTGGCAAGATTTCGTGGAGTAGTCACTGTATCCGAGTTTTCGCGAAGCTGATTCCAGATGGGGTTGGCTACCAACAATGCGGCCTGAGAAAGATTTAATGAAGAAAATACAGGATTTAAGGTAATGCTGATGATAGCGGTAGCCAAGGAGATTTCTTCATTGGAAAGCCCCGTACGCTCCGCCCCTAGCAAAATCGCTATCTCTTCGCCATGCCGGGCGGCGGCAGCAATATGCGTGGCGGCATCGATTTGGGTCAAGACGGGTTTATCCACCTCGCGGGGGCGGGCGGTGGTGGCAAAAACGTGCGTGAATGGGGCAATAGCACTGCCTAAGTCGTCATGGATCGAGGCGTTATGGACAAGATGATCCGCCCCGGCACTACAGGCAAGGGCGGCCTCACGGCTCCACCCTTGCCGGGGGGCGACGAGGCGCAGGCGTTCAATGCCGCAGTTGTATAAGGCTCGTGCGGTCATGCCGATATTCTCGCCAATCTGGGGGCGCACCAGAACGAACGTAACGCGATCTAAGAGCATACGACGGCGTGATTGACAGGGCCTTGCCCCTTGCCAAAACCCGGGGCGGTGGCAATGGCTTGCTGTAAGTAGGAGAACGCCCAAGCGATAGCCTCGCCCAATGGCATTCCTTGAGCCAAGCCGGCAGCGATAGCGGCGGCATAGGTACAGCCCGTGCCGTGGGTATGCCGGGTATGCTGGCGCGGGGCGGTAAAGCGTTCGATCTCTCCTATATTAGTTAGGAGGCGATCAATGACGGTTTCCCCCTCATCATGGCCGCCTTTGAGAAGAACAGCCCCAGCCCCGGCGGCCAGCAAGGCCTGCACCCCGCCCAAGGCTTCAGCTTCGGGGATATTCGGTGTCACCACCATCGCTCGCGGCACTAAATGGATGAGCAAGGCATTCACCGCACTATCCTCCAGCAGGCGCGCCCCGCCCTTGGCCACCATGACAGGGTCCAGCACTAAGGGAATGGTTGGATAGGGCTTTAAGGCTTGCGCTACCGCCGCAATAACTTCCGCCGTGTGCAGCATGCCAATTTTCACGGCATCGGCTCCAATATCATCAAGAACAACCTTGATTTGCTGGGCAACAAATTCTGGGGGCACAGGATAAACTCCATGTACACCTAGGGTATTTTGCGCCGTCAGGGCGGTAATCGCCGTCATGGCATACCCGCCTAAAACGGTGATAGTTTTAATATCGGCCTGAATTCCTGCGCCGCCCCCGGAGTCGGAGCCGGCAATCGTTAAAACACGTCCGTGCATGAGAGTAGTATTGAGCGATTGCTTTATAAAAAGCAATCTGTGGTTATTGCCATACGGTATACTCCTTGCACATGAAGAATGTGCAAGGGCTTCGCTCAAGTGCCGCGCGGGCTGTACCGCTCGCAAGATTGAGAGGGGAAGCTTTGATGTGCGAGCGGTATACTGAGTAAAACATCTGGAGCGGGTGAAGGGATTCGAACCCTCGACCCCAACCTTGGCAAGGTTGTGCTCTACCCCTGAGCTACACCCGCATCCGACAGAACAGCAACTATAGCGTCGAGAAAATTGGTTGCAAGAGTTCTATTGGTTGAATTTTTTATCAATAAAAAACAATGTCAAGCAGTCTCTAGTCCACATTCGGCCAGTAACGCCCGATCCGCCGCCGCATCATTATTTCCCGTGGTGAGGAGTTTTTCACCGTAAAAAATAGAATTTGCCCCGGCGATAAAACACAACACCTGGGCTTCTCGTGACAACACGGCTCGCCCGGCGGATAGGCGTACCCTAGCAGAGGGCAACATGATGCGCGCCCCGGCCACCATCCGCACCAAATCAAGCGGATCAACAGGCGGGCGGTTGGCCAGCGGCGTGCCTGGCGCAGCTACCAGCGCATTAATGGGAACGCTTTGCGGGGTTGGGGTAAGGGAAGCCAAGGTGGTGAGCATCTGCGCCCTATCACGCCAAGATTCGCCCATGCCAATGATACCGCCGCAGCAGGTGCTAATACCCGCGGCAGCTACGTTTTTTAGTGTTGTCAGTCGGTCATCGTACGTCCTCGTGCTGATAATGGTGTTGTAGTAATCCTCACCCGTATCCAGATTGTGGTTGTAAGCGGTTAGGCCAGCCTCTTTGAGGCGCGCGGCCTGTTCCGCGCTCAGCATCCCCAAGGTGACGCAAGCTTCCATCCCGAGGTCACGAACACCGCGCACCATATCGCAGACGCGGTTAAATTGTTCCTCCGCTTTGGGATTGCCTTTTGGAGCGCTGCGCCAGGCAGCGCCCATGCAAAAGCGACTAGCTCCAGCATTTTTGGCTTTGTGTGCGGCTTCCAGCACCGTAGCCACAGGTAATAAATCTTCCTTTGTGGTTCCGGTAGCACTGAAATGGGCGGATTGGGGACAGTAAGAGCAATCTTCCGGACAGCCGCCGGTCTTGATGGACAGCAAGCTGGCAAGCTGTACCTCTCCGGCCGGGAAATGCTGACGATGCACGCTGGCGGCTTCAAAGAGGAGATCGGGGAGGGGACGCTGTAACAGGGCTTCGGCACCCTCTACTGTCCACGGAGATGATGAAGATACGGTCATGGGGCTTTCATAAAGCCTAGCACCATGTTGCACAATCCTGTAAAAAGAGGCCATGACAACCACAGGAGATTCTGACTCAGAGGCGTTACTTGCCCTGCAGCGTGCTTGGCAAAGCCAAATTGCAGCAACACTGCACGACCCACAGACTGCAGCAGCGATGTTGCCATTGATGCAAGTATGGCAACAACTTGCCGCAGCGCAGCAAACCCCGTATGCTGCGGCGACTTCTTATGCTTGCACCCCGTCCACTACCGTTACACCAGAGTTTGGCGGCTCTCAGCACGCTGTGCTTGCCGAACGTATTACCCTTCTTGAACAAAGACTTGCAGCCTTGGAAAAACGCCTCGCCCGCCTCGAATCCTGAACTTCGTACAACAGCGACGTTTGCGGCGGTACAATGGGCAAAATTTCAATCTGGTGTGGCGCGGCTTGCCAGTATGCCGCCCGTGGTAATGTCATCCCCGTTGGGAAGGATAGCAGCCCATTGGGGCGGCACTACACTCTACGACGCCGGTGCTCCGCTTGGAAAGACGCGCTACCGAGTACTGTTAATTCCTTCGCTGATTAATAAAGCACGGATTTTTTCGTTGAATGAAAAGAAAAATATCATCTCATTCCTACGTGATGCCGGGGTGCACTGTTATATCCTAGACTGGGGTATACCAGATAAAGACGAACGATCGTTTCAGTGTCAGGATTTCTTAGAGCAGCGTCTTTTGCCCGCAGTGGATCATCTCTTGTCGTTGACTGATACCGCACCCCTTGGCCTGCTGGGGTATTGTATGGGCGGATTATTTGCAGCAGCGGCGGCTAAACATCGAGAAGAGCATCTTTCGGCTTTAATCCTGTTAGCGACGCCGTGGGATTTTCATGCAGCCGCCCCGGCAGGCATACGGGTATGGCTCGCTGGGCTTCGGCCCACATGGGAAAATATTTTGCGCCAACCCGGAATCATGCCCATAGATGGGGTTCAGGCGTTGCTGCTCAGTCTTGATCCGTTTGGGACAGTTAACCGTTATATCGCTTTTTCTGACCAAGATAATGTCGATGAAAACAAGCAATTTCAAAGAATTGAACATTGGTTGGCCGATGGTGTGCCGTTGCCCTATGGGGTGTTACGAGAAGCTTTGTTTTCATGGTATCTGGATAATGATCCCTATACTAAGGGTTGGAATGGAATAAAATCTGAGAATTTATCCCTCCCAGTGCTAGTTGTGGCACCACAGCGCGACGGCATCGTACCTACTGCATCAGCACGAGCATTTAAAACTCATCAACAAACAGTTTTATCTCCTGCCACGGGGCATCTGGGTATGGTAGCAGGACGACATAGTATGGAACGGGTTTTTGTGCCACTTCTGCAGTGGCTTTATAGCATATGATCATTGCAGATATTTTTGCGCGGCTTGCTCGAGAAAATCCCCGGCCGCAATCGGAACTGCAATATACTAGTCCGTTTACGCTGCTTGTTGCAGTGTCTTTGTCGGCGCAGGCCACGGATGCCTCTGTCAACAAGGCTACTCCGGCTCTTTTTGCTGTGGCACCCACCCCAAGGGCATTAGCCTTGCTCGGGGAAGATGGCATCCGACCCTACATTAAAACTATTGGTTTGTTTAACAGCAAAGCACGTAATCTTGCGGCAATGGCGCATATGCTGGTGCAAGAATACGCAAGCCAAGTACCAGATAATATTCACGATCTGATGCGGTTGCCCGGTGTGGGGCGAAAAACCGCCAATGTCATTCTGAACGTGGCTTTTGGTCACCCCACCATCGCAGTGGACACCCACGTTTTTCGGGTCAGTCGCCGTCTCGGGTTGTCCTCGGCGCTTACTCCCGACGGGGTAGAAAATGATTTGCTCCGCTGTATTCCAGAACAATATTTACAACACGCCCATCACTGGTTGATTCTTTTGGGAAGGTATGTTTGCATCGCACGAAAACCAAGATGCGCTGAGTGCGTTCTGAATGATATTTGCCCAAAATTTATTTAAACCGAAGCTTTGCTATCAACAATGCACTCGCCAATATGAGACTGACAAAGTTGGATAGAATAATCGGCAAGCTGTCTAGGAGCAAACCATAGACAAACCAACCGATAATACCCGTTACATAAATCGCCAGCGTTCCCACAGAAAGCGCAGATGTATCGCGGCTGCGCCACGCTTTTAGCACCTGAGGGGCGAAGGCAACCGCCGTTAAGGTACCAGCCGCATAGCCAATAAGCTCAGTTACACTCACGATACACTCCCCGCAGACCAGCGTCCGCCCGGACGACAAGCTTCAAGATATTGTGGCAACACAGCGTCCAGATCGGTGGCTGTGATATCAAGAGCTTTTAGCCCCGGTGCGTCCTGAGGAACGATGTTATCTGTTGTGAGCAAGCGTAGTTGATCGCGCGTAAAAAAAGGCTTAGGCAGAAATTTTTGCAGCCACGCTAATGCCCCTGCCACACCCCATGGCAACGGCAAGAACAATACGTGTTGTTGTGTTATTTTTATAATATACTGTAAGCATTCTTTAAAAGTCAGCACTTCATTGCCGCCAAGATAATAAGTCATGCCCTGCGTGTCGCTTCGTTGCGCGGCATAAAGGACTGCCTTGGCTACATCACCGACATATACAGGTTGAAATTTTGTCCGCCCCCCACCGATGAGTGGCAAAATGGGTATGAACCGCGCCATTTGAGCAAACTTTTGAAAAAATCCATCGCCATGACCAAAAATTAAGGAGGGGCGTATTACTATTGCTTCAGGAAAAGCCCGCCGTACTGCGTCTTCCGCTTCGGCCTTGGTGCGTGCATAGACCGACGTACTGTTTTTATCCGCCGCTAACGACGATACTTGGATGAATCTCTCTGCTCCGGCACGGGCAGCAGCGCGGGCAAGTAAATTACTGATATCAACATGCACGCGGGTAAAGGTATTTTGACGGTTTTCCGTTAAGATGCCAATAAGATTAACCACCACATCCGCTTTGGAGAGCATCTGCACAAGATTGGGTTCCTTAAGCTCTAGCGGCAAAGCCGTGATCTGACCCACAAAGCCCGATGTTTTCAGTGGTAAAACACGTTCTGAGTTTCTGGTGGGTACACCAATGCGATAACCAGCTTTGGCTAAAGCTTCCACAACTTGACGCCCAACAAACCCCGTACCCCCAAATACAAAAGCTGTTTTGTAGTGCATTCCTGAACTCCCGGACAGGCTCCTTTTTGCAGGGTGTTGCTTGTAAAAGCAACACCCCTGTTTTTTTGAGCATGGGTGTATATAATGCGCCGATGTCGTTTTTAGAAGTCACCCGTCTCACCGCCCGTTTTGGTAATAATTCCCCCTGCTTACAGGATATTAATTTTTCCATGATGACGGCTGAGACCTTGGCCGTGGTGGGGGAGAGCGGATCGGGAAAAACGGTATTGGGACTGTCTATTCTGAATTTGTTAGCAGGCCGAGTTCAGTATGATCTGAAGAGTCAGATCATTTTTCGGGGAATCAATCTTCTACAGGCGAGTCAAAAAGACCTGGTCACTCTACGCGGTGGGGCAATAGGCTTTGTTTTTCAGGAACCCATGACCGCCCTTAATCCTTTACATCGGGTTGGCCGGCAATTGGAGGAAGCGCTACGATTGCACCAACCAACCATCTCTAAAAAAGCCCGGACTGATAAAGTTTATAATGCATTAGAAGGTATGGGTCTCAACGGTCATTTAGCGCATCGGTATCCGCACCAGCTTTCGGGTGGGCAACGTCAACGGGTGCTTTTGGCATTGGCCCTCATCAACGATCCGGCATTGCTCATAGCGGATGAACCAACCACGGCTCTAGATGCTCAGGTGCGCGGCCAGATTGTGTCTCTCATCAAAAAGGAACAGCAGCGGCGCGGGCTTTCGGTCTTGCTTATCAGCCATGATCTTGCTCTTGTTCGAAACTGGGCGGATCGGGCGGTGGTGCTTCATAAAGGCGCGGTGGTCGAAACGGGCACGGTGCGGCAGCTTATCGCAACCCCCAAGCAACCTTATACCCAAAGCCTTTTTACCCAGCACTATCCGCAAACTCAGGTAGCGGCATGTATGGGTCGGGATATCCTGCTGACCATGGAGGATTTTCAGGTCAGTCTCCGCGGCCAAGGATTTTGGCGTCGCCGTAACGTGCCCATTGTTCACGGCGTGTCCGTGCGCCTTGAGACCGGGCAAACTTTAGGGATTATTGGGGAAAGCGGATCGGGAAAAACCACGTTGGCGCGGGCTTTGTTACGGCTTTTACCCGCTAAAGGCAGAGTTTGCTTTGATGGCCAGGATTGGCTGGCTCTAGAAGGCAGTGCCCTGCGCCGTGCTAGGCGCGGGATGCAGATTGTGTTTCAAGACCCTTTTGGTAGTCTTAATCCCCGGCTGCTAGTCGGAAATTGTGTGGCGGAAGGGTTGCGGGTGCATGAACCAAACGCCGATCCGGTGTCACGCACCACGCAACTGCTGGCTAGCGTCGGTCTTGAAGCGGCCTTTGCCCAGCGTTATCCTCATGAGCTTTCCGGCGGTCAGCGGCAACGGGTTGCCCTCGCACGGGCAATGGCCGTGGGTGCCAAGCTCATTGTTTTAGATGAACCAACTTCGGCTCTAGACGCTCATGTAGCGGTGCAGATTGTCGCCTTACTGCAACACCTGCAACAGACCAAAGGCCTATCTTATATTATTGTTAGCCATGATTTGGCGGTTATCAAGGCTCTTAGTCAACAGGTTGTTGTTCTTAAAGAAGGAAAAGTTGTAGAACAAGGAGCAACAGCAGGAGTATTTTCAGCACCGAAAAATAGTTATACACAGGCACTGATGGCCGCCGGCTATTTATGAACAGCCTCTCGTGTTGTCGTGAATTTTAGGTTAGGAAAATCATCTTGGGTTTTTGTTAAGTGCCAAGCGTTACGGGCTAAAAACACGACGCAGCCATCGTGATCCACTCCGACAGCGCTGCGGTTGGCAGTACGGAAGCGTTCGAGGTCGCTCGCCCCCCCAAACACCCAGCGCACGGCATGGGCAGTAGTAGCCTCAAACCGAGCCGCGACGTTGTATTCACTACGCAGGCGTTCGGTGAGGATTTCGAACTGCAAAGGTCCGGCCACGCCCACTACTACCTCGCCGCCATCATCTGGCCGAAATACTTGGCTTGCCCCTTCTTCCGCGAGGTGGTCTAGGGCTTTATCAAGATGCTTGCGACGCAAGGGATCGGACAAGTGGACTCTTTGCAAGTATTCTGGTGCAAAGGATGGAACGCCGGTGAAATGCAGGCTCTCTCCCTCGGTCAGGGTATCGCCAATCCGAAGGTTGCCATGACCGGGAATGCCGATAACATCGCCTGCTTCGGCGCTTTCCGCTGTCTCTCGTTCATTGGCCAAGAAAAGCACGGCGTTGTGCACGGCCATGGTCTTGTTACTACGCACATGGAGCAGCTTCATCCCCCGACGAAAGGTTCCCGAGGCTAGGCGCATAAAGGCGATCCTATCCCGATGTTTGGGATCCATGTTGGCCTGAATTTTGAAGACAAAGCCTGAACACTGTTTTTCTTCCGGTGCGACAACTCTCTCAATCGCCGCCTGAGGCCGGGGTGGTGGGGCAAAGCGGTGGATACCGTCTAATAGTTCCCGCACCCCGAAGTTATTGACGGCACTGCCAAAAAATACCGGTGTTTGATGCCCGGCAAGGTATTCCGCCGTATCAAACACAGGGCATAGGCCCTTAGCCATAGCAACATGTTCATGGAGTGCTGCTCGGTGCTCTTCGGGTAAACGCTCCACCAAGAGCGGATCATCAAGCCCCTTACAGGCAATGGCATCGGTTAGACGATTGTTGTAACTACGATCGAAAAGAATCAATTGCTGCTGAAACAAATCATACACCCCGTGAAAGTCACGCCCCATACCAATGGGCAGACTGGCTGGGGTAGCGATAAGTGCCAGCTTGTCTTCAATTTCAGATATCAATTCAAAAGGGTCACGCGCCTCGCGATCCATTTTATTGATAAAGGTAATAATGGGAATATTACGCAGGCGGCAGACGGCAAAGAGCTTCAGCGTTTGGCTCTCAATCCCCTTGGCCCCGTCCAGCACCATGATCGCCGAATCACAAGCCGTCAGGGTGCGGTAGGTATCTTCCGAAAAATCCTCATGCCCAGGGGTATCCAGCAGGTTGAACGTCATTCCCTGCCAGTCGAAAGTCATCACCGATGCTGTGACGGAAATTCCCCGTGCGCGTTCCACCGCCATCCAGTCTGAACGGGCGCGGCGGGCATCGCCCTTGGCTTTCACCGCCCCGGCAAGCTGAATTGCGCCGCCGAACAGCAACAGCTTTTCCGTCAGCGTGGTCTTCCCAGCATCAGGGTGGGCGATAATGGCAAAGGTACGACGCGGCGTAGGCATGGGAGAATCTTGTAACGTGCTCTACAGCACCAGCGGCTTGTACCGCAGGCGTTTGGGGTTCAAGATGGTATCCTCACCAAGGCGGCGTTTGGCATCTTCCTCATAAGCTTGGTAGTTGCCCTCAAACCACTCTACATGGCTGTCCCCCTCGAAGGAGAGAATATGGGTGGCCACGCGATCGAGGAACCAGCGATCGTGGGAAATAACGACGGCACAGCCGGCAAAATCCAGCAGCGCATCTTCCAGTGCGCGCAGGGTTTCCACGTCCAGATCGTTGGTCGGTTCATCAAGGAGCAGGACATTAGCACCGCTTTTAAGCATCTTGGCTAGATGCACCCGGTTGCGCTCTCCTCCAGAGAGTTGCCCAACTTTTTTTTGCTGATCCGCGCCGCGAAAGTTAAAGGCGGCGCAATAGGCGCGACTAGGCATTTTTCGTTTGCCCAATAGCACTTCATCTAACCCATCGGAGATTTCTTCCCACACGGTTTTATTGGGTGCAAGTGTATCCCGTGACTGATCAACATACCCCAGCACTACAGTTTCACCGACTTTGAAAGTACCCTGATCGGGCTTTTCATTGCCGGTAATCATACGAAAAAGGGTGGTTTTTCCCGCCCCGTTGGGGCCAATCACGCCGACAATGCCGCCGGGGGGCAGACGGAACGATAAATCGTCGATGAGCAAGCGATCGCCAAAACCCTTGGACAAATGGTTGGCCTCAATAACCACATCCCCCAGACGTGGGCCAGCCGGAATAATAATCTGCGCCTGATCGAGGCTTTTCTTCCCCTCATTGGCCAGTAGTTCCTCATAGGCTTTAATCCGTGCCTTACTTTTGGCTTGGCGGGCTTTGGGGGAGCTGCGCACCCACTCAAGTTCTGCGGCAAGGGTTTTTTGCCGGGCGGCTTCGCCCTTTTCTTCTTGCGCCATGCGCTTTTCACGGGCGATGAGCCAAGTGGTGTAATTGCCCTCTAGTGGAATCCCTTGACCGCGATCAACCTCTAAAATCCATTGGGCGACGTTATCAAGGAAATAGCGATCGTGGGTGATAGTGACGACGGTGCCTTGGTATTCTTCAAGGTGACGCTGCAGCCATGCCACCGATTCGGCATCTAGGTGGTTGGTGGGTTCATCCAGCAGCAACAAGTCCGGCTTTTGCAGCAGCAGGCGGCACAACGCCACCCGGCGGCGTTCCCCCCCTGAGAGATTATCTACAATCGCCTCACTGGGTGGGCAACGCAGGGCATCCATGGCAATTTCAAGCTGGCGATCAATTTCCCAGCCGTTGACGGCATCGATTTGTTCTTGCAGTTCGCCCTGTTCCGCCAGCAGGGTGTTCATGTCATCTTCGCTCATCTCCCCGGCAAACTTCGCGGAGATTTCGTTAAAACGAGCCAATAAGGCCTTGGTTTTTCCCATGCCCGCCAAGACGTTTTCATAGACCGTTTTGCCGGCATCGAGGGCAGGTTCTTGGGGCAGAAAGCCTACAGTAGCCCCGGCGGCAACAAAGGCCTCCCCGGAAAAATCCTTGTCCAGCCCGGCCATAATCCGCAGCAAGGTAGACTTCCCGGCCCCGTTGGGGCCGATAACGCCAATCTTGGCTCCGGGCAAAAACGACAGCCAGACATCCTTAATCAGTTCACGACCGGTGGGCAGGACTTTACGCAGTCCCTTCATCACATAAATATATTGGTAAGAAGCCATGATGGGGTGGTTAGCATGGCCTCATGATTATTTCCAGCGCACATTATTATAACAAGGCTATCTTCAATCTCGTCCCTTACGCCGCCGCTTGATCAATCCCTGTCGCCAGCCGCACATCTTCAAGGATAACACCGAGGCGCTCTCGTCCCTGCCACTCATCCCGCTTGAGGGTTGCTACCGCGTCCACCAATCCCCCCCGCCGGGCCATGAGAGCCGCCATCAGGCCGGTTTCCTCGGCGCGAAAGATCATGGACGACACACGACTGTTTCCCAACGGGTCTTCTAACATGACGCGCAGATGACCTTTGCCCACTGGCTCCATATACCCTAGGCGTACCCCGGACAGCAAAAAGCGCGGCTGAGGATTACCCATACCGAAAGGAGCCATAGCCTCCAAATGCCCAGCCAGAAAGAGCGTTGCGGTGGCAAGGGGCAGGGGGGCATCGTATTCTAGGCTTGGTTCCGGTAGAGCGGCTTTGGCCACTGCCTCCTGACAAAACGCGGTAAACGCGGGAATGCTTGCAGCCGGCAAACTAAACCCCGCCGCCGCTGCGTGGCCACCCCCGGCGGTGAGCAAACCCGCCGCTTTAGCCGCGAGAATAATATTGCCAAGGTGCAGGCCAAGGGCACTGCGGCCACTACCTTTAGCCATGCCGTTGTGGATGCTCAGGCACAGGGCAGGGCGGGTGTATTTCTCCTTGAGCCGTCCGGCAACAATACCAATGACCCCTTCATGCCACCCTTCGCCGGCGGCAATAATAATGGACGCTTCCGGTGATGCAGCAGCTTGAGCCAGCGCAGCTTCCAACACCTGTTGTTCCAGCGTCTGGCGTTCCCGGTTGAGATCATCAAGTTGTTGAGCCAGCACTTTTGCCCGAATCGGATCCGTGCAGGTGAGCAGCTGCGTCCCCAGACTTGACAACCCTACGCGCCCCCCGGCGTTAATTCGTGGTCCCAGCAGAAAGCCGCAATGATAGGCCGACGGTACGCTATTCATGTTGGCGACGGCCATCAGGGCTTTCATCCCCTCATTACGTTGCCCTGCCATCACTTTAAGGCCTTGAGCCACAAACGCCCTGTTCAGTCCCGTCAGGGGTACTACGTCCGCCACCGTTCCCAGAGCCACGATGTCCAAAAACTGCTGCAAGTTCGGCTTTGGCCTAGCCTCATTAAAGAACCCCCGCTGTTCCAGCGCCGTGTTCAACGCCACTAGCACCAGAAAGCATACCCCCACCGCCGCCAGGTTTTTGCATGGGCTTTCCTGATCCCGGCGGTTAGGGTTTACCACTGCCACCGCCGGGGGCAGGGTATCCTCCCCCAAGTGGTGATCAATGACCATGATGTCTAGCCCGGCTTTTTGTGCGGCCTCCAGCGGCGCAAAGGCCGTGACGCCGCAATCGACGGTGATGACTAACTTTGCCCCTTCCGCGGCCAAGCGTTCTAGCCCCGTAGCGTTAGGACCGTAACCATCCTTTTGCCGATCGGGAATATAATAGCCAGCCTCAAGACCAAGAGCAGTAAAGTAGTTTAGCAGCAACGCCGTAGAGGTAGCCCCATCCACGTCATAATCACCCCAAACGATAATCTTCTCATCGCCTTGTATAGCTTGAACCAGCCGGGCGACGGCCTCTCGCATTCCATGCAAATGATAAGGATTGGGAAGGCTGGTCTTTAATTTAGGCGTTAAATAGTCGGGAGCATCATCAGCATGAAACCCTCGCGCCGCCAGCACTTGGGCTAAAATTTCTGGTAAGCCAAGCCGTTGGGCTAGTGTTAATACCTGCCGATAATCGTGATTCGCTTGCCGCCACGTCTTGTTCGTGAACGATATTCCCACCATTATTAAAACAGTGACTTCACCGCCGCGATGACATCACCGGTACTCGGTAGGGCTAGCTTTTCTAGGTTGGCTGCATAAGGCAACGGTACATCTTTGCCGGTTACCCGCAGCACTGGGGCATCGAGGTGATCAAAAAACTGCTCCATTGCTAGTGCCGCAATTTCCGACCCTATTCCGGCTACGGGCCAGCCTTCCTCCACCGTGACTAAGCGGTTTGTTTTGCGAACGCTGGCGGCAATTGTTGCCGTATCTAGGGGGCGCACAGTACGCAGATCAATGACCTCACAGGAAATACCTTGTTCAGCTAATGCTTGAGCGGCATCGAGGGCGTATTTTACTGCAATGGAAAAGGCTACCAAGGTGACATCGGTGCCCTCACGGACGACTTTTGCCTTGCCAATGGGCAAGACATAATCGGGGTTTGTAGGCACATCAAACGACCAGCCGTAGGTAATTTCATTTTCCAAAAAGATTACCGGGTTATTGTCACGAATAGCGGCCTTCAATAGACCCTTAGCATCGGCAGCACTGTACGGTGCAATAACCTTAAGTCCAGGAATGTGGGCATACCAACTTGCATAACACTGAGAATGCTGGGCTCCCACCCGTGAAGCCGCGCCGTTGGGGCCGCGGAACACGATAGGACAACCCATTTGGCCACCAGACATGTACAGCGTTTTCGCGGCTGAGTTAATAATATGATCAATGGCCTGCATGGCAAAGTTGAAAGTCATAAATTCCACAATAGGACGCAGACGCATGAACGCCGCTCCTACCGCTAATCCCGCAAAGCCGTGCTCAGTAATAGGAGTATCAATTACCCGTCGGGCACTGAATTCTTGAAGTAACCCTTGGGTAATCTTATACGCTCCTTGGTATTCAGCCACTTCCTCGCCCATGACAAAAACATTTTCATCCCGGCGCATTTCTTCAGCCATAGCGTCGCGTAAAGCTTCCCGCACCGTTATTTTTACCGTCTCACCCATCTTAGGATCGTCGCCCAGAGGGGCGGCAGGAAGAGCGTAGGATGTTGGGACTACTGGCGCATTGGCTAAGGAAGCGATGGGGTGGCCTAAAGACTGATTGCTGTTGGCCGCCAAGGAGGCGGTATCTTCGCCCTCACCCAAGATAATGGCAATGGGGGTATTGACCTTAACGCCTTCGGTGCCGGCACTGATGAGGATTTTACCAAGAATACCCTCGTCTACTGCCTCGACCTCCATCGTGGCCTTGTCGGTTTCAATCTCGGCGATGACATCACCGGCGCGAATTGTGTCGCCCTCATTTTTTGTCCAACGGGCAAGAGTACCCTCGGTCATTGTGGGGGAAAGAGCTGGCATTAAAATATTAACAGACATGGGTTTTTCCTTACAATAGCTTATTCAAATAAATCCTAATGATTCCCCGTGCGCCCCAGAAGTATTTTTGTTTCCGAAGTACGGCAAATCAACAGCCAAGCGGGTTTTATAGGGCATTGTCTAGTGCCGCTTCCGCCAAAATGCCTTGCACGCTGGCTTTAAGGGTTGGAGCCACCCGAAATTTAATTTTCTCAGTTTTTGCCATCATCGGTACTCCTACTTGGGTATTGCACCCCATTTGTGGGAACAAATCAATCTCCCGCCTTATGCCACCAAAATATCCGTCCACAATTCAGACACATCCGGTTCAGGGCTTGTTTGTGAAAACTCTGCCGCATCGGTCACAATCACCTTAATATCGGCTTCGATTTTCTTGAACGTAGCCTCATCCACTCCTTGGGCGGTTAGTAATGCATGAAGACGGTTTATAGGATCGCGCTCCGTACGCATTTTCTCCAATTCTTCTTTGCTGCGGTATTTTGCCGGATCGGACATGGAATGACCACGGTAGCGATATGTTTTCATTTCCATAATGAATGGGCCATTGCCAGTCTTCACATAGGCAACCGCATCCTTAGCCGCGGCATTTACCGCCAATACATCCATGCCGTCTACCGCTACGCCGGGAATGCCGAAGCCTTCGCCGCGCTTATACAAATCTACTGTGGCCGAAGCGCGAGCCACGCTGGTTCCCATGCCGTATTGATTGTTTTCAATGACATAAATGACAGGCAATTTCCACAGGCTGGCCATGTTAAAGGCCTCGTACACTTGGCCTTGGTTTACTGCCCCATCTCCTAGGTAGGTGAGGCACAAATTGTTCTCACCTCTATATTTATAAGCAAAGCCAATGCCGGTTCCAATAGGCACTTGGGCACCAACAATACCATGGCCACCGTAAAAATTCTTTTCACGGCTGAACATGTGCATTGAGCCGCCCTTGCCCCGGGAATACCCGGAAGCCCGACCCGTCAGCTCCGCCATCACGCCGCGGGCGTCCATGCCGCAGGCCAACATATGACCATGATCGCGGTAACTCGTGACCACGCTATCGGCGGGAGTAATGGCATCCTGCAAGCCAACCACCACGGCTTCTTGCCCAATATATAAATGACAAAAACCACCAATCAGGCCCATGCCGTATAATTGCCCCGCGCGCTCTTCAAATCGCCTAATTAGCAACATCTCTCGGTAGTAATGCAATAATTTAGCACTATTGTCACCAGTACCCTTAGGGTTATCTGTGGTTTTTGGAGACGACTTCTTGCTTTTGGTCATAAAATTACTCACCTGCCAAGAATGGCGGTGTACTCCGAATAGAAACGTAACTCAAGCAAAAGCCTTGCTGCAGTGCAGCAAGGCTTATCGGTAAGAGTGCGCCATATCCGCTGCTTTCATCATGACTCCAGCTTTGTTCTCCGTTTCCGTAAATTCGGATACCGGATCACTATCCGCTACGATCCCGGCTCCTGCTTGTACCGTAAGATAACCATCTTTGAGCAACACGGTACGCAAAGCAATACAGGTATCTGCATCCCCCCCGGCACCAAGATATCCTACTGCACCCGCGTAAAAACTCCGTCGTATTGGCTCCAACTCATCAATAATCTGGCATGCACGAATCTTTGGTGCGCCGGAAACGGTACCTGCTGGGAATCCTGCTAGAATAGCGTCTAATACATCTTTTTCAGGGGAAAGCTCCCCCTCCACTGTTGAGCTAATGTGCATAACATGGGAATACCGTTCCACCACAAATTGTTCTGGAACACGAACGCTGCCAGGGATAGCCACCCGCCCTACATCGTTGCGCCCTAGGTCCACCAGCATTAAATGCTCGGCTCGCTCCTTGGAATCGGCAAGCAAATCCCGCTCTAATCGTTGATCTTCTGTCTCATTTTGTCCTCGCGGTCTTGTGCCTGCCAAAGGCCGAAGTGTCACCTTGCCCCCCCGAATGCGCACCAGAATTTCCGGCGAAGACCCAACCAATGCAAAGCTGGGAAACTCAAGTAAAAATAAAAATGGCGATGGATTTAAATGACGCAATGCTCGATAAAACGATAAGGGGCTACCCCCAAAGGGAATTGCTGTCCGCCGGGATAAGACCACCTGAAAAATATCCCCGGCACTAATATATTTTTTAGCTTTATCAACTAATTTTCCAAAATCTTGCCTATCCATATCGGCTTGTGGAGAGCCATTTACCCAAGCATCGCTTGCTGTTAAAGACAAGGGTTCCCGCAACCGCTGAGCAGCCTCCTCTAGACGGGCTTTCCCATTCTCTATATCCGGCGTGATCAGTAATAATGAATCCTTGACCGTATCATACACCGCTAAAAGCCTAGGTCGCACCAAAATGGCGTCCTCTATATCCAAGGGATCGGGTTTCGTATCCGGAATAGAATGCTCCAACCACCGCACCGCCGCATACCCTAGATACCCAAACAATCCTGATGCCATAGGGGGCATCCCTTCTGGTAGATTGAGTCGGCACTCCGCCCACACCGCCCGTAAACTTTCTAGCGGAGGCCTAGAATCGGGCACGCCATTACGGTACGCTACGCCTTTTCGGCACGTCCAAACAATGTCCGGATCGCACCCTAAAAAGGAATAACGACCTCTAGCCTGACCACCTTGTACCGACTCAAACAAAAACCGATAGGGGCGATCCCCGCACAGTTTTAAATACGCAGTTAATGGCGTATCCAGATCGGCAGGAATGGTGAGTGTATAAAGGGAGGAAAAAGACATTATGACATTTTTCTTAAAGAATTTGCCCCAGTTTTAAAAGACCTTTCATTAGGGCTTACTTTTTTGCAGAAAATTTGTTATACAAAATAGTAATAAGATTAGATTGGAGAGAATGCTATGAATGTTCATAATTCTTCAGACACGTTGGAAAATCGTAATCTTGACAACATTCGTTTGTTAGCTGGGCTTGAACCGACGGCACGTCAAGTCATTGCCAGCCAATGTGTGTTTCAAAAATTTTCTCCCGAAACCTTCCTTCTTGATCGTGATCAGCAATCTGATGATGTTCTTTTTATTATTAAGGGGAAAGCCCGTATTGTTAATTACGCCCCAAATGGCAAAGAAATAAGCTTTGCTGACATTGGCGCAGGTGAATGCCTTGGCGAAATTGCTGCCATTGACGGTCGCCCCCGATCAGCCGCTGTGATGGCTTTGACCCAGGTACAGGCCGGTGTCCTTAAGGCTACCCAATTTCGGAAGATGTTGCTTACCCATCCTATTGTTGCTTTGGCTTTATTGGAAAAAGTGGCGGGAATGCTTCGGGCGGCGTCGGAACGCGTGATGTATCTTTCCACGTCGTCGGCTTATGCCCGGGTGTACGCCGAAGTACTACGCCAAGCTGAACTTGAATTGTTAAAAAATCCTTTAAAATCAACCGGAAATGTCGCAACATTATCGCCAGCTCCCGTGCAAAGCGATATCGCCGCTAGGGTGTCCACCACCCGGGAGACTGTTGCGAGGGCTTTTGGTATCATGCAAAAGCGCAATCTTCTTCGCCGCATCAAGGGGGGGATTGAAATTCTTGATATTCGTGGGTTAACCGACTTATTGGAAGAATCGCGACTGGAATCCTAAGTCTGATTTTATGGTGTCAGATTTTATGGTTGTTTCAGGGAAAAGAACGCCCTAGCTTAGGATTATGAAAACAAATATCACCTTTATTGAGAAAGATGGTGCGGCTCGCACCGTTGAGGCTCCCGATGGTCTGTCCGTGCTGGAAATAGCCCACCGCAATCACATTGATCTTGAAGGCGCATGTGAGGGGTCTCTCGCGTGTTCCACCTGCCACGTCATTGTTGACGCAAAGGATTTTGATAAGCTGCCGCCGGCTAAGGAAGAAGAGGAAGACATGCTGGATTTGGCCTTTGGCCTCACCCCTACCTCTCGTCTAGGCTGCCAAATTTTATGCAACGCCAGCCTTAATGGCCTGACTGTACGTCTCCCTGCCGCCACCCGCAATATTCAGGTTGATAAAAAAGCGTGAACCTATGACAGTAAAGCTGCGCTGGACGGATGTTCATGATATTGCCATCGCCCTGACCGAGGCGCACCCGAATCTTGATCCCCTCACGGTGCGGTTTACGGATTTGCACCGCTGGGTGTGTGCATTGGAGGGCTTTTCCGATGACCCTCAGCGCAGCAATGAGAAAATTCTAGAGGCTATTCAAATGGCGTGGCTTGATGAACGTTCATGAAAATCACTACAGGCCGGGGCTTGCCCTAAGCCTTGAAGACCTTTAGGATCAACGAATGCTTCTTTTTCCTGCCATTGACTTGCTGGACGGCGCGTGCGTGCGCCTGACCCACGGTGACTATAATAAAGTCACTGTCTATAATGATGACCCTAGCGAACAGGCCGCCACGTTTGCGGCAGCGGGGGCAACATGGCTCCACGTGGTTGATCTCGACGGCGCTCGCAGCGGCCAGGCCGTCAATATCGCCGCTATTAAAGCCATCCGCCGGGCGGCGCGGGTGTCTATTCAGCTTGGCGGTGGTATTCGCTCTATGGCAAGCATAGATGCTTGGTTGGCGGTGGGCATTGACCGCGTTATTCTTGGCACTGTAGCTCTCACCGATCCCCATTTGGTGCGGGAGGCATGCAAGGTATTCCCCGGCAAAATCGCCGTCTCTATTGATAGCCGGGAAGGGCTGGTTGCCACCGCCGGCTGGCTTGAAACCAGCACTACTAAAGCCACTGATATGGCTCGTCTCCTTGCCGATAGCGGGGTAAGCGTCCTTATTCACACGGATATTGGCCGGGATGGGGTAAAAACCGGGGTTAATATTGAGAGCTGCGTGGAATTGGCCGCCGCCTCAACCCTACCCGTCATTGCGTCGGGCGGCGTGGCCTCACTGGAGGATATTCGTGCGGTGAAGGCCGCGGAAGACAAGGGCATCATCGGTGCCATCAGTGGCCGAGCCCTGTACGATGGCACACTGGATTTACGGGCGGCACTGGCTTTATGCTGAAAGCTAGAATCATTCCCTGCCTCGACGTAGACAGGGGGCGCGTTGTTAAGGGCACGCAGTTTGTGGCCCTACGCGATGCCGGGGATCCGGCAGACCTTGCCCAGCTTTACGATGCCGAGGGCGCGGATGAGATTTGCTTTCTTGATATTAGTGCCAGCGCCGAAGGGCGTGATACCTTACTGGATGTAGTGACCCGCACGGCTCAGCAGTGCTTTGTCCCCCTGACGGTGGGTGGCGGTGTCCGTACTGCTGAGGATATCGGTGCTTTATTGCGCGCTGGTGCCGACAAAGTTGCTATCAACACCACCGCCCTGAAACGCCCGGCGTTTATTGCAGAGGCAGCGGAAAAATTTGGGGTTCAGTGTATCGTTGTGGCTCTTGATGCCAAGGAAGTCTCCCCCGGTCACTATGAGCTTTTTACCCACGGGGGGCGCACCCCCACCGGGGTGGATGCCGTCGCGTTTGCCCGACAGGCGGCCAGCCTAGGGGCGGGGGAAATCTTGCTGACCAGCATGGATCGGGATGGCACTAAAAAAGGCTACAATATCGCCCTGACCCGCGCCGTGGCGGATGCTGTGTCCGTGCCCGTGATTGCTTCCGGCGGGGTGGGTTCCCTTGATGACCTAGTGGCCGGGATTCGTGATGGCCACGCCAGCGCCGTATTAGCCGCCAGTATCTTCCACTTTGGCCAGGCCAGCGTCAGTGCCGCCAAACAGGCATTTCAAAAGGCCGGGATTCCGGTTCGTCGTTATCCGGCTTAAGATACCCTTGCATCCCGCCCGAATCCTTGCGAAACCAAGGGGGTGACTGATACGCAATCCACCCGTTACCCTGCCCGTACTGTAGAAGCCGCTTGGCAAGCCCGCTGGGCGACCAGCAATGCCTTTGCCGTGGATGCTTCTACCGCAAAAAAACCGTATTATATCCTTGAGATGTTTCCCTACCCGTCGGGCAATATCCACATGGGTCACGTCCGCAACTACGGCATTGGTGATGCTTTGGCTCGGTTCCGTCGGGCGCAGGGGTATGACGTGTTGCACCCTATGGGTTGGGATGCGTTCGGTCTGCCCGCCGAAAACGCGGCCATCAAGAACAAGATTCACCCCGCCCGCTGGACGGAGCAAAACATTGCCGTCATGCGTGGCCAGCTTCAGGCTATGGGTCTGTCGTACGACTGGAGCCGTGAGATTGCCACCTGTCGCCCGGAATATTTTGTTCATGAACAGCGGATGTTCCTGAAGTTCTTCGAGCGCGGCATCGCCTACCGCAAGCAAGCAGCGGTGAATTGGGACCCGGTTGAACATACTGTCTTGGCCAATGAACAGGTCATTGATGGCCGAGGCTGGCGTTCTGGCGCTCTCATTGAACGCCGTCAGCTTAGCCAATGGTTTTTGAAAATTACTGATTTTGCTGAAGAACTCCTTGCCGATCTGGACACCCTTACCGGGTGGCCAGAGAAGGTGCGTTTGATGCAGGAACGCTGGTTGGGTCGATCTACTGGCGCAACGGTGCGGTTTACCTTGGCCGATGGCAGCGATACCCTTGAGGTGTTTACCACCCGCCCGGATACCCTGTTCGGGGCGAGTTTTCTGGCTGTTGCCGCCGATCATCCTTTGGTGCCCAAAACGCCGGAGATGCAGGCGTTCAAGGAACGCTGCCAGCGCAGCGGCACGTCTGAGGCGGTGCTGGAAACCTTGGAAAAAGAAGGCGTTGATACTGGCCTGAAGGTACAACATCCTTTTGATAAAGAATTACTCTTACCCGTGTACGCGGCCAATTTTGTGTTGATGGACTACGGCACGGGGGCGTTGTTCGGTTGCCCGGCTCATGATGAGCGGGATTTTGAGTTTGCGACAAAATACAACCTCCCCATCCGCCCGGTGGTGCAATCCCCTGAGAGCAGCAAACTCCCGTACACCGGGGATGGCATCCTCATCAATTCAGCTTTTCTTAATAGCCTCAGCGTTGCCGAAGCCAAGGCAAAAGCCATTGCCGAGCTAGAGCGTCTGGGCGCGGGCAGTGCCCGCACCACCTGGCGACTGCGGGACTGGGGCATCTCACGGCAACGCTATTGGGGTTGCCCTATTCCGGTTATCCATTGCCCGTCCTGCGGAGCGGTGCCCGTGCCCGATGATCAACTACCCGTAACCTTGCCCGAGGATGTGTCGTTTGATACCCCCGGCAACCCGCTGGAGCGGCACCCGACGTGGAAGTCCGTAGCTTGTCCTTCCTGCGGTATTGCCGCGCAGCGGGAAACTGACACGTTTGACACTTTTTTTGAATCAAGTTGGTATTTCGCCCGGTTTCTTGATCCTCATAATACGGCGCAGGCCTTTGATTCGGGGATTGCCAACCGCTGGCTGCCTGTAAACCAGTACATTGGCGGGGTGGAGCACGCGATTTTGCACCTCCTCTACTCCCGCTTTTTTACTAAGGCCTTGCGGGTCTGCGGATACTGGGACTTGGGGGAGCCGTTTAAAGGCCTGCTTACCCAAGGCATGGTCTGTCACCGCACCTTTAAAAGCGCGGCGGGGGAATGGCTTTTCCCTGAACAGGTGCAAGATGGTGTTGAGACCGCTACCGGTGCGCCCGTGACTATTGGCCGCTCGGAAAAAATGAGCAAATCACTCAAAAACGTGGCTGATCCAGAGCGGATTTTGGCAAATTATGGTGCCGACACGGCCCGTTTGTTCATGCTGTCCGATTCCCCGCCGGAACGCGATATGGAATGGACAGAAGATGGCATTGAGGGTGCTTGGCGATATGTCAACCGCTTATGGCGGTTTGTTAGTGGGCACGCTGAAAGTTTGCCCGCCGTTTGCACTGTTCTAGATGAAGAAACCTGCCGCGCCCACGCGCCGTTGTATCGCAAAGCTCAACAAACTATTGCCGCGATGACCGATGATTTTGAGCAAACGCGGATGAACCGGGCTGTAGCCCGACTGCGAGAATACAATAACGCCCTTGAGGAGGCCGGGGATATTCCCGGTTCATTACGGCGCTGGTGCCTTGAAGTTTTGGTGAAGTTGGCCGCGCCTTTTTTGCCCCATCTGGCCGAGGAACTGTGGAAGACGTTGGGGCACGCAACATTTATCCATCAAGCAGGTTGGCCAGTTGCCGATCCCGTATGGCTCAAGGCCGAGGTGATTACTCTAGCGGTGCAAGTAAACGGCAAGTTGCGTGGCACGTTGCAGGTCGCCCCGAATGCCCCAAAAGAAGAGGTCGAACGTGCAGCCCTCGCCCTAGAAGGTGTGCAGAAAGCACTCTTAGGGCCAATCAAAAAAATCGTTGTGGTACCGGGAAGGATCGTCAATGTTGTATCTTAAAATTGTAGTGCTTCTTGTCCTTACCGGGTGCGGTTTTCGTCCCATGTACCGCGACTATTCCGCGCCATTGCCGCCGATTGCGGTTGCCCCGATTGGTGAGCGCACAGGGCAGTTATTGCGCCAGAATCTCCAGCGTCAACTTGATGCTGGTGCAGCCAGTGAGTCGGCGCGCTATACCCTTAGCGTCGAGTTGGAAGAGACCAGCGGCGGCGTTGCCATTGCCAAAGATGCCACGGAAACCTTTGTACGATTAACCTTCCTTGCTACCTATAAGTTGGAAGAGATCGGCGTGGAGAAGCCGTTGTTGCGTGATCGCGCCCGAGCGACTGCTGGTTATACCGTGGCAACATCGGATTACGCAAATCTTGTTGCGGCAGATGATGCCCGCAACAAAGCCATTCGCCAGTTGGCCGATAGTATCAGCCGTTCTGTCCGATTAAAGATGGAAAGCTTAGCGCCACAATGATGACAACAGATCAACGTATTTATTTATATGATACCACTCTGCGCGACGGTGCCCAGACCAGCGGTGTCGATTTTTCACTGGCTGATAAACAAGCCATTGCCAGTGATCTGGATGCTTTTGGTATTGATTACCTTGAGTGCGGCTGGCCTGGAGCAAACCCGCTCGATGATGCGTTTTTTGCTGCGCTGCCTCGGCTAGAAAACACTCGGGCTGTTGCCTTTGGCATGACCGCTCGGGCGGGTATTGCCCCTATGGAAGACGCCCAGTTGCGGGCTGTTCTTGCTGCACCTGTTGATGTCATCTGCTTGGTTGGGAAGACGTGGGATTTCCATGTGGATGTTGCTCTAAACATTCCGCTGGAACAAAATCTCAGTCTGATTGCCGATAGCGTGGCCTTTGCCGTATCGCAAGGCAAGGAAGTCCTGTTTGATGCGGAGCATTTTTTTGATGGCTATAAAGCGAATCCTTCTTACGCGCTGGCGTGCGCCCGCGCTGCGTGGAAGGCCGGGGCACGATGGGTGGTGCTATGCGATACTAACGGCGGCCTACTGCCTGATGAGGTGCGTACTATTGTGCAGGCCATTACCGTCCATATTCCCGGTGGGCATTTAGGTATTCACTGCCACAACGATGCTGAAGTCGCTGTAGCCAATAGTTTGGCTGCCGTCGCTGCCGGAGTATGCCAAGTACAGGGAACCTTCGGTGGTTTGGGGGAGCGTTGCGGCAACGCCAATCTTGCCAGCATTATCCCGGCTCTTATCCTCAAGCAAGGCTGGCGCACTGGGGTGGACCCCCAGCAGCTTACCCGCCTAACACCTTTAGTACGACGTCTAGAAACGCGCCTCAACCGCCCCCACAACCGTCACGCAGCCTATGTCGGTGAATCAGCCTTTGCCCATAAGGGCGGGTTGCATATTTCTGCCGTGGTGCGTAACCCGCGCAGTTATGAGCATCTTGACCCCGCTACTGTCGGGAATACAAGAAAAATACTCGTTTCGGATCAGTCTGGTAAATCTGCCTTAACCGATCGTCTGGCAGCCCTTAATGTTCCGCTGCCGGAAGACAAGACCCGTTTGAACACCTTGTTGACTCGCATTAAGGAGCTTGAATTCAGCGGTTTTGCCTTTGAAAATGCTGACGCAAGCTTTGTCTTGTTAGCCCAAGATGTTCTCCATGGTCTGAAACGTTTTTTTGAGCTTGGGGGTTTTCGGGTTGTCGATGAAAAAACAGTATCGGCGGATGGCAGCATACAAACCTCTTCCGTCGCTACCATCTTAGTGAATATTAACGGTGATAAGCATACCGCCGAAGCCAGCGGTAACGGCCCCGTCAATGCCCTTGATACTGCGCTGCGTAGGGTTTTACTGAAGGCGTATCCTGTTCTGGCAACCGTTAAATTGGTAGATTATAAGGTACGGATTTTGACTCCTCAAGACGGCACTGAGGCGATTACCCGTGTCCTTATCGAAAGCCAGGATGCTCTTGGACGCATTTGGGCCACCGTCGGTGTGTCCACTAACGTTATTGATGCTAGCTGCAAAGCGGTGGAGGAAGCATTAAGATACAAATTGTTTGTAGAAAAAGATGCATGAATTTGAGGCGGAGTGGTAATGTAGGGTATAGCAAGAAAAACACACTATATTTACTGCAGATATTGGGTTTTTAAATTACTCAATAGACTGTAAATTACTATGAGGTTAATTGAGGCGCTCTGTACCTACTTTTCCTTCACGCTCCGGGCTGCAATCTCTGAAATAGGCACTAGGCTGATGTTTTTAGACGCAAGCGTTGTTTCCCAGCGCTCCAAGATCAGCATGGTATTTGGATACGATCCGATAATGCCCACGGCACTGCCAGACTTTAACGCTTTTTGTTCTAATTGCTGCAAAGCAGCCTCGATGTCTTTTTCGGCTAAACTCTGATCCAGAATAATATCTACCCCAGCAAAGGGAATTCTGCCTCGGCTAGCTAAATCTTTTGTTGTAGCAATCCCTTGGGGTGTGGTGCCATCAACGAACAAAAGACCTCTGCGATGAATCTCCGCCAGAAGAGGCTCTATCCGCCAGCCGGTTTGGGTAAAGGCATCCCCCATAATAGGAATAACCCCGACATAGCTTGCGCCGCGCCCAAGACTCCATTTCATAATTTCAAGATTTTGCTCTGGCGCATTGTCGGTGAGAAGCGAACGGGGGCCTGGATCGCGCTGGGGAAAATCACTCGGCTGCATGGGAACACCCATCAGTGTTTCAAAGCCCTGCGCCTTGGCGATGCCACTAAACCGATCAATGTCTCGACCATAGGGATTGAACGCTAGCGTAATGTCTCGCGGCAAACGGTTCATAGCCTCCATAAAGACTTTTTCAGAAAGGCCAAAGTCTTGAACAATAACCGCAACTACATGCGGAGTAATGGTTTCGGCAACAGGACGGCCGTAGGCTTGCCAGGAAACAACCCCCTTATCGGAAATTTTGGGGAGCGGGCCTTGGGGACTATTTTCTAAAAGCTCTGGTTTTGGATGATATACTTCATTGATATTTTTAGATAATTTTGAAGGTTCTGAGGTCGGTGCGGTTGTATTGTGGCCTGCAGGAGCTGCGTCGGATAGCTTGTTAATGGTTCCCAATAAACGAGCGGTAGTTTTCTCAAAATCTTCTGGCGTTAACGCGATGCTTAAATCAAAGGGAATAATTTGGCTGGGTACCTGTAAGGCTCGGCTGCTAACGGTATCGCTTGCATTCAGAAGAATCCAACCTATCACAATCGCGATCGCTAAAAAAACAGCGGTTCCAAACAAAAAATATGTTGTAGAGACCGCTGCAGCAATGAATTGCCGAAACATTATCGATCCTTAGGTGCAGATGGCTGTTGACTGCGTTCCGCGTACAAGCTTATCCCGCGTACTAAATCTAGCGCACGAGAAAGTTGATAATCCTCATCACTTTTATCATCAATTGCCGCCACGGGTTTGCCTTCTTCTTTTGGCTCGCCCAGCTTTTGCGGTGATGTTTTGGAATCTTTTGTATCTTTAGATTTTTTATCCGTTTTCTTTTCTTGAGGATTGGCCAAAGCACCGCGCAAATCAGCTTCATGCAGGCGCTTACTATCGGCGAGCTTTTCAATCTTGGCGGCTGGCACATCAATATCCGGTTCTATTCCCTTCGCCTGAATGGAGCGACCCGAAGGGGTGTAATAGCGAGCCGTGGTAAGGCGCATGGCACCATGACCAGGCAATGGAATCACTGTTTGTACCGACCCTTTCCCGAAAGTTTTTGTACCCACCAACAGGGCGCGGCGATGATCCTGCAAGGCACCAGCAACAATTTCCGAGGCCGAGGCTGAACCATCATTAATCAACACCACCAGCGGCAGGCCTTTCGCTGCATCACCTGGGCGGGCATTGTAACGCTGGATATCTTCTGGGCGACGGCCACGGGTGGAAACGATTTCACCCTTATCTAAAAAAGCATCAGAAACTGACACCGCTTGATCGAGAAGTCCACCAGGATTGTTTCGCAAATCAACAACATAACCGCGAAGTTTTTTGATATCCCGAGGCAACTCCGTTAGTGCCTTGTCCAACCCTTCTTGAGTTTGTTCATTGAATGCGGTGATGCGAATATAGCCAATATCATCGTAGGCTTTCCAGCGCACGGAACGAATTTTAATAACGTCACGAGTCAGGGTTAAATCGAGGGGTTCCGCGCCCTCCCGGCGAATGCTAATGGTGATGGGTGTGCCCACGGCTCCCCGCATTTTTTGCACGGCTTCATTAAGGCTCAGCCCCATAACAGGCGCACCGTCTATCTGAACGATATAATCACCTGCCTTAATCCCAGCCTTGGCAGCAGGGGTATCATCAATAGGAGATATGACTTTTACCAAGCCGTTTTCTTGGGTTACTTCGATACCAAGACCGCCAAATTCCCCCTTGGTTTGTACCTGCATATCCTTAAAGCTTTCAGCATCAAGGTATGAAGAATGGGGATCGAGATGCGTTAGCATTCCGTTGATGGCGGATTCAACAAGTGCCTTATCGGTTACGGGTTCGACATACTCACCCCGAACGCGCTCAAAAACATCGCCAAAAAGGTTAAGTTGTTTGTAAGTATCGCTGTCGGCAGTATTGGCAGCATGGGCTATAGGTGCAAAAATAGCCAACGCGATAACCGATACCGAAACAAAAAAACGCCGCACCATGAGAGTATCCTTAATTATTCTCTTATATAAAAGTAAGCTACTTTTAACTAGCAGAGCGTAATAGGTATGGCAACGGATTGATCGGTGTGCCGCGTCGCCGTAATTCCACATAAAGATGACAGCAATCTTCGCCACCATCTTTTAATCGGCCTACTGGCTCACCTGCTGCTAGGGTTTCGCCACTACGGACAAGAACATCTTTTAGTCCAGCAAGAACAAGGTAATCACCCTTGCCCACGGCAAGGATAATGACTTCACCATATTTGGCATAAGCCCCGGCATAGGCGACTCGACCAGAAATAGGAGCGGTAACCAGGGCCGCTTCGGGCGCTGTATAAGTGATCCCTTGGCTATTATAGCCTTGGTAATTTTCTCCGAATCGGCGGCTGACAGTGCCAGCTACGGGGTGGCGGCCATTGGATCGGGTGTTTTCATCCTCCGCTAGGGGGAGGGGGTTTGCCTGGGTTGCAGGATGGCGTTTGTCAAGAGCGTTCAAAAATCCGCGCAGCGTTTCTTCTTTTTTGGCTAACATATCGAGTTCTTTTTTTAAGCGTTCTGCTTCTTCTTTTTGGGCGGCGTAAAGATTTTGTTTTTCTTCGAGCTTTTTGTTGAGATTGTGCTGTTCTTCTGTTAATCGTGCCGCATCTGTATCGAGACGATCAAGGGTTGCTTGCTGCACCGCTTCAGCCTGTGCCAGAGCATCGAGTTTTTCATTAAGATGAGCAATATCTTTTTGCAATGTGTTGGCCTGCCAACGAAGCAAGGCAGCCCCATGCAAAGTCTTTCGTGGGTCTGCATCAGGGAGAAGAGCAGCCGCGGCAGGACGCCGGGCTAATTGAAGAAGTTGTTGAAGGGTTGCACTGCTGTTTTGGAGTGCTTTGTCTAAGGCGACTTCTGCCGTGCGGGTCTGGGCACGGTGGCTTTGAAGGAGTACTTGCTGGGAGGCAATGGCTTCTTGAATATCCTGGATCGAGGTAGCAAGTCGGATACGCTCAGTGCTCAGTATCTCTAAAGCTTTTTCGGTTGTTGCGGTCTCATGCTGTATTTTTGTTGCGGCAGTACGGGTAGCAATAATAGCATCGCTGGTTTCATTGGCTTGGCTGGGGGTAGTTGCCACAAGGGCAAGGAGCACCACCAGTGGGCGAAGTTTACCTAAGGTTCGGCTGATGAATTGCCCCATGCTATCCAAGGGTTTTTTAACCTGGCCTATTGTGCTACCCAGTTTCAGAATACCATCGATACGCCGGGCGCAGAAGGCGGCGGTATCCGATTGTTCAGGGCTGTTATCATTAAGCCAGTATAAAACCGTGGCTCGGTACACTTCTCCGCACAAGAAGCGTTTGCTGTAGTAGTTAAAATCGGTGCTGGTATCCCCTGCGGCGCGCCAAATGGTATCCCCTACTGAAAAAAGATATTTTTGCGCGGCTGGCCAATGCTGGGGCAACATATACCAAGCCAGCAACGCCCGCACTGCATCCCGATGGGGCAGGGCTGCGTTGAGTCTGTGCAGGATCAGGGCGTGCACCCGGTGGCGGATTTTTTCAGGGGCGTGATTGGCCGCATAAGCAGCAAGCATGGCAGCATCCAGGTGCCTGTGCCAAGCCTCGGCAACATCAAGCATCCCGCCGGGGAACAACGTCAGAATGGCCCCATCAGGCGTTGCTTTGGCCGCGTTTTCAAGGGCCTTGTCGTTCCAGCCATCAAAGACAGCCGCCGCCAAAACAGCATCAAGGCACTGTTTTTCTAAAGATTCAAAGGGCGATGTTTCCAATGCTTGCATTTTTTATCCCGTTGCGTAAGATGGTCTTCCGCGTTGGCGGTTTTTATCCGTCGTGCGTCTCTTAACTCTAGCAAACCAGAAGGGTCTCGTAAACTCGTGCTCGTTCAAGTCCGTGAAAATAACGTGGAGCAAGCTCTCCGCGCCCTCAAGAAAAAACTGCAACGCGAAGGCGTGTTTCGTGAAATGAAACTGCGTCGCCACTATGAGAAGCCTTCCGAGCGCAAAACCCGGGAAAAGGCCGAGGCTGTCCGCCGCTTCCGTAAGGTCATGCGGAAGAAGCTGGAAAAAGACGGCTTTTAAGTTACCGCTGTGATTTGTTGTGGTATTGTCGGACTTCCCAATGTGGGTAAGTCCACGTTGTTTAACGCCCTGACGGCGACCCAGGCGGCCCAGGCCGCCAATTATCCTTTTTGCACGATTGAGCCGAACGTGGGCCGGGTGGCGGTTCCCGATCCCCGCCTTGAAAAGATTTGCGCCCTCGCCGGTTCGGCAAAAATTATTCCCGCCCAGATGGAATTTGTGGACATTGCCGGGTTGGTGCGCGGGGCCAGCAAGGGCGAAGGCCTTGGCAACCAGTTTTTAGGCCACATTCGGGAAGTGGACGCGGTGGCTCATGTTCTGCGCTGTTTTGAAGACGCCGATATTACCCATGTGGAGGGGAGCGTTGATCCCCTCCGCGATGCCGCGACGATTGAAACGGAATTGATGCTGGCTGATTTGGAGTCGTTGGAAAAACGCCGCGACGGCCTAGCCCGCCGGGTCAAGGGCGGCGACAAAGCGGCGGCGGAAGAGCTGGCCGTGGTGCAAAAAGTCCTTCCGATTCTGGAGGCTGGACAGCCCGCCCGCACGGCGGTGCTGACCAAGGATGAGCAAAAACCGTTCCGCTTGCTGCAACTGCTGACGGCCAAGCCGCTGCTGTACATCTGCAACGTGCTGGAGGCTGAGGCGGCCACGGGCAACGCCTTGGTGGAAAAGGTTCGCCTCAAAGCCGCCGCCGAGGGTGCCCCCGTGGTGGTGATTGCCGCAGCCGTGGAGGCCGAAGCCGCGCAGCTCTCCTTAGCGGATCAGCGAGAATTCCTTGAGACCTTGGGGCTACACGAGCCGGGCCTCAACACCGTCATTCGGGCGGCGTACAGCCGCCTTGGCCTGCTCACCTATTTCACCGCTGGCCCGCAGGAAACCCGGGCGTGGACGATCATCAAAGGCACCAAAGCCCCCCAGGCGGCGGCGGTGATCCATACGGATTTTGAGCGCGGCTTTATCGCCGCCGCCACCATTGGCTACGACGATTTCCTCACCTGCAAGGGCGAAACCGGCGCCAAAGTAGCCGGCACGCTGCGGGTGGAGGGGAAAGAATACGTTTTCCAAGATGGGGATGTGGTGCATTTTCGGTTTAATGTGTAAGTGCCCTTTTTATTTCTTCCTCTCATTCTCCACCAAGTGTATTTTTAAGCGTTTCTTCTCTTTCAAGTGTCACAAGGACAATTTCTGGCAACGCATTCAATCGAATAGGCAGCCCAGTTTCTCCTAATCCGCTAGAAACAATTAAGTCTTTTGTGCCTTCTCGTACATGTCCGTACAAAAATCGTAATCCATAAATAGAGGGAACAACTTGGGGTACAGCCCCTATAAAAGGTAGCTGAACTTGTCCTGCATGGGTATGTCCTGCCAATGTCAACGCTACATGATCGGGTATCGCAGGAAACAGATCGGGATTATGGGTCATCATAATCACAGGGGATTGATCTGTTATAGATTCCATGGTTTTTTCGATGTCTGGATGCTGTCTATAAGGCTCTTCAAGACCAGCAATCCAAACGCCTCCCGTTTTTATCGCCTGATTTTGCAGAACGGTGACTTTTTTTGATAAAGCCTCCAGCCAGCCTTTGGCTTCAGGATATCCTCGAACAACATCATGATTGCCAACAACAGCATAAACACCAAGGGGAGCTCTTAAGTCCCCGTAGGGTTTGGTTCCTTCCTCAAAATGAACAGGCCAGCCCAAAGAATGGGTTCCGATATAGTCCCCTAAAAGAAGAACAATATCCGGTTGCAACGCATTCGTTTTCTCAACAACACGATCTAAAAATGCCGGTGGTTTCCACGGATAAATCAAATGGGGATCGGCAATAACAGCAATTTTCAAGGGTTTTTCATGGGTCCATTTGGGGGTTTTAACGGTCCAATGGGTGATTTGAACCCTGTAAGGTTCAACCAACACGCAATATCCCCCGAACAGTAGGCCAATAATCAGAAAAACAAAGGCTATAGTCACTGTGGGTTTCCGTATAATCACTTGTTGTTCCTAACTTCTTACCTTTAGACTCGTGCTTATCGGTAGGGGATGACTTAACAAAAAACAAGTTTAGGATTCAGGATTTTTATGCAACCGTCAATTCTATGTTTCTATACACGTTGCATATCAAGCTGTGCAATATTTTTGCTCAAACTGCCGGGCAAAAATGAACGGCTTTAATTTGATTGTTAAAGGTTCTTTCCCCCATGCCTAACACCTCCCCCCACGTCCTCCTCGCCCGCATCCTAACCCCCCACGGTGTCCGGGGCGGGGTGCATCTGGCGTGCTACACCAGTGCCCCAAAAGACCTGCGGAAATGGCCGTTGTTTTTTGAGGATGGCCGGGCGGTGACCATTACCAGCCTGCGCGGGGAGGGGCAGCGTATCAACGCAACGCTGGAGGGGGTGGATACCCGCACCGCCGCCGAAGCGTTAAACGGGCAGGGTTTATGGACGCTGCGGGAAGCCTTGCCGCAGCCCCTTGAGGGGGAATACTACCACGCTGATCTCATCGGCTGCCGGGCGGTGGACGCGGGCGGCGTTGAGGTGGGCCAAGTTACCGGCGTGCACAACTACGGCGCAGGGGACTTGCTGGCCGTGACCTTTGCTTCGGGCAATGAGGAATACATTCCCTTTAAGGAGGGCTTTGTGGGGGAGATTGACGCCATTGGCCGGAGGGTAGTGCTACTGTGGCTACCGTCTTAATCGATGCCCTATGCACACAAGTCTTAAGATTGGCTCTGTTCCAGCATTAGCGGGGTACAACGCCGCTGCCTATTGACCCCTCCCGCGCAGCGGGGAAGGTGAGGAAGGGGTTGTTTAAAATAAGAAAAATGGCTCTTTCCCAAAATGAGTGGGTGGAACACGCACCCCATTCAGGCAATATTTTACAGCTCAGCCACCTTTCAGGAAGAAACTCCGTCTTGGCGAGGCGCGGAGCGCCGTGGCCATCCAGAAAAAATGAACGCTGGATCGCCACGCGCTTCCGGCGCTCGCGAAGACGACCGAGGGCGTGGCATTGGCAGGTTTTCTACCCACCCA
>JBKDWF010000071.1:0-10269 GCA_046338525.1 Holosporales bacterium
CCTCTATTAACCTCATTTCTAGGGCGATTGGCATCGTCAGGTCTATGCTCGCAATCCGCACGTACGTTTGAGTACGCTTACGTTTGCTCGCATATACCTTTCTAGCCACTCATCCCTATAAATGGGTTAATAGAGGTGCCCACAATATATTTACTGCAGATATGGGGTTTTTAAATTACTTAATAGACTGTAAATTAGTATTAGAGCTGCCCTATAAAGGGTGTAAGATGAGCTTATCCTTTTCGATAACTGCCTCTACACTGCTGTCATCTTTGATTGTACCTGCAAGAATATCCAGCGCTAGGGCATCTTGCAGCTCCCGCTGGATAACCCGTTTGAGGGGGCGTGCACCAAAAACGGGATCATAGCCGGTTTTTGCCAACCAGTTTTTAGCAGATTCAGTTACCTTTAAAGTAATACCCTTGGCATGCAGGAGAGTATCCAGGCGTTGCAACTGAATGCTCACAATTCTACCCATATCCTCAGCCTCTAAGCGGCGGAAAAATAATATTTCATCAAGGCGGTTAAGGAATTCGGGTCGGAATAGTCCGCGCAGTTTGTCCATGACTAGTGGGCGGATGATCTCTTCGCTGGTACCCTTGGGCTGAGCGGCAATAATATCGGAGCCAGCGTTGGAGGTCAGCACCAAAATAGTATTTTTGAAGTCCACGGTACGGCCTTGTCCATCGGTGAGGCGGCCTTCATCAAGAACTTGTAACAAAATGTTGAACACATCCGGGTGGGCTTTTTCCACCTCGTCAAACAATACCACTTGGTAGGGGCGGCGGCGGACAGCCTCGGTGAGGGCTCCGCCCTGCTCATAGCCGACGTACCCCGGCGGGGCACCAATGAGGCGTGCAACGGCGTGTTTCTCCATGTATTCTGACATATCTACCCGTGCCATGGCGGTATCGTCATCGAACAGAAACCCGGCAATGGCTTTGCACAACTCGGTTTTTCCAACCCCTGTCGGGCCAAGAAATAAGAAGGAACCAATGGGTCGCCCCGTGTCTTGAAGCCCGGCACGACTGCGGCGAATGGCGTTGGCCACGGCCTTGACGGCGGCATCCTGACCTACAACACGGGATCGCAGGATGTCTTCCAGTTTGAGCAGTTTCTCACGTTCCCCTTCCAGCATTTTTTCCACCGGAATGCCCGTCCAGCGAGCCACCACCCCGGCGATGGTTTGTTCGGTCACTGCTTCTTCCCCAATTTGGCCGTGGGCGGTGGCTTCAAGGGTTTGGAGGCGGCGGGTTTTGTCGGGAATGAGGCCGTAGGCAATCTCGCCCGCCCGGGCAAGATTACCCGAACGCTGTACCAGTTCCAATTCCCCCCGAAGGGTATCAATATCCGCCCGCAGGGTGCTTATCTCATTGTGTTTGGCTTTTTCAGCGCGCCATTTGCTTGATAGTTCATTTTGTTCTTTTTCCAATTCTTTCAATTCATTTTCCAAGTTTACGAGGCGATCGGCACTGGCCTTATCGGTTTCGCGTTTGAGGGCGGCCTGTTCAATCCGTAGCTGGATAATGCGGCGGTCGAGATTTTCAATGGACTCTGGTTTGGAATCAATTTGCATTCGTACCCGACTGGCCGCTTCGTCAACCAAATCAATTGCTTTATCAGGTAAAAAGCGCCCGGTGATATAGCGATCCGATAAGGTAGCGGCGGCAACAAGAGCAGCATCGCTAATGCGAATACCGTGGTGGGCTTCGTATTTTTCCTTAATGCCGCGCAAGATAGAGATGGTCTCGGCCACGGTGGGGGCATTGACAAACACCGTTTGAAAACGTCGGGCTAAGGCAGCATCTTTTTCGATATGCTTACGGTATTCGTCCAGTGTCGTGGCCCCGACGCAGTGTAGCTCTCCTCGTGCCAGCGCAGGTTTTAGCATGTTAGAGGCGTCCATCGCTCCCTCCGCCGCCCCAGCCCCGATAAGGGTGTGTAGCTCATCAATAAAAAGAATAACCTCGCCGGCACTGGCGGTAATTTCGCTTAGCACTCCTTTCAGGCGCTCCTCAAACTCGCCTCGGAATTTCGCCCCGGCCACTAGCGCGCCTAAATCGAGGGAGAGCAGTTTTTTGTTCTTCAGCGCATCAGGAACATCCCCAGTGATGATGCGTAGGGCTAGCCCTTCGACAATAGCGGTTTTACCAACTCCAGGTTCACCAATAAGAACGGGATTATTTTTTGTCCGGCGGGCTAATACCTGAATCGTGCGACGAATCTCCTCATCCCGGCCAATGACAGGGTCAAGCTTACCTGCCCGGGCGCGTTCAGTAAAATCGGTGGTGTATTTTTTGAGAGCCTCGAAAGTTGCTTCGGCGTTGGCACTATCGGCGGTGCGACCTTGACGGGTTTTAGCGATGGTTCCGGCTAAACTGGTAGTGGTGAGGCCAGCAGCCTGGAGGATTTTTGCCGTCTCGCCCCCTGCGCTTAAAATCCCTTGGAGCAAGCGTTCCACGGTGACATAGCTGTCCCCGCCTTCTTTTGCAGCTTTTTGCGCGGCATCAATGACTTTGGCAAAGTCCGGGGTGGGGTACAGGCCGCCGCTGCCGCCTTCGACGGCGGGCATTTTTTTCAAGGCAGATTCCACCGCGATGTGGGCTTGGCCAGAGTTTCCACCGCTGGTATCAATAAGGGTGCGTACCTGACCTTCATTATCCGATAATAAGGCGGCAAGGATGTGCAGGCTGCTAAATTGTTGGTGATTGCGGCGCAGAGCCAAGTTCTGGGCTTCTTGTAAAAAGCCTCTGACCCGGTCGGTGAAGGTTTCAAGATTCATGGCCCATACTCCTTGCAGATAATATGGGAGCAGAAGTGCAGGAGTTCAAGAGAGGCGTTTGGGTTGCCGTTGTGTCGTTGATTTAAGCTGGCCGCAGGCGGCAAGAATATCCCGTCCGCGTGGGGTGCGTACTGGGGCGGCCAAGCCACCGTCATTGACGATGGTCGCAAAGGATCGAATACGGTTGTTGCTGGAGCACTCATAAGGCGCGCCGGGCCAAGGGTTAAAGGGAATCAAGTTTACTTTGGCGGGAATATCCTTGAGCAAGGCGACTAGTCCTTTTGCATCGGCATCGCTGTCATTAACGCCTTTTAGCATGACATATTCAAAAGTAATCCGCCGTGCGTTGCTGGCTCCCGGGTAACGGCGGCAGGCATCCATCAATTCGTTAATGGGATAACGACGGTTGAGAGGCACGATAATATCACGAATGTCGTCCCGTACGGCGTGCAGAGATACTGCTAGGTTGACACCTATCTCATTGCCGCACCTATCCATCATCGGTACAACCCCGGCGGTAGATAGGGTGATTTTACGTTTTGATAGAGATACGCCCTCACCATCCATGAGTATGTGTAAAGCAGCGGCAACGTTATCAAAATTGTATAGCGGTTCTCCCATTCCCATGAGAACGATATTAGAAATGCGTCGCTTTTCTTCCAGTTTGCCCCATTCGCTCAAGGCATCACGGGCGTAAAGGACCTGACCGACAATTTCGGCAATGCTTAGGTTACGCGCCCACGCCTGGGTTCCAGTATGACAAAAATGGCAGTTCAGGGTGCACCCCACTTGACTGGAGATACATAGCGTGCCGCGATCCGCATCGGGAATGTATACTGTTTCCACCTCGGCTCCGTCAGCAAAGCGCAACAGCCATTTTCGGGTACCGTCTAGCGAGGTAATATCTTGGGTAGCAACAGGCCGAGCCAGAGAAAATCGCTGAGCCATAACTTCTTGGATATTCTTACCAAGACTGGTCATTTGAGAGAAGTCTGTTACACCTTTAGTGTATAACCAATGCCAAAGTTGTCTTGCCCGAAAATCTGGCATATTGAGGGTCTTAAATGCATCGGACAGAGCCGTTTTTGGTATTCCGGTAACTTCAGGCAAGTTTAAGTCAGAGACTGTACCACAAAGAGCTTTTTTTTCAATGTTTAGCATTAGCGGCACGCCTCGGTAATTGCTTTGTGGACAACAGAAAAACCGCTAAGGTAAAAAATATCACGGGTTTTTTGTTGCCGTGAGGACGTGCCTTTTAAAATTGCTTCCGAAGAGTTTTTAAGAGCTTCTACCATTTCTCGATCGATGCGAATATCCTCACTCCATGCAATGGGGCCATTGGTGGATAAGGTAAAAGTTTTTGCACCAATCTGCAGGGTGGCCTTGCTATTTTTTTCATAAGGATAGCCAGCATCAATGCTTACTACATCAAATTGTTTTTGACGGGGTTTATGGGTAATAAAAAGGTATACTGCCCCGCGTGGACCAACGACACCTTCTTGTCGGCCGGGGGTGGCCACCATGTAGCAGGTTTTGACGTCACCCTCAGGAATTTGGTAACCTTCCCACGCGCCGTTGTTCAAGATCGGTGTCGGGTCTTGAGCATAAGCAGAAAAGCCAAGACATACAACAGATAAGCAGAAAACTAAAACATATCTCATGGGTGGTATTATATCATCTCAAGCAGGTCATGGAACGACTTTTATCACAATTTTAGAAGAGAATAATTGATTTTTTGAAATTTTGAGGTTAAAGTGACGGAACGCACAGGATTTTCTGTGAGGAGGTTGAAGATTGAAGACATATACAGTTTTTTTCTGAAGGATACCAATGGTTCCTTCATGATTCTCGCTGCTTTGACCATGAGCACGCTCATGGGGTTTGTGGGCCTAGCCGTGGATGTGGGTCGGACTACGGATATTAAAGAGAATGTTCAGGCAGCAGTGGATGCCAGTTCTGGGGCGTGCGCGGCGACATGGCTGACGACAAAAGATGCCAGTAAAGCCGAGGATGCGGGACGGCGGTTTTTCGCGGCGAATTTAAACCCAAACTACAGCGGTGGCCTGCTCGGCACACAAAATGGCCTACAGTTGAGGTTTAATCAAGGCACGGAGTCTTGTGATATTACTGTGCAAGGGGAGGTGCCAACTACATTTTCAAAAGTGTTTGGTGCAAAAACATTATCCCTCACCAATGTTTCCAGTTCTAAAATTAAAGGCAGTTCCCGCCTGACGAAGCTGGTGCTTATATTGGATAAATCTGGCTCCAACAATCTTGTCGGAACAACGTGTAACCCAGAAAAATTTGAGCAGGTAAAAATGGCCGCTCAAAATACGGTGGATCGCTTCTTTACCTTTCGGCAATCTGGGGGGAATTCTTTTCTTGGAACGGTTTTTTATAACAGTGCTGTTACCAGCAGCGCTTTAGAGTCGGATGCCTCTGGGCCAACGGCCAGTGTTTCTGGTGCGGTGGCTGAGGTCTGCACGTGGACAAAGCCAGCGAGTTGTACAAGGGCGTTTGAACAGCAAATTTACGGCAACTCCGGCTTGGAACGCCCTGGAAATAAGGACTTTTGGTTGAATTGCCTGAACAATAGTCTTGGCGCGATCATCAAGGCTGATGACCTTTTGAAGGAAAAAGTTTCCGGGCAGGATAACGCCTTGGAGGTATTGGAAATAGGTGTTCTGGTAATGTCCAATGTCCCAACCCATGATGCTGATGGTAAAATATCACTGAATAATGCAGGTGGCGTTTCCAACGAACAGCAGCTTAAAGACGATATGGTCAGGGCGTGCGATGATTTTAAACGCGCTGGGGTGACCAGAACAACCAATAAGACAAAAATTTTCAGGCTTTTGTACACCGTTGGGTATAATTCCAATGCCGCTAATCCTAGGTTTAATTTTATGCGTCAGTGCGCCTCATACCCAGAGATGTATTATGAAGCCGATCCCGCCAAGGGAGCCTGGGATTTACCCAATATTTTAGAGAAAATTAGCACCGAAATTCGTCTTATTATAGATGGAGCGCAGGTGACGCAGTAAAAGACTGTAGGGTGCCTCTGTTCTATATGGGCACCTCTATTAACCCATTTATAGGGATGAGTGGCTAGGAAGGTATATGCGAGCAAACGTAAGCGTACTCAAACGTACGTGCGGATTGCGAGCATAGACCTGACGACGCCAATCGCCCTAGAAATGAGGTTAATAGAGGTGCCCATATATTAACAACATCGACATCTCTTTGTATGCATGGTAGGTCTTTCTCCTATGGTGGCACGGGCTTATAGTTTAGCGTTTCGCGGCGTTGACGTACTGGATGTGGATTGCCAAGTGCATTTGGCAGGGGGACTACCGGCGTTTACCGTGGTGGGTTTGCCGGATAAGGCAGTGGGAGAATCACGGGAACGAGTGCGGGCTGCGCTGCATGCCATGGGTCTTGGCCTGCCGCCGCGGCGGATTACCGTGAATCTTTCCCCGGCGGATGTTATCAAGGAAGGCAGCCACTATGATTTACCCATTGCCCTTGGACTGTTGGCTGCATTGGAGGTGATTCCTATCGATTGGCTGGAGCGGTATTTGGTGCTGGGGGAGCTTGCCTTGGATGCAACCTTAACCCCCGTAAGCGGGGTTTTGCCCGCCGCCGTCCACGCTAACGGTCAGGGTAAGGGTCTGATTTGCCCGGCAGCCAATGGTGCGGAGGCAGCCTGGGCCGGGGAGATGGAAATTCTCGCGCCCACGTCCTTGCCCGCTCTCATCAACCATCTCAAAGGTCGTCAATTACTCAGTATGCCTAAAGCCAGTGCCCCGGGGGAAAACAGTCGCCGTCGGGTGGCCGATCTCGGCGACGTTAAGGGACAGCAGACGGCCAAGCGTGCGTTGGAGGTTGCCGCTGCGGGACGGCATAATTTGCTTATGGTGGGCCCGCCGGGTTCGGGGAAATCTATGTTGGCCGCTCGCCTACCCGGTATTCTACCACCCATGACCGCTCCGGAAGCACTCAGCATCAGCATGATTCACAGCCTTGCCGGGCTGCTCAAAGATGGCTCCCTCATTAGCGACAGGCCATACCGCGACCCGCACCATTCGGCCTCTCTCCCGGCACTGGTGGGCGGGGGGCATCGCGCCAGACCTGGGGAAATCTCCTTGGCTCACCATGGCGTGCTGTTTCTTGATGAATTGCCAGAATTTAGCCGCCCCACATTGGAGGCCTTGCGCCAACCCTTGGAGACGGGAGAGACTACCATCGCCAGAGCCAACGCCCATGTGACCTACCCGGCGCGGTTTCAGCTTATTGCCGCCATGAACCCGTGCCGATGCGGGCATCTTGCCGACCCGGCACTGGCGTGCAGTAAGGCTCCCCGCTGCGGCAGTGATTATCAGTCCCGATTATCAGGGCCAATTCTTGATCGCATTGATATCCAAGTAGATGTTCCGGCGGTAGCCGTTAGTGATCTGGCTCGCGCCCCGATGGGGGAACCGACGGCGGTGGTGGCGGCTCGTGTCTTTAAGGCGACAGAGCGCCAACGCGTTCGTTACGCTGGACACAGCGTGGGCAGCAATGCCGAAGCAGATGGGGAGTTACTGCAGCGCACCGCCGTGCTGGATACCCTAGGACAGGCCTTGATGGATGAAGCAGCGGCACGTTTTCGATTGTCCGCTAGGGGGTACACTAGGGTACTGCGCGTAGCTCGTACCATTGCTGATCTGGAAAACAGTGAAAATATTTCTAAGTTCCACGTTGCCGAAGCCATCAGCTATCGCCGGTTCAGTATGGCGCGGCTGGCGGCGTAACGTATATTCCTTGCACATGAAGAATGTGCAAGGGCTTCGCTCAAGTGCCGCGCTCAAGATGGAGAGGGGAAGCTTTGATGTGCGAGCGGTATATACTGCTCGTGCGGATTGCGAGCAAAGACCTGACGACGCCAATCGCCCCAGAAATGAGGTTAATAGAGGTGCCCAAGGATGAGTGGCTAGCAATCAGTCTAGAGGTGCACTTATTGCTGGCGACGATACCGGGCTAGATTTTCCAGCATTACCGCCGCCAGAGGATGCCCGGCCTGCTCGGCGCGTTGTAGAAATACCACGCCGTTTTGGTACGTTTGCATATCGTTGGCGTTTAGAGCATACAGGCGGCCTAACTCATATTGGGCATCCACCACGCCTTGCTCCGCAGCAAAGCGAAACCATTTTTCGGCCTCAGTGCTGCTTTGCGGGACGCCGTTGCCGTCTCGGAATAATAAGCCTAAACGCCAGGCGGCAATGGGGCTGCCAAACCGGACTGCGGCGGAATAGTATTGTGCCGCTGTTTCTGGGCTGACGGGACCACCGAGGCCTCCCTCTTGCATCAGCCCTAAGGCCACCAACGCTGGCGGGTAACTGGTTCCGGCGGCATTAAAAGCTTGGCGAGCGTATTCTAAGTTTGGTTGTGTGCCAAGCCCGCGCATATATTGTGTACCCAATAAATACAACAACAAAGGGTCTTGGCGACGTGTTAACTCAATATTCAACAAGCGAAAAGATAGAGTGTACTCACCGTTTGCATAAGCCTGAAGAGCACTGGCCGTTCCCTGCGCCGATGCCGATATTGTTAAAACAAGCCAGAAAATTATGGCAATAATGTACCGTTGCACCTGCATGAAAAATGCTTATCCTGAACTTCATGACAAGGCAAATATTCATCGCAAGTGATCACGCTGGTGTGCGATTAAAAACAGTCGTAGTACATTTTTTGCGCGCCAAGAACGAAGATGTCCAAGATTTAGGGCCTCAGACAGAGGATTCTATCGATTACCCTGATCGTGCCAATGCTGTTTGCGCTGCCTTGCACAAAAATCCTGATTCTTTGGGCATTTTATTATGCGGCAGTGGTATCGGTATGAGCATTGCAGCTAATCGGCATAGGCACATTCGCGCGGCGCTGGTGTATTCTGAAGAATTTGCGCGGTTGGCACGATTGCACAACAACGCAAATGTTTTGGTGTTAGGGGCACGGGTTATATCTGAGGCAGTGGCGTTGCGGTTGCTTGAAGTATTTTTGGGCACGGAATTTGAGGGCGGACGTCACGCCCGGCGCGTGGAAAAACTTGGTTAGATTTAGGGATGGTTCGCTCATGGCAAAAAAATTGAAGGTAGTACTCGCTTATTCCGGCGGATTGGATACTTCGGTTATTTTGAAGTGGCTCCAAGATGCCCATGATGCTGAAGTGGTCGCGTTTACCGCTGATTTAGGGCAGGGTGAAGAGTTGGAGCCGGCTCGAAAAAAAGCCGAATTGCTTGGTTGCCGGCAAATTTTTGTTGAAGATTTGCGGGAGGCATTTGTTAAAGAATACGTTTTTCCGATGTTTAGAGCAAATGCTCTGTATGAGGGGTGCTATCTTTTGGGTACTTCTATTGCCCGCCCCTTGATTGCCAAACGGCAGATCGAGATTGCTGCCCAAGTGGGTGCCGATGCTGTGTCCCATGGGGCGACGGGTAAGGGTAATGATCAGGTGCGCTTTGAATTAACCTATTATGCCTTAAACCCGGACATTCGGGTGATTGCACCATGGCGAGAATGGGATTTATTATCGCGGGAAAAGCTCATTGCGTACGCTGAACAACATCAAATTCCCATCGCACGCGACAAGCGCGGCGAAGCACCTTATTCTATTGACGCAAACCTGTTGCACACCAGTTATGAAGGCAAGGCTCTTGAGGACCCTTGGACGCATCCGGATGAAGGCATGTACCTTCGCACCGTGAGTCCGGAACAAGCCCCTAATACACCTGAAGAAATAACCGTTGATTTTGAGGCTGGCGATCCCGTCGCTGTGAATGGTGAACGGTTATCCCCGGCGGCGTTACTCACCCGTTTAAATGCACTGGGCGGAAAACATGGCATTGGCCGCCTCGATTTAGTGGAGAATCGATTTGTAGGTATTAAGTCTAGGGGTATTTATGAGACCCCAGGCGGTACCATATGGCTTGCAGCACGACGGGCAGTGGAATCTATTGCTCTTGATCGCGGGGCGGCGCACTTAAAAGATGAATTGATGCCGCGGTATGCTGAACTGGTTTACAATGGTTTCTGGTTTGCGCCGGAGCGACTCGCTCTACAAGCCGCCATTGATGCTACCCAAGAACGTGTAACGGGAACGGCGCGCCTCAAGCTTTACAAAGGCAGCGTATCGGTTACGGGGCGACGGTCACCGTACTCCTTATACAGTGAGGCTCTGGCAACTTTTGAAGAGGGTGCAAGCTACGATCACAATGACGCAGCCGGCTTTATTCGCCTGAACGCGTTACGGTTACGCACAGCAGGGCGGCTTAAAAAAGCAAAATAGGCTTCTTTATTGCTTCTGCCACGGCGGTGTCTAATTCGAAGTGCAACACCCCCTGAGAGCGGCGGAAAAAGCCTCGTTTGGGGTTTTATACCCGAGGCACTTTCGCGGAGTAGTATTGATTTGTGCGGCGATGCGGTCAAGATCTGATTGCGTCAGGGTGGAG